>JAHDES010000020.1 GCA_020628645.1 Saprospiraceae bacterium
TACTAGGGACAGAGCATAGCCCTTCGCTTAACCAACTCTCGTTCTTTTCCACCACACTATCATCCCATAGCAGCAGTACGCGCTTCCCTTTACGACGGAGTTCTTCATAATACAAATCCACTTGTTCAAGCGTATAATCCGCTATATCTTGATGCGTCCATTTGGGAGAGCGTAGCAAGTTACTAATGCGTTTAGTTCCAGCCGCAGCATGTTTGATTCCACAAATAAACTTCCCTAATTCACTGATAACCAATCCTAAAATAGTATTCCTGTATAGAAGAATCGAAATAAATAAATCTGAAAAAGTACGAACCAAACGAGCGTCTATCTTATCATCAAGATGACATAATAAAGGAGCTAGGTACTGATCTGTTTTGTGGAGTAGAAATATACCTGCATTTGGTAAAGTCGATCTTTCTCTGTTTTTTTGTAGTGTGCTTTTAAGCATAAAACCTCTTGCATTTTGAGTTTGTAAGAATACTCAAAGTTACGCAAGAGGTTCTTTCTTTTCATCCCCCTAAAATTCGGGATGATTCATGTTTTTCAAAAATAGATAATATCGAAATTTTTATTCAAAATGAAACGACTAATTTATTCCGCTTTTTTCGTTCTATTTCTTCACACTTTCCTTTCTGCTCAATCAACTGATTGGGGAGCATTTCACAACTTGATGGATAAGACTTGGGAAGCCGAGGGAAAATGGGGCAATGGAAGTAAATTTAAGCAAGAAGTCCAATTTTCGTTTGATTTGAATCAGCAAATTATTGTTGCCGAATCGAAAGGATTTACCGATCAAGCGCAGACTCAATTTGGCAATCGCAATCATGGTATTCGAAAATACGATCCCAAACAAGAAAAATTTGTCTTTTGGGAATTTGATGTCTTTGGAGGAGTAACACAAGGAGAGGTAATTTTGGAAGACAAAAATATCATCTATCAATACCAATATGGTACTACTATGGTCACCGATATGTGGCAATTTGTAAATGATTCTACCTATCAATTTATCGTGGGGAATTATGAAGATGGGAGTTGGAAACAGAAATATTTGGAAACCACATTTCAAGAAAAAAAGAAGGATTCCCTACTCAATTTAATTAAAGATAAATTGCTTGGAACGTGGACATCCAAGGCGTGGGATGGTACTTTAGAGGAAAATTGGACCTATAAAAACGATCGGATCGAACAAACAGCGATCTATCAAGAAAATGGAGCAATTTTATATGAAGCACAAAATTTCATGGAAGTAAAAGGAGGAACGCTTCTTATTTCCACAGTTATTAAAGATGGTACTCCAAAAATCTTTAGAGCTACTACGATTAGTGCTGATACTATCATTTTTGAAAATAAGGATTATAAAAATCCTTCAAAAGTCACTTACTTTTTTCTTGCAAATGCCTTTCATCGAACAATTGAGGGCATAGAAAATGGGGCAAAAAGTACCTATACTTTTAAGTTCAATAAGAAGGATAATTAATTCATTTTTTACAACACAATGTAGCCACAAAATAGATAAAAAATATCCCTCTATGATAGAGGGATATATAAAATACATGCACAAATAGAAAATATCATTTCACTCTAACGACTAGGCGTTAAAGAATAATTTCAATGTTATTATTTATCCAGTTTTTTGTAATTTTTAGGATAATATGTTGAAGGTGTGGTTTATGAAATCACTTAATCAATTTCGTATAAGATGTTTTATTTCAGGTACGAACTGTGATTTTTGCTTTAAAAAGTGCAAATACTTGACCACTTATTGTCTAAATTACACAAAAGAATTGTTTTTTGTTAAATTCTACTTTTTATTTGTCAAAACTGTTTCTTTACAAAAAAGGAAGTATTAAGGATGAAAGTCAAAAACACATTTTATAAAAACATCATATGTGTTTTTACTATTTTGGCAATAAAATTTCGAAAGTTGAGCCTTCCGATGTAGATTGTTTAAGGGAAATTTTTCCGCTATAAAACTCCACAATTTGCTTGCAAACGGCTAAGCCAATTCCACTTCCTTTTGTAGGATTACCCGTATTAAAAATATCAAAGATTTGCTGTTGTTGTTCTTGTTTGATACCCGTGCCATTGTCCTTCACTAAAAATTGATGATACTCATATTGATCTTCATAATCTACTTCAATCAATGTGTTGCGATCAGGATGGGCATATTTAATGGCATTCTCAATAAGGTTTTGAAATAGTTGTACCATTCTAGTTTTATAAACAATAAGAGTAGGCATGCTTTGATAAATAAGATTGGTGTTGTTTTCTTGAATATACAATTCTAGATTCGCCTTTACTTCTTTTAATACGTCTTCTATATCCGTTTCCTTCATTAGTTGAGGTTCATGCGATACATTAGAGAGCAATAGCATATTACTACTAAATGATTTGAGTTGTTTAGCACTTTCAAATGTTTTTAAAGCAGCCTCTTTTCGGCTTTCAGTAGAGGAAGTAGCAAGGTCTTTATAAGTAGTTTCTGCATAATATAATATCTTATTTTGGAGCGATTGAATGTCGTGTGCCATAGAATAGGAAAAGAGCTCTAATTGTTGGTTGGTATTAGCTAATTCTGCTGCTTTTTCATTAATTATTCCTAAAGAATGAGCAAGTTTGCTAGAAATCTTTTTATTTCTAGTTAAGGTGCGGTATAATAAAAAACTCAATGCAGCAATCAATAAAATAATAATAATCGCCCCTATACTTACCTTTTTATAAAAAGCAGCATTTTCTCGGGTTTGTTGTTCTCTTGTTACTAAGATTTCATTTTGGGCTTCTTGTTCTACTAATGCTATTTTCGACTCCATATTATTTAATTTGAGCGCTATTTCATTAGCATTTAAGGAGTCTTCTACGACTTGTAATTTTACAAGATGATCATAAGCTAATTCTTTTTGTCCTAAAGAATCGTATAAATGTACTAAACTTTGATAGGCATCTAATACAAATTCGTTATATCCTTGTGGTTCAAATTGCTCCACAATCCTATTATAAGCGGCAATTGTTTTCTGGGTTTGCCCCATTTCATCAAATACAAATGCTCGTCCATTAAGATAACGAAATAAGTAGCTTGGCGTTAAATTACCTTCATGTTTCTTATATTCTTTATCGGCTTCGTTTAGATAAAACTTACTTTTCTCGAAATCACCCGTTTTAGCATATACTCTGGATTTTGTACCTAACATATCAATGTTGGCTAAAAAATGGGCGGGGGTGATATTGAGTTTATTAAATTTTTGTACATAATGAAGCGCCGAATCGAGACGGTTATAGCTGATATAGGTATCAATTAAATTATTGAACCTGAAGGTGACCGATGGGTCTTCATTATTTATTTCACTCTTAAGAATAGACTCTAATGCTTTCTTATGGTAATGTATAGATTTTTCATACTCCTCTATATCGTCATAAAATATAGCATAAGAGGTATAGGTGTGAGATAGTCCATAGTCGTCATCAATACTACTAAAATAGTCGTGGGCTTTTTCTAAAGATTCAAAGGCTTTTTCTCTATCTCCAAGATTAATGTATACATTGTATAGGTTATGGTATATATTCCCAATTTTAAAGGATGATAGTACCAAGGTATCTTGAGTAGTATTATACCGTTGAATTATTTCTTGATAGATTTCAATTTGTTTGACTTCATTGTTTTCTGATGCCTCTAGGATTGCCAAACCATTTAAAGCAGATAATTCAAAATAAGGAGCTTTATATTCTTTTGCCTCATTAACTAATAGGGTGAATGTACGTTTAGATTCTTCCAGATTGCC
The DNA here is from genome assembly GCA_020628645.1 of Saprospiraceae bacterium. Classification (GTDB taxonomy): domain Bacteria; phylum Bacteroidota; class Bacteroidia; order Chitinophagales; family Saprospiraceae; genus JAHDES01. The sequence continues at coordinate 3,774 of JAHDES010000020.1, forward strand.
TTCCATGTAGTAGAAACGAGTAGCATTTAATAAATGACTCAGTTTCAAATACACGGAATCTTCTTGTTCATAAAGCTGATACAAACTATCTGCTTTGGAAGACTGTGCATTTAAAGAAAGATGAAAGAGAAAACAAACGAATGTTAGCCATCTATAGTTGAACATCACTATACGAATTTTTATAAGCTTTAGAAGCTGTTTGAATTTCTTTTTTATGTATGAAAAAATCTCTAAGTTTTGTACGATTCACTTACCAAAAAAGAATACCAATAATCTAATTAATAAAGTGCTTCAAGCTGTTTGAAAAATTATAGTGTTGAAGTGTGAAGAATCCAAAGATAAATTCTTGAAAAGCTGCTTATTTGATTGTTAGGATTATAATCAAATGTAAATATATGATGTTTTAAATTAAGCTGGAGATTTTATTGAAAGTACAAAAATACATTTTAATATTAAAATATTTAGTACCTTCTTCGATTAAAAGAAAGACTATTTATATAATATTAAGGACTCCTTTTACAGCATTTTTAAACATTCTACCAATTGGTAAGCGTTGGTCATTTAGAAGGATGTAATTATCCACAAGTGACAATGCCTCAATTTGCTCTTTGTTAATGACATAACTCTGATGAATTCTAAGAAATTGTTCCTGTGGTAAATACTCCATTAGGCTTTTCAAATGCATACTAATGTGGTACTCTCTTTGTCTGGCAATCACTTTTGAGTATCGACCGTCAACTTCTACCCAAAGAATATCGGCGAATTTAATTTTTCTAATCATCTTCCCTACTTTAGTGTAGAGAAACTTTTCACTTCGGTCAGTAATCTTTTGATGGGGTTGTTTTAGTAGAGATAATTCTAGTGCTTGTTTAATTTTTAATTTAGATATAGGTTTATCTAAAAATTGATTGGGCATACAAGCTTTTGCCAAATTATAATTTCTTGAAGAGAAATAAGCTGTAATAAAAACAATTGGAGCTTTTTTACTTTTCTCGCGTAACCTTTGAGCTACATCAAATCCTGTTTTAGTTTCTCCTAGATCAATATCGATAAAGTAAAAATCAAACTGTTGTTGCTGATTAAGTTGAATTGTTTCATCAAAGGATGTTGCTACAGCCACCTCAGCTACTCCCAAATCATAAATTATTTCTTTTAACTGCTGTGCATCCTCTTTATTATCCTCAATAATAAGTACATTCATGTTCATTTAACCTTGTAGTCTGTAAGAAATAGTAACTACTTTAAACCCATGATACTATTCCGTATGTTTATTTAAATTATGAAGTTGTTTAATAATTATGTTGCTAGTCGAGAATAACGGCTTGAGAGTCGGGACGAAGCACTTTTGGAGTTTCGTAGCCATCGCTACGGAACGAGAAAAAGCTGAAGGAACTGGCTTTCAATGTGTTGTTTGTAGACCGTAAGATATATTTTTAAACAACTTCTATATCTAAAAGTATAATTTCCTACTAAAATAGCATAAAAAAATCATTTAGCGTTTTTATTTTAACAACTAAAACAAAAATGAATGCTAAACAACTATTTTTTTGTTACAAAAAGTATAATTTAAGTTATTTTCTGCACAAAATCCAACATCATTACTGCAAAAAGAAGTATTCTCTACTCAAAATAAGTAGTTTTAGGGGATTAATCGGTCAGAAAAAAATCATTTAAGATTTCCCAAAAAGGTCTAAAAACCTCCATACTGTCGGTATTTTTGCCCATTTCAGAAAATCTTTTTTTTTGCCCAATTAATTAATACCCCTTACTTAGTATGAATTTCTTAGGAAATATTATTTTAATTTATGCTAAATTTATGAGTATACATCCCTTTTTCTGTTTGTATTTCCACAAAATAAATTCCGCTCACTGCTGCCCTTAAATCAAAAGTCAAGAATGCTTCTTTTTCATCCAATAAACGTTCTTCAAGAATTTGCCCCAATACATTTCTAATAAATAATTTGCCTTCCATTTGTTTTTCCCATTTTAAGGAAATCATGAATTGCCCCTGAGAAGGATTTGGAAAAAGCAAAAAAGAATTTAAGTCTGACAATGTATTCGTCGATGTTGTATTCACTTCATATTCAGCTTTATAGGTACACCCATTTGCATCCGTAACTAGCAAATCGTAGACAATCGCTTCATTACCCATGATACTATTGGTCGTAGCTCCTGTATTCCATAAGTACAAATAAGGTGCTGTACCTCCTGTAGGTGTAGCTTCTATTTGAATCGCCCCAGAAGGCGAAGAAGTAGTAGTAAATTGAATAGCTAGAGGATCTGGTTCTTGTAATTCAATCGTCTCTATTGTTAGACAATCATTTGCATCAGAAACAAAAACGGTATATACCCCTGCGTCTAATTGATCGAGTATGTCTGAAGATTGTCCTGTTGACCATTCGATACTAAATGGAGCGGATCCATTTATCGGCAATATTTCTATTGTGCCATCCTCCTCATCAGCACAACTGACAGGTGTAATGATGGATTCAAACGCAACCATAGGAACATTAGTAATCGTTGTTGTTGCATTTTCTGTACAAGCGTTTTCATCCGTTATTGTAACACTATAGTCGCCACTAGCTAAATTTTCAATTTCAGTTGTACTCTCTCCATTATCCCAAAGATAAGTGTATGATCCTATTCCGCCTGAAACACTTACAAACGCGCTACCTGCTTGTTCTCCACAGCCTCCTGTTGATTGAATTTCTAAATTTAGTGCAGGAGGAGCTTCTAATACAAAATCAAAAGTGCTTATACAATCTCCTTCATCTTGAATAACAACTTGATATACTCCTTCATTTAATCCAGTAATTTGATTAGTTGCACTAGAAAGAGGCATTATATCGGATAAATTTGTCCACATGTAAGAAAGCATTCCTTCACCACCGATAGCTTCTATATTAATTGTTCCGTTTGTTTCATCTGCACAATTTGGATTTTCTATGGTAGAATCCAATAAACTAATACCATCAGTAGCTGTAATTTCAAATGTTTCTTCTATCGTACAGTTATTATTATCCGTAATGGTAACGGTATACATATTTGGGGTAGTGGTGGTAAGATTGGGTTCAACTGTTTCATCCGACCAAAGATAGGTATATGCGCCTGTACCACCAGAAGTAGTGAGATTAATCAATCCTTCTTCATTACTACAACCAATATGAGTAAGGCTTGCTATTGTGGAAAGAACTTCTGGAGCTTCAATAGTAAAATCCTGGATTTGCTCACAACCTGCTTCATCCATAATACTAACCGAATATTCCCCAGCAGTTAATTCTGTAATATTGGTATCTGTTTCATTAGTAGACCAAAGATAGGTATAGCTTCCATATCCACCATCTGCAAATACAGTAGCACTGGCATCCGCTAAGTCAAAACAACTGATATTAAGCGTTTCAAGGTTTAATTGTAAATCATTAGATATAATAACTTCTATATTGTCTTCTGCCGTACACCCAAATTCATCTGTAATGACTAAGCTAACGAGATCAGAATTATCAAGTAAGATAGAAGGTGTAGTTGCTCCTGTAGACCATTGATAATTAACGTTGGTAAGATTAGGATTTATAATAGCTTCTTCGCAAGCAATGATTGTTTCTCCTAATTCAATTGTTAAAGCATTTGCAATATTTACCTCAATAGAATCTGTTGCTGAACAACCCGAATTATCCGTAGCCGTAAGAGCATACATTCCACTTGTAGCTACTGTCAAGGTGGAAGAAGTTTCTTGTAAGGGAGTATTATTTGTAAGATCTGTCCAGTTATAATTTAAATTTTCAATTCCTGCGGATACTTCAACTTCTGTGCAAGAAGTAATGTCTTCCCCCAAATTAATAGATAAATTATCTACTATAGTCACATCAATTGCATCTACACTTGAACAATTAGAACTAGTCGTAACAGTAACACTATAGGTATCTGATCCTGTTGTTTCAATAGAAGAAGTTGTTGCACCAGTAGACCATAGATAATTCACATCAGAAAGTGCAACCTCCAAATTGGTCTCTACACAACTACTTATATCATCTCCTAATGTAAAAACGGGAGATTCATTGATAGTAATAAAAACAGAATCTTGTGCGGTACAAGCATTTTCATCTGTAATTGTCAACTTATACCAATCTGTTGTATTAATTGTGATACCACTTAGGGTTTCTCCTGTAGACCATAAATAATTATCGGCAGATGTAGAACTTGATATAACGTAGCTATCACAAGCAGTTTGGTCAAGTCCTAAATCTAGCGTAGGTGATTCAAATATTTCTATAAAAATAGAATCTTCGTAGGTACAATTATCATCATTTTTGACAATAAGGGTATACCAATCTGTTGCATTCACTTCAATAGTACTAGATTGATTTCCTGTAGACCAAGTATAGGTTACATCATTAATTGGAGCATTGAGTTGAATAGCTTCACAAGAAGATTGATTTTCACCAAATTCAAAAGTGGGCGTAGTTCCTACAATAACTTCTATAGCATCTGTTCCTGTACAACCTGATGAGTTAGTAACCGTCACACTATAAATTCCACCAGATGAAGTATTCAAGGATTGAGTAGTAGTCACTCCATCTGACCAAGCATAATTCATATTAACCAAAGCTGCATCTAAGCTTACCATTTCGCCACAGGTTCTAATATCTTCTCCCAATTCTACCGTTAATCCATCTGCTTCTGTAACAATGACTGTATCTCGCCCAATACAACCTTCAGGAGTAGTTACTAATACAGAATACGTACCGGGGGTATTCACCTCAATAGTAGGACTAGTAGCAGAAGTATTCCAAAGATAGGTATCTTCAAGCGTTCCAGCATCCAAAGTAACTGCCGAGCCAGCACAAATACTTTGGTCGATTCCCAAATCAATAGCAGGATTAACACCTTCTGAAGGATTGAGTGTAATTGTTTCTGTAGCAACACACTGACCATCATTAATCGTAATCGTATATTCTCCTCCTGACAAATTAGCTATAGCACTTTGTGATTGTCCAGAATCCCATTGATAGGTGTAATTAGTTGTTCCTCCAATTCCCATCAAAGTAATGAAACCATCTTCAACTTGACAAGGTGAGGGAGAACGTACATCTGTTATTAATATTGCCAAATTTGAAACGTCTATCAAAACCTCATCACTAGCAGTACAACCTGTATTGGTATTTGTAATGGTAACCGTATAATTCGTAGAAGTATTAGGTGTTACCATTCTAGTACTAGCGGTATTTCCATCATTCCAAAGATAGGTGCAATTGTTACAATTGGAATCTAATGCTTTTAATTCTAGCATATCTCCTCTACAAATTAGTGTATCCGTACGAAGTTGAATACTTGGTGGAACATCCGTTGGTACACCAAAACGAGCCGCCCAAAAATCACCCTGCCCATTGTTCCCTGGTAAATTACCATTATTTGATTCAGAAAAGCCACATAATAAAATACTGCCATCAGGAGCAAAACGCGCATCATAAATAAATTCAGTCATTGAACCACCGAAATTATCTTCAGTAGCAATAGTACCATCATTTTGAAGGCGAACCATCCAAATATCACCAAGACCATTATTTCGATTAATATCAAAATCAAAAGAAAAAGTATTCGCCACCATTATATAAGTGCCATCTGGATAACATAAAATATTACTTCCTTCATCTTCAGCAGTGCCACCATACGTTTTTATCCAATCTGTACTGCCATCCGCATTTAATTTAATAACAAATGTATCGGATGCACCTTTATTGGTTAAAAAATCTCCATCTGAAGAATTAGAAACGCCAGATACAATATATCCTCCATCTACTGTTTGTCGAACACATAGCGCATAATCTAAATCTGAACCCCCAAAATTTCTTCCCCATTGAATATTTCCTAACGCATCTAATTTATAGACTATAGCATCTAAACTTCCATTGTTAGTTCCAATAATTCCATCTGAAGAAAAGCTATTTCCAGCAACAATATATCCTCCATCATTTGTATTTTGTACAAAACTTAACGCATCTTCTAAACTCCCCCCTAAGGTACGAGACCATTCTACAGTACCCATATTATCAATTTTGAGTATCCATCCATCCGATAAGCCTTGATTAGTGTTAATATCTCCATTAGCAGATGAAGTTGTTCCTACCAAAATATAACCTCCATCAGGAGTCGATTCTACTTTTTCAAGATTTTCGGCACTACTCCCACCATAAAGACGATTCCATTGTATATTACCAAAAGCATCCACTTTCAATACCCAGAAATCAAAAGAACCTGCCGTTCCGCCTACCTCTCCGTCATTAGAAAAGGTTTCCCCACAAATTAGATAACCACCATCAGAAGTAGTCAAAATACTCTTACCATTGTCGGTACTACTGCCGCCATAATTTCGCTCCCATTCAAGTGCACCATTAGCATCCGTTTTAACCAACCAGAAATCAACTCCACCAAAATTGTCTCCTACTTCTCCATCATCTGATAAAGAATGCCCCAATATAATTGTCCCTCCATCTGGCGTTTCAGCAATAGATCGAGCGACTTCTGAATTTGTACCACCATAATTGGTGAACCAAGAAGGGCTATAAGCTTCACAATCAGTAGAAGTAATTAAAGGAGTAGAAGAAAAAACAATAGAAAAATCACTTGCAAGAAGAGAAAATGTAGAAATGTATAGAATAAAACACAAAAATACCCTGTAGGCAAGGCAAAGCCACCTGCTTGTCCATGTGATTAATGTCATTGTTTTTGTTTTAAATCAGTTTTGGAAACGAAAGATTTCGTTTTTCGGTATGGGAGGAAGGGGAAAGTGCAAAGATATAGATTTGAGACAGCAAAGTCAAAAATGAACCCTACCTTTTGTCACATAAATTTATTTTATATAAGCTTATCTATTTTGAACAGAACCACTACCTCTGTCTCAATTGATTTCCAATCTTTATTTATTAAAAATCTGATACATTTTTGATACCTTAGCAGCTCGATTCTAATCATGCAGTAATCACAATTCATACAACTATAGAAAACTTTTTCTAGAATAATGGCAACTACACGAGCAGCAATCACAGGCATATTTGCATATGTCCCCGAATATCGACTCACGAACAAGGAGCTTGAGACGATGGTAGATACGAACGATGAATGGATTCGTTCTCGAACGGGTATTGAAGAACGGCGTATCTTAAAAGGAGTTGGAAAGGGAGCTTCTGAAATGGGAGCAAAAATCGTTCAAGGTTTATTGGAAAAAACCAACACCAAAGCTGAAGAAATTGATCTAGTTATTTGTGCAACTGTAACAGGAGATATGGTTTTTCCTGATACCGCCAATATTATTCGTGACAAAGTGGGGATTAAAAGTGGTTTTGGTTATGATATAAATGCCGCTTGCTCTGGCTTTCTATATGCCTATTCTACAGGAGCACAATTTATAGCTTCGGGGATGTGTAAAAAAGTAATTGTCATAGGATTAGACAAAATGTCTTCTATCATAGATTATGAAGATCGTGCAACTTGTGTGATCTTCGGAGATGGAGGGGGCGCTGTATTATTAGAACCAACTGAAGAAGAAAATGGTTTTAGAGATGCAGTGCTGCGTTCTGACGGCATGGGTCGGCATTATTTGCATATGAAAGCTGGTGGTTCTGCTTATCCTGCCTCCGCTGAAACCGTTGCTAATAAAGAACACTACGTCTATCAAGAAGGGCGTACTGTATTCAAACATGCCGTTCGTGGTATGAATACAAGTATTCGTGAGGTAATGCAAAGAAATAATTTAAGTGCAAACAATGTAGCTTGGGTTGTCCCACATCAAGCGAATATGCGTATTATTACAGCCGTTGCGAATGCAGCAGATTTTCCTATGGAAAAAGTAATGGTCAATATTCATAAATATGGAAATACAACAGCCGGCACCATTCCACTTTGCTTGTGGGAATGGGAAGATCGCCTTAAAAAAGGAGATAATATTATCTTAACTGCTTTTGGAGGAGGCTTTACTTGGGGCGCTGTTTATTTAAAATGGGCATATTAATTGTACCTTCTTGTAAAAAATTACAAAAAGGAGTTGAAAGAGAATACTTAATCAATATCTGGTTCGCTGCATTTTTTTATCTTTGTGGCGTTTTAGGTTGAATTAAATAAATTCCTTATACTTTAACCCCAAAACTGATTTTTTCAAGAAAATTTTTAATTAAGCGATAAAAGATGGCAAATACTTCTGATATCAAAAAAGGATTGTGCTTAAATCACAATAACGATGTATGGAAAATTGTAGAATTCCTGCACGTAAAACCAGGGAAAGGTCCTGCATTTGTCCGTACCAAATTGAAAAGTTTGACCAACGGAAAAGTAGTCGATAATACTTGGCCTGCAGGACATAAAATTGATATAATACGGGTAGAACGTCGAAAATATCAATTTCTTTATAATGATGATATGGGTTTTCATTTTATGAATAATGAAACTTATGATCAAACTAGAATTGACGAAAAATTAATTGACAATCCTGGTTTATTGAAAGAAGGATCAGATGTAGAAATACTCTTTAATTCTGCCAACGAAACTCCTCTTACCATGGAAATGCCCCAATATGTGGTTATGGAAATCACGTATACTGAACCAGGCTTGAAAGGAGATACAGCAACCAATGCTTCAAAACCTGCAACGATAGAAACTGGCGCAAAAATAAAAGTACCACTATTTATCAATGAAGGTGATAAAGTAAAAATAGATACTTCTACAGGTGCTTATGTAGAACGTGTAAAAGCATAAATAATCTGGATGCTTTGATGGTAAGTTTTCCTTTCATCAAAGCATCTTATTTATAAAACGGACGAGAAAACCAAAAATCTACACGAATGGATTTCAAAGAAATAACTGACCTAATAAAACTGATTAATAAAACCGATCTCACTGAATTTAAAATGAAAGATGGTGATTTTGAGTTGCAAATCAGAACAAAAGACTACGGTAAAAATAAAACTCAAACGCTTGTAACTGCCCCTCAGCAGTCTATCGTGCCTATACAAGCTCCTATTTCCCAAAGTTTCACTCCTACTCCAGCTGCTCCTGTGGCAGAAACGCCTGTAGTAAGTGAGTCTACTACCTCAGTTCCTGCTAAAGAAAGCAAAGAGGAAGAAACGACCAATTATATCGAGATTAAATCTCCAATTGTAGGAACATTCTATCGTGCATCTTCTCCAGATAAACCACCTTATGTAAAGGTAGGTGATACTATAGAAGTGGGTGATGTGGTTTGTATTGTAGAAGCCATGAAGCTTTTCAACGAAATTGAATCAGAAGTTCGCGGTAAACTGGTAAAAGTAATGGTTGAAGATGCTCAACCAGTAGAGTATGATCAAGTACTTTATCTTGTGGATCCTAATGGATAAATTATTACCACTCGTTGGTCTATTTTGGCCAAAGCATTCACAAATGACAAACAAAACCTATGTTTAAAAAAATACTCATTGCGAATCGTGGGGAAATCGCACTTCGTATTGTCCGTACTTGCAAAGAAATGGGCATTAAAACAGTAGCCGTTTATTCAACGGCGGATCGAGAAAGTCTTCACGTTCGTTTCGCAGATGAAGCTGTTTGTATTGGTCCTCCTTCTTCTGCTCAATCTTATCTTAGTATTCCTAAAATTATGGCAGCCGTTGAAATCACCAATGCAGATGCTATCCATCCCGGTTATGGTTTCCTCGCTGAAAATGCTGATTTCGCAGAAGTTTGTACGGAATATGGCATCAAATTTATTGGCCCTACTCCTGCCCAAATTCGTAAAATGGGGGATAAAATCACCGCCAAAGAAACCATGATTAAAGCAGGTGTACCTGTTATCCCTGGTTCGGAAGGACTTTTGAAAGATGTCAAATCTGGTAAAAAAATTGCCAAACAAATTAAATATCCTGTCATCCTAAAAGCAACTGCTGGTGGTGGTGGAAAAGGAATGCGAATTGTTTGGGAAGAAGATGACTTTGAAGACCAATGGAATAAGGCTCGTATGGAAGCCAAAGCTGCCTTTGGTAATGATGGCATCTATGTCGAAAAATTCATTGAAGAACCTCGTCATATCGAAATACAAATTGCAGGCGATCAACAAGGAAATGTTTGTCATCTTTCAGAACGTGATTGTTCTATTCAACGAAGACATCAGAAATTAGTGGAAGAAAGTCCTTCTCCTTTTATGACAGATGAACTTCGTCAGCAAATGGGCGATGCCGCTATTAAAGCTGCCAAAGCAATTAAATACGAAGGTGTCGGCACTGTAGAATTTCTTGTTGATAAACATCGTGATTTCTATTTCATGGAAATGAATACCCGTATTCAAGTAGAACATACCGTTACGGAAGAAGTAATTGACCATGATTTAATCAAAGAACAAATAAAAATTGCTGCAGGAATTCCGATTACTGGAGATAATTATATTCCTACGATGCATGCCATAGAATGCCGCATCAATGCTGAAGATGTATTCAATGATTTTCGTCCCAATCCTGGCAAAATTAACTCTTTTCATTCTTCAAAAGGACATGGAGTACGTGTAGATACGCATGTGTATGCAGGCTATACCGTACCTCCGCATTATGACTCGATGATTGCTAAGTTGATCTGCCGTGCGCAAACCCGCGAAGAAGCCATTACAAAAATGGAGCGCGCCTTAGATGAATTTATTATTGAGGGTATCAATACAACTATCCCTTTTCATAAAAAACTAATGAAAGACCAACGTTTTAGAGATGGGGATTTTCATACTGGTTTTCTAAATGAATTTGATATGGGAGAACCACCTGAAAAGGAGTAAAATAATGCGCAATTGAATAAGTGATTTCGTAAATCACACCTTCCTGCCCCGTACCTTCAAGGTCGGGGAAACGTATTCCCGACCTTGCAGGTACGGGATTCAGGAAAATGCCGCTTTGAAAAAATCATAAATTATATACGAAAGGATTTTGTCAAAACGGTATAAGTCTACCCAACTCGTGTAACGGATTGAATATTCTCCATATCCAATAATGATTTTATGGCTATATTCAGTTGATCTTTATTGGCAACCATGAGTTTGATCCGTCCTTCAAAATATCCTTCATTTCCTTCAATTTGGAAAGCACGGATATCTAGTCCTAATGAGTTAGATATTTTGTCAGATAAGGTTTGAATCACTCCTCGTCCACTGTCAATTCCTGTGATAATGAGATCTGCAACAAAGCTTGTACCTTCAAAGGTTTTAGCCCATTCAGCTTTCATAATACGATAACCATATTTAGCCAGCAAATGAGTAGAATTAGGGCAAGAAGAACGATGAATTTTACATCCTTTACTGGACATGTAAGCAAAAATATCGTCACCTTGTACGGGATTACAACAGGTCGCTAATTCGTATTTAAATTGATCTTGAATTTGCCCATTAATAATAATACTTTTTGGAGAAACAGGTTTTGCCTTACGCGGACGATTGGGCGTATCACTTTGTGGTTCAGCAACAATTGACTTTTCTTCTATAATCTCAACCAGTTTGCCTGCTTCTACATTAAAATGTTTAGATAAATCTGATACATCCAAGACTTCTACCGAAATATCATAATAAAGATCGACTCTAGATTTATATTTAAAATACTTTACCAATACATCTACACCATCTTCAAAATCCACTTTCATATTTCTAAGCTTACGCTCTAAAGCTTCTTTACCAAATCCCCCTTGCTTGCGTCGCTCTTCTTTCATGGAAGAACGAATTTTACTCCGCGCCTTACCAGTAATTACCCATTTCAACCATGCTTCACTCGGCTTTTGACTTTTATTAGTGGTTACATGTACTTGATCGCCATTTTGGAGTTTGTACCCCATTGGCACCAATTTATTATTGATTTTGATGGCAGTAGCATGATAGCCCACTTGGGTATGTATATCGAATGCAAAATCAAGAGCAGTTGCCCCTTTAGGAAGGATGCGCATATCTCCATTTGGTGTAAAAACATACACTTCTTCTTTGAAAAGATAATTCGTTTTAAAATCAGATAAAAACTCTAATGCATCACTATCTTTATCATCTAAAAGATCACGCACGCCACCCAACCAACGATCAAAAACATCAGGCTGTGCAGAAATTCCTTTATATTTCCAATGGGCAGCAAAACCACGCTCTGCAATCTCATCCATTCGTTGCGATCGTATTTGTACTTCTACAAAACGTCCATGTGGACCAATAACGGTGGTATGTAAAGATTCATAACCATTGGATTTTGGAGTGGTAATCCAATCTTTCAAGCGTTCAGGAATGGGTTTGTAAATATCCGTTACTGTAGAATACACGACCCAACAAGCTGGTTTTTCCTTTTTAGGAGGCACTTTAACTACAATACGAACAGCAAAAAGATCATAGATTTCCTCAAAAGCAACTTGCTTCTTTTTGATCTTATTAGATATAGAAAAAATAGATTTGGGTCGCCCATACACTTCAAATGGAAAACCTAAAGTATCTGGATCACCCAATTCTTTTTTAATTGGCTCAATAAATTGTTGAATGTACTTATTTCGTGAAGCCTTCGTTTCTTGCAGTTTTTTTGCAATATCATGATAGGTATCTGGCTCACGGATTTTCATACTCAAATCTTGAAATTCCGTTTTAAAGGCATATAAACCTAAACGATGTGCCAATGGAGCATAGATAAATTCTGTTTCAGAAGCGATTTTTAGTTGTTTATGACGAGGCATCGCGCCAAGCGTACGCATATTATGCAAGCGATCCGCCATTTTTATTAATACCACTCGCACATCCTCTACTAATGTACTTAATACTTTTTTGAAATTTTCGGCTTGAGGACTTTCTGCATCAAAGGATTTATCTAGTTTGGTTAATCCATCTACAATTTTAGCAATTTTATTTCCAAACTGTATTTCAATATCTTCCAAGGTCACTTCTGTATCCTCTACTACATCATGCAATAACGCACTTACGATTGCCGTAGGCCCCAAACCAATTTCTTCCGCACAAATCTGAGCTACTGCAATGGGATGAAGGATATACGGCTCACCAGATTTCCTTCGTTGTTTGGAATGTGCTTTTACCGCCAATTCATATGCTCCACGAATATTCTTTTTATCCTCCTCATCCATCTTTGATTTGATGCATTGGAGTAAACTTCGGTAGGCGCGTTGGATAAGCAGCTTTTCCTCAGCCTGCTGTTCCGCCGTCCATTCTTGCTGCTTTCCTGTTGCCATAATTCTGGTAGTTTTAATAAAAAAGCAATAACATTACTTACAAATTTATTAAAAAAATAGGGGAAGTGACAGTCTGAACATAAGAATTGCTGGGAAAAGATCAATTTGGGAGGTATGTTTACAAGCTGAATATTAGTAAAATTAACTATATTAGCCTTCTGAATTTAGTTTAAACAAACATACTGATGCGCTTCCTTAGTATTTTTCTTATTCTTGGGATTGGATTATTCATCTCTTCTTGTAAAACAACAGCTACAGCAATTACGGAAGATAAACGAATTAATATAGATCGTAAAACAACGCTTGATCCCAAGGAAATACCTATCATGACATTTGATCGAGTGTATCATGACTTTGGTGAAATCAAAAAAGGTGAAAAACGCGAAACGACCTTTCATTTTACGAATACAGGAACCGTAGATTTAGAAATAGAAATCGTAACTGCTTGTCATTGTACTACATTGGATTACTCCACGCTACCTGTTCCACCAGGTGGGAAAGGGCAAATTAGTATGCTGTTTGATAGCACAGAAAAAGTAGAATCTGAAGAATTGGATATTACCATCATACTCAAAAATACCAATCCAGAGAATGGGTATCCAATTGTAGAAGAACTAAAATATTCCTTTGAATTGATAAAATAAGCCCATTATGCTCAATGTCGTAACTGGATTAGTCTTTATATTATTGTTGTATAGTTTACTCGCTACTACTGTGATGGAGATCATTGCTAGTATTTTTTCCTTACGAGGACGGAACTTAGAACAAGCACTTTCACGTATTTTGTCTAGTCCCAAAAAAAATGGACAACTGTTTAAAGAGTTCACCCAAAATGTGATGTATCGACAGATACAATCGAAGTTTTTTATTTGGAAACGTCCTCCTTCTTATTTGGGGCATGAAATGTTTAGTTCTATTCTTTGGGATACTTTATTAAAAGATACCAACAATGAAAACATAGAACAACGCATTCAAGCCATTCCCAATAATGATTTAAAGAAAACCTTGATTCAACTTAATAATGAATCTGAAGGAGACATCAAGCGTTTTCGATATAAAGTGGAAAATTGGTACAATCAAGTCATGGAACGCGCCAGTGGCTGGTACAAACGAAATACACAGTTTATTTTAATTGTTGTAGGAATTTGTATTGCTATTATTTTCAATGTCGATACCATTTCTATTTTTGACAAATTATCAAAAGATCCAGAAGCACAATTGGAGTTTGTGAGTTTATCTCAAAACTTGGTCAGTAATCAACCCTCTGTTAATGATCAAGGCTATGGTTTACACCAACAACTAGACGATCAAGTGAATAGTATTTTATTGAGTAATTTACAAAACATGGAGCAGCCTTTAGGGCTGGGATGGAATAATTTTAGCGCGCTTCCACAAGATTATAATGAATGGTTGTATCGAGTTTTGGGATGGCTAACCACAGCTTTGGCTATTTCTTTGGGAGCACCATTTTGGTTTGATTTATTACGACGTTTAGTAAATATTAGAAGTTCGGGAAATGTTCCTGCTTCACCACCTAAAAATGTACCTCAATCTTACGACTAATAACACTATTTTGATATATTAAAAATATTACTATTTCATATCTACCATAAACAGGGTATATTATCCGATTTTTAAGATAAAATTAATACGTCACAAGCAAGAAAAAAACGACATCTTTAGAAAGATTAGCGTATCTTTGTACAAATCAATTTCTGGTATTATTTTTATAATATCATATTAAATCCTGCATTAAGTCCTCCCATAAAAGATTAGAATTCGCAAAATTCTACTCCCTTTATGCTTTATTTGAATGACAACCTTAATCATATTGATAATACATCAATATTTTATTTGATTGCTTAACTATAAAACTAGAATACTGAATCCACAATAAGTGATTCGTATCCCATGCATAACCGCTATCGAAATAAAGCCAAGAAACTCCCCTTCCAAACCTATCTGTTTTGGCTTGCCTTGTTGTGCATATGCTTTCCTTTTTTTTCCAATGCTCAATTCACACAAACTTGGGATGACTTCTATGGTGGCAGTGCTTGGGAAGAATTAAAAATCCTTCATGATGATGGTGATGGTGTCATTCATTTTGGTTCAGCAGGTTACACCTTTACAGGAGATCCTCCAACTAACAATGGCAATAGTGATTATTGGATGTTTAAAACAAATTATCAAGGAGATATAGTGTGGCAGCATGTTTATGGTGGAAATGAAGCTGACATCTTACAAAGTGCCGAACCAACTCCAGATGGTGGGTTCATTCTATCAGGATTTTCCTTTTCTGATGCAACAGGAGATAAAACAGAACCTAATCGTGGTGTTCGAGATATGTGGGTAGTCAAAGTAGATGGCATTGGTCAGTTAGAATGGGAAAAAACACTGGGTGGAGATACTCTAGATTATGCTTCTACTGCTATTCCTACCAATGATGGAGGATATTTAATCGGTGGCTGGACGGCTTCTACTATTAGTGGTGATGTAAGTGAAGCATCAAGAGGAGGCATTGATACTGATTTTTGGATTGTAAAATTGAATGCTATAGGCGAAAAACAGTGGGATCGACGATATGGAGGTGAGCGGGCAGATTTGATACAGAGAGTCATTCAAACTAGTGATGGAGGCTTCTTATTAGCAGGTACCTCCAATTCTGATATAAGTGGAGAAAAGACTGAAAATTCAAGGGGAAGTGTCGATTATTGGATCGTCAAGATTGATGCTGTCGGTAATATCATGTGGGATCGTACCTTTGGGGGTATTTATGCGGAAGAATCGTATTCCATTATTCGTACAGTTGATGGAAATTATCTAATTGGTGGCTATTCTGAATCGCCTATTAGTGGTGATAAAACCTCTGCCCATCGTGGAGGAAGAGATTTTTGGTTAGTAAAAATAGCTCCAGATGGAACATTTATATGGGATAAATCCTATGGCGGAACGGATCGGGATGAGATGCGAAATTTACGCACTATTCGCAAAAACAATATTGCGTTAATTGGGTTTTCTGGTTCTAATATATCAGCTGATAAAACAGAAGATAGCCGAGGAATGAATGACTATTGGGTCGTAATAACCAATCAAGAAGGCGATATCTTATCTCAAAAAACTCTGGGAGGAACATCAAATGATAATATGTATGATGCCATTCAAGTAGAAAATGGTGCTTTAATTGTAGGAGGATTTACCTTCTCTGATACTGGAGGTGATATTACTGATGTAAGTAATGGCTTTCAAGATAACTGGGTTGTTCGTTTAGATTGTGATTTACAGCCTGAACTTGGTAATGATACCACCATCTGTCAATTTTATCCTGTCTTTTTAGATGCGGATGATCCTGATGCAGATGTCTGTAATTATACTTGGAATGATGGATTTACAGGAAGTTCAAGAACCGTCTTTCCTGCCGATGATACTTTTTATTCTGTAACTATTACGGATAATTTTGGGTGTACAGCATTTGATACAATTTTTATTTCAACTATTCCTACTCCAGTGGCTAATCTAGGAACTGATTATGCTATTTGTGAAGATGATTCTACCGCATTATTTACGGATAGCCTTGGTATAGATATTATTTGGAGTACAGGCGAAACTACTGATTCTATTTTTGTACAAACAACTGGTGATTATGCCGTAACACTCACCAATAGCAATACTTGTTTTAGTTCAGATACGATTCATATCGAGGTGAATCCTAGACCAGTATTTGATCTAGGAGCAGACATAAGGATTTGTCCTGAAGACAATCATACATTTAGTATTTCACATCCAGGCCCAATTTATGAATGGTCGCCTGTCAATACTACTTCTTCATTTATTACTGTACAAGATGAAAATTGGTATTACGCTACTGTTACCAATAGTGACGGTTGTTCTACGATAGACTCCGTTCAGTTAATTCATCATCCTTCACCTGTCGTAGATCTAGGTCCTGATACGACGATTTGTTCTAATGAAAGTTTAGATTTAGATGCGACCATTATGGGATGTATGGATTGTACTTATTTTTGGGATGATAATTCAACAAATCCTATTCGCACTATAAATCCAGCTTGGACTCAAAGCTATTCCGTTACGGTCACAGATGGAAATTCCTGTACAGCTAGTGACAATATCATGGTCTTTGTCAATACTGCCCCCACTATAGATTTTGGAATGGATCAGGAAATTTGTGAAGGAGATAGTACTCAAATCACATTTGCAATAAGCGGTACTGGACCCTTCAATCTCACCTTAAATGATGGTAGTCAAGATACGCTATTATCCAATATTTGGGGCGGACAAACTTTCAAAGTTTCTCCTGGAATAACAACTACTTATACTCTTGTATCCTTAGAAGATAATTCAATTCCTCGAACATGTTTTGCTGACTTAGGGGAAAGTTTAACGCTTACCGTTTATACGAATGAAACAACTAACCTAAGTTTTGAACGCTGTGAAGGTGATAGCCTTTTTGTACAAAATGCTTGGCAAAAAGAAGAAGGAGTTTACTTTGATACCCTTTCTACGATTCGTTCTTGTGATAGTGTCATCATTACAGAATTAATCATCCTTGATTTGGATACCACTATTGTCGAAATGACGACTTGTAATGAAATAGAAGCAGGAAGTGATACCCTTTTTCTAAGTAATTTTAAAGGTTGTGATAGCTTAGTCATTACCAATACCAGTTTACTACCTAGCGATACCCTTTTCAGAATGGATAGCACGTGTATCGCTAATGAAGCAGGTTTGGATACGCTCTTTCTAAAAAATCAATACGATTGTGATAGTCTAGTTATTACCGAAACGACGCTCTTGCCTAGTGATACGATTCGCCTACTGGATACGACTTGTGTAAGTACAGAAGCAGGTTTTGATACGCTGTTCTTATCGAATCAGTTTAGTTGTGATAGTTTAGTCATTACAGAAACCTTATTTTTTGATAGTGATACCATAAATTTATTGGATACCAGTTGTGATGTCGCTCAAGCTGGTCTTGATACCGTATTTTTATTCAATCAATATGGATGTGATAGCTTGGTCATTACGGAAATAACTTATATTCCACCTGATACGCTTCGTCTGCTCGATACCACCTGTGTGATGATAGAAGCTGGTTTTGATACTATGTTTCTATTCAATCAATATGGATGTGATAGTTTAATCATCACAGAAACTACCTTTTTTGAAGGAAATACCATTGTTTTTAATGAAAATACCTGTTTTCTAAATGAAGCTGGTTTTGATACGCTGTTCTTGTTAAATCAATATGGATGTGATAGTTTAATCGTAACAGAAACGACTTTCATTCCGCCTGATACGTCTTTTAATACTATAAAGACTTCCTGCTTTTTAAATGAAGCTGGTTTTGATACCCTTTTCTTATCCAACCAATATGGCTGTGATAGTTTAGCCATCACAGAAACCGTCTTTACTCCACCAGATACGATAAGAGTAGATGAGACAAGTTGTTTCTTAGATGAAATAGGATTTGACACCTTGTTTTTTATTAATCAATATGGATGCGATAGTCTTATTATTACGGAAACGACGCTCTTGCCTAGCGATACAATTCGTTTAATTGATACGACCTGTGTCCTTACAGAAGCAGGGCTTGATACGCTGTTCTTATCAAATCAGTTTAGTTGTGATAGTTTAGTTATTACGGAAACCCTATTTTTTGATAGCGATACCATAAATTTATTGGATACCAGTTGCGATATCACTCAAGCTGGACTGGATACTGTATTTTTATTCAATCAATATGGATGTGATAGTTTGGTTGTAACGGAAACAACTTATATTCCACCTGATACACTCCGTCTGGATGCCATGACTTGCGAACAAGAAGAAGCTGGTTTCGATACCCTTTTCCTATCTAATCAATATGGATGCGATAGTTTAGTCATTACAGAAACCACTTTCTTTGAAAGCGATACCCTTATTTTTAATGAGACTACTTGCCTTTCAAATGAAGCAGGATCAGATACCCTTTTCTTATCTAATCAATATGGATGTGATAGCTTAATCATTACAGAAACCACTTTCATTCCACCAGATACGTCTTTCACAACGACGACCTCTTGCCAAACTAGTGAAGTAGGTTTTGATACCTTATTCTTATCTAATCAGTATGGATGTGATAGCTTAGCCATTACAGAAATTACTTTCAATCCAGCAGATACCACTAAGTTTGATGAAGTAAGCTGTTTCCCTGAAGAAGTAGGTTTTGATACCCTTTTCTTATCCAATCAATATGGCTGCGATAGCTTGGTTATTACAGAAACTGCTTTGGTTTTAGGCGATACACTCATGACTAGCGCACCAACTTGTGATATTTCAGAAGCTGGGTTTGATACCTTATCCTTGCAAAATCAATATGGTTGCGATAGTTTAATCATTACGGAGTTTGTTTATTTCCCTGGAGATACAATTATCATAAGTGAAACGACTTGTAATCCAGATGAAGTAGGAGTTGATACCATGTTTTTAATGAATGAATATGGATGTGATAGCCTTCGTATTATTAATACAGCATTGCTTCCAAGTAATGTTATGAATCTAACTGCAACAAGCTGTGATCCAGCAGAAGTAGGCATAGATTCGATTTATCTTGTTAATCAATGGGGGTGCGATAGCTTAGTGATTACGTCGACTAGTTTTGTACAATCCGATACGATTTATTTGTTGGATAGTAGTTGTGATAGTACACAAATTGGCATTGATACGCTTATCTTGGTCAATCAAGCAGGTTGTGATAGTTTGGTGATTACAGAAATCAGCTTATTACCCACAGATACTACCCTAATCAATGAAACTACCTGCGATGAAACACTTCCTAGCTTTGATATAGATACCCTTTCTAATCAATGGGGATGCGATAGCTTCTTGTTTATCACTCGTGAATATCTCCCATCAGATACCACATATTTGATGGATATGTCTTGTAATTTATTAGAAGTAGGTATAGACACTACGGCTATTCCCAACCAGTATGGATGTGATAGTTTAATTATTACCGAGACGACTTTTTCTGAGAACGATTCTACCTTTTTGGTGGAATACACTTGCGATCCTAATTTGGAAGGGATTACCATAGATACCTTCTTTAATCAAGATTGTGATAGCATTGTGGTCACCACAACCATTTTGCAATACAATGATCTGATTTTTATAGATTTATTCTCCTGTAATCCTCAAGATACAGGGCAGTTAGTGGAGCAATATACCAATCAATGGGGTTGTGATAGTACAGTCGTATTTCAAACAAACTTAGGAATAGACACGGTTTATCTCGAAGAAACCACTTGCTATTTAGATGAAGTGGGTAGTGTTGATGAAACATTTACAAATGTGAATGGCTGTGATAGTGTGGTTATAACCAATACTTATCTCGACGCTTCTTATGAAAGTTATTTTGAACAATTTACTTGTGAAGCCAATCAAGTGGCTATTGATACTAGTTTTTTCACTACTACAAATGGATGTGATAGTATTAGCATTTTAGAAACAAGTTTGATTACGATAGATTACAATCTAAGTACCACTGAAGTAGGCTGTACAGGAGATGCCAATGGTGCAATTATCCTTGAAAATGTCAGTGGTGGAATTGCGCCTTATCTATTTGCTATTAATGAAGGAGTATATCAAAGTTCGGGTTCATTTACTAGTCTTGAGGCTGGCGACTATACCATTTATATACAAGATGCAGAAGGCTGTACTTTTTCTGATGTGATTACCATTTCTCCAAGTTCAGATCATACGGTTGAATTGGGTGAAAATCAAATTATTGATTTTGGAGCATCTACAGAAATCATGGTTCAGACTACTGCTCCTATTGATACTATCATTTGGAGTACAACTGATTCTATGGATTGTATCAATTGTTTAAATCCTATTCTAAATCCTACTCAAACCACGATTTATAGTATTGAAGTCTTTGGTGATAATGGCTGTATTTATACAGATAATGTTACGATTTTTGTCGAGCGTAATCATCGCGTATACATTCCTTCTGCTTTTTCACCCAATGGAGATGGATTAAATGATTCTTTTATGCTATATTCGGATGATAATGTTACCAATATAAACTCATTTCAAGTCTTTACGCGCTGGGGCGAATGTGTTTTTGATGCGAATAATCTTTTACCTTCTTCTGAATCTCAAGGATGGAAAGGGATCAATCGTGGCAAAGAATTAAAAGCAGGTGTGTATATTTACACCATTGAAGTCGAATTTATAGATGGTCATGTAGAGTTATTTTCTGGAGATGTAAGTTTGATTCGATAATTATTTTCGTTTTTAGACAAATTGTGTGGAATGAAAAATGTGACGGCTCGATTCCCGATGACTTTCGGGATGAGAGACAAGCGTTTTGAAATTCCATTGACGTCACAATTTTTGTCTAAGAACTATTATCTTGTGATGTTAAAACGTCCTCCACTCTCCTTTACAAAAACAATAAAATGGCTAAAACAAATTTAAAAGACCTCACTGTAGAACAATTACGCCAAAAAGAAAGAAGCCTTAAAATCTTTATAGGCGTTTTCATACCACTTATCTTCGCTCTATTCTTTTTTATCATTCAAGATTACCTCAGTGGAGAAGAGTTTGATTGGTCAATGATAACCATTGCGATTTGTACATTAGGGGGTCCCGTAACGATATATCCAGAGTTAAAAGAAGTACAGGAAGAATTGAACACTAGGAATTAATACCGTACCAACAAGGTCGGTTTTAATCCCGTACCAAAGGTCGGGGGAATACGTTGAAGGTGTGATTTACGAAATCACTTATTCAATTGCGTATAAGTTACATTTCTTCCCAGGCTCCTTCCTGTGGATCAAACTTAGCAAATTCTCCCGAATCGGTAAATTCAGAAGCCGTCATGCTAATTTCAAAGACACCGTCTTCCGAAAGTCCTGAAGAAAATGATAATTGAGATCGTGTTAATAATGCAGTAGTTCCAGATGGCTTATTTTGAAAACGAATACTTTTGGATGATTCATTCTCCCTTTCATATCCATAACGAAGGAGTCTATTTTTCAAGTTTTCAAATTGTTCTTCGGTAAAGTTCAATACCAATTCTTCCTGCTCAAGAAAATCAAAACCTGAATTTTGTTCCTTCACTTCTTTTCTAAAAAGATATACATGATACCCCATTTTTCATCTGTTTATTAGATTTCCAGCGATTATCGCTTTGAAATAAAAAATATATAATGAAAATAAATTTTTCTAAAAACGACAAATAATTCTAATATTCTGGGTGTCGAAAAAAGCAATTTCCAAAATTTTGACCGCCCGAAGGGAGAATTTTTAAAATTTTGGAGCAATAGCGGAAAAAGATTAAAAATCTAGGTCAAAAGTTTTGAGAAATATGCGATTCGACGAGCTTTTTGGTTCTTTTTTGCGGTAAAAAAGAACAAAGTAATATATGAAAAAACTTAAAGCGAGAATCGCTGTTAGACTTTGTTTAAATTTATTTAATCATTCTTATAAATTCCCACATAACGCTCTCCCGGTTTGGCATAGCCTCGATACATCCCTTCCGAATTGAAAGGCATCGAAACATTACCATATTTATCCAAACACACAGCACCTCCTTCTCCTTCCGCTTTTACCAATTTATCATTAATCACATAATTCGCAGCTTCTTCCAAACTTGCACCTTTATATTCCATCATCGCCGAAATATCATGCGCTACTGCATAACGGATAAAATATTCACCATGCCCCGTACATGAAACGCCACAAGTAGCATTATTGGCATATGTTCCTGCCCCAATAATAGGCGAATCACCCAGGCGATTCCAACGTTTATTGGTCATACCTCCCGTAGAAGTACCTGCAACGATATTCCCTTCTTTGTCAAGCGCAACACAACCTACCGTGCCGTGTTTTTTATCTGCACTCACTTGCGTTTGTTTTTCTTTGGGTAGTTGCTCTTCTTTTTGCACGGCTTGTAGGGAGTTCCAACGGCGTTCTGTATAAAAATAGCTTGGGTCAACAGTTTCTAAGCCTTTTTCTTGTGCAAATTGTTCTGCCCCTTTTCCAGTTAGAAGCACATGTGATGATTGTTCCATAACAGCACGAGCAGCATTGATGGGATATTTTACATTGCTTACGCCACCAACTGCTCCTGCTTTTAGTTCCTTTCCTTCCATGATGGAAGCATCCATTTCATTTTTTCCTTCGTGAGTAAAAACAGCTCCTTTCCCAGCATTAAAAAGTGGTGAATCTTCCATAAAATTAATAGTTTTTTGTACTGCTTCCAGACTAGAACCTCCTTTGGTAAGAATTTGCTCACCAATTTCCAAAGCAACATTCAAAGCAATTAGGTATTCTTTTTCTTTTGAAGGAGACATGTTTGCTTTTGTTATCGTACCAGCTCCTCCATGAATCACAATGGCATAATCTGCTTTTTTAGGGGCTATATTTTCAACATTATTTGCACTTGATTCACTAGAAGGAGTCGTTTGACAGGCTACTAAAAAGACAAAACTCGATAGTATTAGGAAGAAATAATTTGGTATTTTCATTTTAGAAAAGATTTTTGGATATAGAAAGAAGTCGTTTTCACAATCATAAAGATAATTTTTTTCGTATAATTTGAACCGATTTACGAAAATGATCGTCTCTTTTTTAGTCTAAAATCAAAAAAAAAATTGTAATATGTAGATTGAAACTGGAATTGTTTTTTTTATCAAAGCAATTTGCCCTAACCACTAAACTTATTCTTAAAATGCGTATCAACGGACATTCTCACTTACTCCCCTACCCCGAGCAAATTCCGTCCTATTTAAAGGAAAAAGAAATTTTCTGGATTGATGAAGATCGAGAATACATGCTCCAAAAAAACTGGAAACGCCCTGTGACAGACTCTAGTTTTTTCCTTAATGAGAAACTAGAATGGATGGAACGTAATCGAATCGATCATGCTGTCGTTCTTAATCTTTCTCAATTGTATGGCAATGGTTTACGAATTCGAGACATGAAATATGCCCTCCGATTTCAAAATGATTTCAATGCTCAAGTCCAACACGATCATCCTACTAAATTCACCTGTGGATTTGTGGTACATGCTGGTTTTATAGATGGGGCCTGTTGGGAAATTGAGCGATGTGTAGACGAACTAGGACTTCAAGTACTTTGTCTACCAACGCACTACATGGATTCCATTGGTACGTGGCGAGGCATTTTTGATAAAGAAACTGCTCCTATTTTTGAGATGGCAGACAAGTATAAATTGGCCATTGAAATTCATCCTTATGATGGAGAAAAATTTATACAATTACAAAATAAAGCTTGGCGTTTTCACTTAATCTGGATGATCGCTCAATGTGCAGATGCTTATCATTTTTACACCTTAAATGGATTATACGATAAGTATCCAAATATACGCGTTTGCTTTGCGCATGGGGGACAATTGAATCATCTAAATATTGGTCGTAGAACTCAAGGCTTCGACGGGCGACCCGATTTATTTGAAGGGATGACTCGACCACGTAAAGCAATTGGACATCCTAATATCTATTTTGACACGCTTGTTCACGACACTTTTTCCTTGGATTTAATGGTGCGTCGCCAAAAAGGAACAGATCAAATCATTCTTGGTTTGGATGATCCTTATCCACTAGGGGAAATGGAAAGCGAAGCGCAGTCTTCTTATCCTGGAAAATTATTAGATTTAGCCGTAGAAGAAGGCGTTATTACCCAAGAACAACATCAAGAAATTTGGTATAATAATGTCATTAAATGGCTTTGTGGAGAAGAACAAGAACAATTTATTAATCGAATTCAAGCCAAAAATCTCGTTTAAATGCTTGATACCAGTTATCAAATCAGTCTTGCTTTTGCCAAGCAAATGGACGAAAAAGATGAATTACGCAAATACCGTTCTCAATTTCATCTGCCGCTTCAAAAAAATGGTGAACCTTATATTTATCTGTGTGGCAATTCATTAGGTTTACAACCCAAATCTACACGATCCGCCTTAGAACAAGAATTAGAAGATTGGAAAAACTTGGGAGTCGAAGGGCATTTTCATGCCAAAAATCCTTGGATGCCTTATCATGAGTTTTTAACTGAGGCAATGGCAAAAGTAGTAGGTGCAAAACCTTCAGAAGTAGTAGTGATGAACACCCTCACCGTGAATCTACACTTGATGATGGTGTCTTTTTATCAACCTAAAGGAAAACGAACTAAAATTTTGATTGAAGCAGATGCATTTCCTTCTGATAAATATGCTGCCCAATCGCAAATTCGATTTCATGGACTCGATCCCAAGGATTGTCTCATTGAACTGAAAGCCAGAAAAGGAGAGGTTTGTTTACAACATGAAGATATTCAACAAGTCATTGAAGAACACGGAGATGAAATAGCACTTATTCTTTTAGGGAATACGAATTACTACACGGGGCAGTATTTTAATATGAAAAAAATTAGTGCATGGGGCCATGCTAAGGGGTGTAAAGTGGGCTTTGATTGTGCGCATGGGGCAGGAAATATGCCTCTAAACTTGCATGATTCGGGCTGTGATTTCGCGGTTTGGTGTAATTATAAATATTTGAATGCAGGGCCGGGTAGCATGGGAGGTGTTTTTGTCCATGAACGACATCATCATGATAAAACGCTTCCTCGATTAGAAGGTTGGTGGGGACATAATAAGGCTACTCGATTCAAAATGCGCGATGCCTTTGATCCCATTCCTACTGCTGAAGCTTGGCAAATGAGCAACCCTCCTATTTTAGCAATGGCTGCTGTTTGGTCTTCCTTGAAATTATTTGATGAAGTTGGTATGAACAAACTCCGTACAAAAGCCATTTCTTTAACAGGATATTTAGAATTTTTAGTCAAAAGCCTAGGAGAGGATGTGATAAATATTATTACCCCTGCTGATCCAAAACTGCGCGGCTCTCAATTGTCTATTCAAGTAAAAAATGCAGATAAAACATTATTTGATAAAATCACAAAAGCAGGCGTGATTGCAGACTGGCGGGAACCTGATGTCATCCGTGTCGCTCCTGTTGCTATGTATAATTCGTTTGAAGATGTATTTCGGTTTTATTCGGTTTTGAAGGATAATTTAGGGTTGAAGGATTGACCCGTGTCGTGTATAAATGATTTTTTTTAGTACAACAAAAAAATCTACCGAAATCATCAAGGCTTCATTAATCAATTTAATCAAAGCAAGAAGAATAGCAACGAATGGAAAAAAATAATAAATTTTCGAATCAAAATCCACAGATGAATAGTCAAGGCCATCAATCTTCAACCCCTTCATCTTCCCAAAAAATAATTATAGTAGGTGCAGGTCTTTGTGGTACATTGCTTGCCATTCGTTTGGCACAAAAAAACTTTCAAGTAGTGGTCTATGAGCGTCGCTCGGATATGCGAAAAGGCTTTGAAGATGCAGGTCGATCCATAAATTTAGCCTTATCAGCAAGAGGGTTGATGGCATTAGAAAAAGTAGGAATTAGAGAAGCAATTCTCCAAGAATGTATCCCCATGCGTGGGCGGATGATTCATCCATTGGGAGGAGAACACTTTTTATCCAAATATAGTGGTCGAGCAGAAGATTATATCAATTCTGTTTCGCGCCCAGGATTGAATTTAGCATTATTAAAAGAAGCGGATAAATTTGAAAATGTACAATTCCATTTTGATACGAAAGTAACAGCTATCGATTTGGAAGAAGCCAAAATTCAGTATATTTTAAATGGGGAAACACATGAAGATCAAGGAATGATTGTTATAGGAACAGACGGAGCAGGCTCCGTTGTACGAAGAAGTTTAATGGGGAAAACGACTCAATTATTATTCAATTATTCTCAAGACTTTCTTCGTCATGGCTATAAAGAACTCTCTATTTTACCCACGGAAACAGGCGATTGGAAAATTGAAAAAGAAGCCCTTCATATTTGGCCCAATGGGAATTTTATGATTATCGCGCTTCCCAATTTAGATGGTAGTTTTACCCTTACCATGTTTCATCCTTTTGAAGGAGAAGCAGGTTTTAACACATTAAAGACTAAAGAAAAACTACAAGCCTTTTTTGAGCAATACTACCCTAGTCTTCTTCCTCATATTCCACATTTGTATGAAGAATATTTTGAAAATCCTGTTGGCACCTTAGGTACGATTAAATGCTATCCGTGGCAAGCTTATGGCAAAACCTTGATTATGGGAGATGCTGCTCATGCTATCGTTCCTTTTTATGGGCAAGGAATGAATGCTTCCTTGGAAGATGTACGTGTTTTTGATGATATTTTAGAAGAATGTGGCGCAGATTGGGAAACAGTATTTACCCGTTTTCAGGAGGTTCGAAAAAATAATACCGATGCTATTGCTGATTTAGCGATCGACAATTTTTATGAAATGCGCGATCATGTAGATGATGAAAATTTTATCTTGAAACGACAAATTGAAATGCTATTGGAGCAGCAGTTTCCAGATTATTATTCGAAGTATTCTTTGGTGACCTTCAAACCTCATTTGCCTTATCAACAAGCTATGCATCTTGGAAGGAAACAGGATCAATTACTACTTGATTTATGTAGTCAAAAAGGGGTGAAAGATATTCCCTTAGAAAAATTTCATCGTGCCTTGATGGATTTAGAAGTCTAGATTAACGCACGTTCCATATGAATGATTCCATCTTCTGCGGTTCGATCATTATAAGATATAATGGGTTTGAAATCATGCTTTAAATAGAGCTGAATAGCCGCCTTCATTTGATCTTTTGCACTATCCAAACATATCTTTTTATACCCCAAAGCTTTTGCCTGTTCAATGGTATGTAAAAGTAATTGTTCTCCTAATTTATGCCCCCTATGATCTGGTCGAACGTATAGTCGTTTTAATTCGGCTGTTGTAGTATCAAGCCGACGAATACCCGCGCATCCTATAGCTTTTCCTTTTTTATCGCGTATTAAAAAACCCATTCCATTGCCAGCCGTTCCATATTGAATATGAATGTTCGCTAATTCCTTTTCAAAGGAAGTGAAGCACATCAGAACCGCTATAGAATTGGCATATTCTTGAAAAAGTTGCCCTAAAGTGGTGTAATCGTCAGAAGGTTCAGTTAATATATGAAAGCTATACACAATGCGATTTAATTAATTACAAGGTACAATTTGCGCATCAAATTCATTGCCCAATTCTACTTCAAAATCAGATTCAAGCTGTATAAAATCACCTGCTCTGAAAATAACTGATGAACCTGATATGTGCGCGTTTGAGATCACGCCTTCTATTGCATGATACTGGTTTTGATAAATGTAAGGTAATACAAATTGATTTTCTATACAATCCGCAATAAAAATTGGACAAGAACTATATCTCGGTACACCATCAAAGCCCCAAATAGGATTGATTGGAATACACAAATGGGCTAAAGCTGTGGCAGCTACATCTACTATACGAGGAGTCATTGTAAAATCACAAACTTCTTCTAAACTTGGATCAATCCAAGATGCACCATTAACTGTGCCCATATTATTTTGAGGACTAAAATCTTGTATTTGTATTGTCCCCATTCCATCATTCATTTGCCAATAGCCTAATAAATTAGCATAATTGGGATGCGTATTTTCTATTACCGAGCAATGCCATGTATTTATAGTTGTAGCATCTAAAATGGTATTCCAAACACGAACTTCTGCGATATTTCCTGTATAACCGAAACCACTTAACACATCTGCACCAAATCGCAGTGGAAAACCTGCATCTATATTTCCAATAGTAGACATCGAAGTAGAAGCAATAAATACCCCATCTTCATAAATACGTAAGTCTCCATCTCGATCGAAGGTTGCCGTCAGTGTATGCCAATTACCATCTGCTACAGTGCTTGTTCCATCTAAATCTACCCGATTCGTACCATCCCCTAAATTCACTTTCCACGCAGCACTAGAAGGATTAAAAGAAAACACATAACCTGTATTCAAACCTGATGCCCAGTTTTTATTTCCTAAAATCGCTACATCATTGGCTTGGGTAGTTCGAATACGACATTCAATAGAAAAATCTTGGTTTGTACCAAAATTAAAAGGAGCAGAATTAGCGATTTCAACATAATCTGTTCCTTCAAAATAAAGGACTTCATTAAGATTCAGACAATCTGAATTGCTGGCTTCCCAAGTAGCAGCATTAATTGTAGCATGATTGGCATTCGTACTCAAATCATTAATTTGAGTAGCACCATTCCCTTCATTCATCTGCCAATAACCCAAAAGGTTGGCATAATTGGGATGGCTATTATCAATATGGGTACAATGCCAATTTGCAATCGTTGAAGCATCTAAAACTGTATCCCAAATACGAACTTCTGCAATATTTCCTTCAAAATCATAATTACCAAACACATCATTTCCCAAACGAATGGGAGAACCATTTAAATCTCCAATTGTAGCAATAGAAGCAGCCGTAACAAAATTCCCATCTTCATACATACGCATGTCTCCATCTCGATCAAAAGTAACCGTTAAGGTATGCCATTGATTATCATTAATGGGGTTAATTCCATCTAAATCTACCCGATTAATTCCATCGCCAATATTGACTTTCCATTGTGGCCCAGATGGATATTTCATAGAAAAAACAACACCTTTATTTAAACCAGAATTCCAATCTTTATTACCTATAATAGCGACATCTGCTCCTTGAGTGGTACGAATTCGACATTCAATCGTAAAATCTTGAGTAGCTCCAAAATCGAATAATCCATTATTGGGTAACTCAATGAAGTCATTATCTCCATCAAAACGTAATTGGGTGGTCGTAGCAAGGCAATTTCCATTTAAGGGTTGTAGTCTACAAGATTTTTCAATTTCTTGATTGGGAATCTTATCTCCACTTGCAATAAAAAAGATGCGTTGTTCTCCTAGCGAATTCCCCCCATGTACTGTCCCATTTCCTCCATGATCGGTAGAAATTAGAATGAGCCAGTCTTCATTGGTATAATTAGGACGATTTTGTAGCGCCGTCATTACTGTTCCGATAAAATTGTCTGTTGTTTCAATTACGTTAAGATAAGTAGTATTTGAAGGAGTAAATCCACTACTGTGTCCCACGCCATCGCAATCATCAAAGTGTAAAAACAAAACATCAGGATCATTATTTGCCAAATAATTGATGGCTTCTGTAGCTACATCATTATCAGTATTCACATTAAGTGAAAAATCTGCGTCTCCATTCAGGATTAAATCATTAATAGGATGCCAATGAGCGATAGACGCCGTATTTAAATTCGCATTGTGTTCTTCTACTCTTTGGATAAAATGTGGAAAATTATCATAGTTACTACCTGCAAATGTATTATCTATGACTCCATGTTTTCCTGACCAAACACCTGTCAACATCGCTGACCAACCAGGACCACTACTTGTTACTTCTGTATTAAGCGCATCAAAACTAAACGTACCATTTGCCATAAGTACATCTATATTTGGGGTATTGGCTTCCTCCAATGCATCTGAACGACAGCCATCAATTCCAATGATTAAAACTTTGGGAATTTGTGCAAATAGAAAGGTTGAGAAGAGTAATAAAAAAGTGGTGATAGAAAAACGCATGTGGTATTTGTTCAAGTTTTAATTTGTACAAATTAAGTTACGATTTTCTATTTAGTTATGTAAGGTTCAATGCTATTTTTTAACGAATATCACAATTAAACATTTGTTGCCCTTCAATAAAACCTTCTAGTTCATCGCCAATTTGTACAGGGCCGACACCTGAGGGTGTACCCGTATAGATTATATCGCCTTGTTGGAGTTTAAAAAATTGAGAAAGGTAGACGATCAAGGTATCAAAATCAAAAATAAGGTCTTTGGTATTACCTTTTTGAACGATGTCTCCGTTTTTAGTGAGATGAAAATCTATTGCTTTAGGATTAATGAGTTTATCCATATTCATAAATGGACTAATCACCGCCGATCCATCAAATCCTTTTGCAATCTCCCAAGGATGCCCTTTTTCTTTGCATTTTCGTTGTAAATCTCGTGCCGTAAAATCAATGCCTAGTGCGACTTGTTCATAATATTTATGAGCAAATTCTTTTTGTACATGGCGACCATTTCGGCAAACTTTGAGGACAATTTCTACCTCATAATGCAAATCTTGAGAGAATTCAGGATAATAAAAAGGCTTATTATTCACCAGCAATGCCGAAGGCGGCTTCATAAAAACGAGCGGCTGCTTCGGCACTGGATTATTCAATTCTTTAGCATGATCGACATAATTTCGACCGATACAAATGATTTTCATAAATAGGATGCTTAAAGTGCAAGCGCAAGTGTCAAGTACAAGCGCAAAGGATATATCTAGAAGTTTTCGTCAGAAACGTACATTGCTTAAACCACAAAGCTCTTTCACTTCTTTGACGGTTTGTTGAGCGCGTTTACGAATCTCATAAGAGGATGCTTTAATCTGATTTTTTACTTCTTTTTTATTCGCTTGAAGCTCGGCTTTATTCGCTTTAAACGTTGCACTTAATTCTACTAAAGCATCTGCCACAGCTGTTTTTAAGTCCACATATTTTAAGCCCCCACTTGTATAATCAGCCATTAAACTCTCGTGTGCTTCTGTTTTATTACAAGCTTTTAAAAAGGTAAACAGATT
Source organism: Saprospiraceae bacterium (assembly GCA_020628645.1). Classification (GTDB taxonomy): domain Bacteria; phylum Bacteroidota; class Bacteroidia; order Chitinophagales; family Saprospiraceae; genus JAHDES01. Next base: position 35,583 of record JAHDES010000020.1, read on the forward strand.
TTCTATGCCTGGGCTCATCGTGCCTGCTGGCGTATCGCCCGTATCTGTAACGGCAGATTTGATTTGTTTACGAATACGTGCCTCATCCGCAAATACACTGATGTAATGCTTCTCTCCTGCGCTTTTACTCATTTTTCGAGTAGGATCGGCTGTAGAAAGAATCTTTGGTGTTTCTGTAAAAAGGGTTTCTGGCAAGACAAAATATTCTTTACCCACTTGATTATTAAAGCGTTGTGCAATATTTCGAGACAACTCTAAGTGTTGTTCTTGATCTTTACCCACTGGTACATAATCGGCTTTATAAATCAAAATATCTGCCGCTTGTAAAACAGGATAGTCATACAATCCAACCGAGATAAACCCTTCATCTCCTTCTTTACTTTGCGAGCTTTTATCCTTAAACTGCGTCATTCTAGATACTTGTCCAAAAGAAGCAAAGCAATTGAATATCCAACCCAGCTCCGTATGTTCTGGAACAAGCGATTGAATAAATAAATTCTCTGCTTTTACACCTACCGCTAAAAGATTGAAAATTAACTCCCAAGTATTTTCTCGTAATTTCTTCGGGTTGTAAGGCATGGTCATCGCATGATAATCTACTACGCCATAAACGCAGTTGTAATTCTCCTGCAAGCGAACCCAGTTTTCTACTGCACCAAAGTAATTGCCAAAGTGCATATAACCAGTCGGTTGAATACAAGAAAGTACTTTTTTCATTTTTTTATTCGATTTATACTATAAATAGGTTGATGGTTTAAATTCCTTTATGCATTAATGCAGGTCGTTGGGTGATTTCATGATAACAAATTCGATTGGTATCGAAATAATGAAGCACCATACTTTTTCGTGTTTTATTATTGTTCAAATGCGGTTCTCCTCCGTGTAAGAGATTAGCATGCCAAATCAATAAATCTCCTTTTTTCGCTGTAAATACTTGTTTTTGAATGTTTTGAGCTTCCACTTTTTCTGCAATCATTTTTTCATAAGCTTTATAGCCTTTATTCCCCAGAAAAAATAATGTTCCTTTGTTATCATAATCTTTATTCATATAATAAGGCAGTTGATGACTTTTTGGGAAATAATGAAGGGGGCCATTATCCAAATCAATATCCTCCAAAGCTAACCATACACCAAGTAATCCACCTAGAGGAAAAGTAGTCATGTGTATACTATCTGAATGTGTTTTTTGCTGACTTCCTTTTAAGAAATTGATACTTTGAAAAAGTTGCGCTTTTCCTTTTATCAAAATACTGAGTAGATCATTCAATGATTTATCTTCCCATAAATTTTGTAGAAAATTAGATTGATGAATGGCAAACATTAGTCGATCACCATTTTTAAATCCTAATTTTCCTGATTGAACTAAGGAATCAATTTCTTGATTAATCCTATCAACGATGGAATGATTTAGATAGTTCCTAATAATAGCATATCCATTCGTTTCAAATTGTTGTACACTTTCTTGAGAAGCTTGATCTAATTTATTGAAAAGATCAATAGTATTAAGGTCTGCTATTTTATGATTAGAAAAAAAAGATTGTTCATCCAATCCTTCAAAATCTGCACTAGAAACAGGAGAGAAATAGTATTTATTTAAACCCAGTTTTTGGTATAAATTCCTATTGTGTTGTAATTGCTTTTTTTGAAAAAGATTGTACAACATGTAGGTCAATTTCAATCGACGGAGCATAGTCTATACATTAGGCTTTTCCAGCGATTAAAGAAATTTCAATATTTACGTATTTGGGTAAGTTTACCACTTCTACTAATTCTCTTGCAGGAGCTGTATCATCATTAAAATAGGTGGCATAAACGGCATTAATACGGCTATACATTCCCATATCAGCTACAAAAACCGAGCATTTAATCACATCCTCAAAGGTCATTTCAGCTTCTGTCAAAATAGCTTGAAGGTTTTTCATGACTTGATGTGTTTCTGCTTCGATGGATTCATTGACAATATTACCCGTAGGAGGATCAATGGCTATTTGTCCTGAAACGAAGAGTGTACCATTAAATAAGATGGCTTGATTGTAGGGGCCTACAGGAGCAGGCGCGTGTTTTGTTTCGATGATTTTTTTCATATGTTTGAATTATTATCGGGAGCCGACTTGAAGTCGTCTTACGACTAATTGAAAACACAAAAAGCCCCACATCTCAAAATAGAAATGGAGCTTTAAGTTATTATTTTGAGTACCTGTATAGGTAAAACTAGTCTTCTAGTTCTTCGTCTCCTTTGATTAACACACGACCACGGTAATATAAATCACCATCTACCTCATAGGTACGGTGTAATAAGTGCTTTTCACCTGTTGTTTTACAAGTAGCTACTTGAGGAATGGCCGCTTTCTTATGCGTTCTACGTTTGCGTTTACGCTGCTTGGAGATTCTACTTTTAGGATGTGCCATTTTAATCTATTTAAAAAAAGAAACTGAAAATACAGTTTACTTTTTTGTTATTAATTATTTTTCTTTAAATCTTTCAGTGCATCCCAAATGGGATTGGTATCGTTTGGTGTTTCAGTTGATTTAGGATTCAAATATTTTAGCATTTCTTCATTGCAAGGTGCATTATCATCTTCTTCGCAAGCATAAGTTTTAATGAGAGGCAAAGACAAATTGATAAAATCATAGATGTATTTGGCTACATTTAAACTACTCTCTGTCAAGTTAATATACACAATATCGGCATCTTCGCTGGCTTCTTCTGCAAATTTCACCAACAATTGATGAGTAGCATCAATGGGTAAATTAATTTTTTCTAAGCAACGATCACAGTCGGTCTTTACCGTACCATTAATATCAAATACTAAAACAAGCATATCAGATCGTTTATCTAAGTCCATTTGAACTTGAAAATCCCCTTCTTTAATAAGAGAAGCCTCAAATTGCTCAAAGAAAAAACGATCAACCTGAAAATCAAACTGATGGACACCTAATTTTAATCCTCGAATTGGAATTGAAAATTGCTGTAAAGCATCCATAATTGGTCTTTTCAAAAATTGCGGGGCAAAGATACTATTTTTATTGGCAAAATGAAACTTCTTTTCATTAATTCCTTCTATGAGGTAGTTCTTATATTTGGAATTCTTAACCCAAAGTCATTGGGGCATTGATAGCGCTTGATAAAGGCTTGATTTTCAAGAACACTAAAATCAAAATCGAGTATTTCGTCGAGATGATGCGTTGGATAATTCGCTAATATATATGTTAGGGTTTCAGGATGAATAGCATCTCCAAAAATGCTAAAGAATAACATATTTTCGTCATCATCACTCAATTCTTCTTGTTGTAATAAATAAACTACTTCAGGTATCACCTCACTCATCATTGTACCAATAGAGGGTACATAGCATATTGCCACGCCTTCTTGTTCTTTCCATTCTTCCTCTTGCCATTTTTCTTGATTCTTAGAAGAAGAACTTTTATTAGTAGGAGACTGCTTATTATTATATTCCATGAAAGCTTCAAGTGCTTTGCTGGCTTGGTAATTATTTTTTGTACAGATAAATGGTTTACCAAAAAATTCGATGAAAAGTTGATACATTTCTTTGTTGGAAGAATAAATCTTCTGTTGTATCTCCTCCTCATATAAAAAGAAGGGGGTGCTCATGTAGTCTTGTTTCACTTCCTCTAGCTGTTTTTGGGGTGGATCGGGATAAATCATGACACTGCCACTTACCCACCACTCCCCCATCCAAGGGATCAGGTGTGCTATTAATAAATCACCTTTTTTTGTAGAAGAATCCAAAACAAAGGATTCTCTTATGATACGAAACTCTGTTTCCAATGAAGGATATTTGACATAATAATAGGTCTCATCTTGTTTTAGATAGATAAACTGTCCCATTACTCTTTTTTCTGTATCTCGAAGGGATTGTTTTATTTTGTCTGAGGCATATACCACATCTGCCATCCACTCAGTCGTAGTGTAAGCACAAAAAGAAGATCGTTTTTTGTAGTAATAATCATCGACGATAGCATATGCATATTTACCAAAATCAATATTTGTGTCATTTCTTTCTAGTTGTTTTGTCATAAAATTGGTAATATCCGTTTCTATTTGAGGTGAAAATTCAAAGCCTAACAAATAAGAGAATTGAGCAAACCAACTTAACTTACCTTTAACTTCAAAAAAATTGACATCATCTGCTATTTTAAAATATTCATCATAATACTCAGTTGTAGGTGCTTCATCAATGAGGGGTTCTAGCATGTTTTTGATAATTCCTCCTAATAACCAGATGTGCATATAATCAGGATTGTAGAAACTCTCCGTAGTTTTTGAAGCATGAAACCAAATGATGAAAGATAAATCTTCCATATTGAGGTAGTCATATTCATATTGTGATAAATCATAGAAGGGTAATAGAAAGCCACATTCTTGTTTATTTCGTTGGATAAAAGCATTCCAAATTCCTATTTCTGAGATAAAATCCTCAAAATAAGAGCTTATCATTAACGCCAAACTTTTATAATCTTGTATCGTGTAAGGAATTTGAGCGAGGAATATGGATTTATTCTTTTTTAGTACAGTAAGAATTTTATTGGCGAGACGAACATAATATTCATCATAGCTAGTATGTTGGTCATAAGGTTTTAACTCCAACCATTCAGGAATAAAAATTCGTTTTTTTTCAAGTTTTCTCTTCCGTGCCATTACGCTTTCTTTTAAAATTTGATATGTTTGTAATTATGTCAAGATATCTACGTAAAAATAAAAAGACTCGACGAAAATCTAAACAAAAAATTAATCGTTTAGAGACCAATCTTTTTAATGAAGTATTTCTAGCTGGCGAGCCTGAAATTATTGATACCGTTTTTGGTCAGCTACTATTACACGAAATGGCAGATATCCAATCGATCAAGGATAAACGGCTTATTCCTCCTATTTTAATGCAAGGTGAACAAAGTAAGGATTTTTCACCTTTACAAGAATTGGATTTCTGGCAAAAATTAAATCAACAATTTCCGAATGAAGCTTTTATTCATGCTTCCATAGCTGATTGTTATGGGCAAATGGAAGAGGAAAAAATGTATGCAGACAAAATAAAAGATAACTATACAATTTATAAAGGAACGCCTGCTGTAGATTTAACTTATGCTCGGCATCTATATTATCAAAATGCTCCTCATTTATTGGAAAATTTATTTAGCAAATCAGATAATCTCCATGAGATTTATCCAAATCGCAACTATTTCACAAAATATGAACTAGAAGAATTTTCCAAACTGAAAGTAGAATATTATCTATCCCAACAACAGATTGATAATGCTGAAAAGCATGCTATTATCCTAAAACAACTCAATAGTAGATATGCTTTAGGCGCAGCCCATCTCATCAAAATAACTCGACAGCCATGGAGAAGATGGGTAGTAAGAGGCATCTTTCTACTACTGCTAGGTTTACTTATTTGGGGTATTATCTCTTTTTTTAGATGGTTGTTTTAGCTACTATCGTACCACCGTTATATCCCCTTCAAACAATATCGTTTGCCCATCTATAAAGTCCACATTCATATAGTAAATATACGTCCCTGGATTGACGGCTTTACCCCTAAACATTCCATCCCAACCTGCTGATTGGTCATTCAATGGAAGATTTTGGGTTTCATACATTAGCGTTCCCCAACGATCAAAAACTCGTACAAGGGAAATACTTTCAATGGCGGGGCCTCCAAAAACAGAAAATCGATCGTTGATTCCATCAAAATTGGGAGAAAAAACATTGGGAATGTATACAGGACGATCATCTGATACAAAAACTGTAACACTATCCGTATCAAAACAACCAGCATCATCGGTAACTGTTATGAGATAAGTGGTCGTACCTGGAGGTAGAACATTTGGAGTTAAGCAATCATTACAACTCATCAAGCTATCGCCCGGTGTCCAAGTAATCGCATCTCCAATATTAATAGGGCCGTAGGTAGCCGTTAAATCAGCTGTAAACCCAAGATCTACTGTTACATCATTTCCTGCTTCTACTAGAATCGGAGGAGGCTCTACGAGTGTTTCTTCAATGATATCGACACAACCTTTTTTATCGCGTACATAAATATCATACGTACCTTCCCCTAATTGTGAAAAAGTGGGGTTAGATTGAAAGTTTATTCCATCAGAACTATACATGTAATCGGGATCTCCACCTATACCTCCTGCTGTAATAAAGCCATTATCTTCTCCAGAACAATTGGGGTTTCGAGCATTAACTATATCTGCTCTTAAATCTGAATCTATTTCACAACATGAAATGACTTCTAATTGCTTTATTTGGGTAACAATACAACCTTCCTCTGTTTCTAAAGTCAAAGAAATAAATTTAGTGCCTACTGCATCAAAAAATACATCATGAGGGCCTGCTCCACTTACCGTTTGAGGATCACCACCACTAAAAGACCAAGCTCTACCTATTATGTTACCTGTAGGGTATGAAGATTGGTCAAAAAATTCTACTGACCGATCACATTCAATCGTATCTGGATCAAACAGAAAATCGGCTTGTGGTCCAACAAACGTTCCTGTACCTCCAAAATCCATTTGAAAACCACTTCCTGTTGAACTAAAATTATTAATACAAAGGGCATAGGCTTTTCCTGCTTCCATAGTAATAGCATTGACATAATTATCATCGCCTTCATCGCAGCCACAATATTCTACTTCATTATCATCTCCTAGACGTAATCCTGTGACTCCTGTACAAGGTTCCCATGTGGAAAATGGTCTATCTTGATTTTCCCCAGAAGCCATACAACGTAATTCCATTTTATTAGAACAATCGAAAACGCCATTAGGCAATTCAAACAAAAAGAAATCAATATCATCCGTTTCATTCAATGGAGTGATATCAAAGGTCAAGGTACCCGAATTTTCGCAAGTCCACTTATACCAAGAAGAATCATCTTCATTCATAATACACAAATCACGATTACAACCTGAATCAAAATCTAATTCATTGGGATTGTCACCTACTCCACTTACTTTTTCTATAGTAAAAGATGATTTATCACATAAAATAACGGCTGTTTGACAATCGGATGATGGGTCAGGAACAACATTGAATGTATTTACACATAATTGGAAGGTGCCTTCATTTAAGCCTCGAGCATTCACTCGTATATAATATTCCGCACCTATGAAAAGTGGTTCAGCAAGTACTTCTGTTATATTTACTCCTGCTCCATCAGAACTACATTCTACTTCCGTTAAATTTCCACAAGTACCACTATACACCGCAAATTCAGGAAATTCCAATGTACCTCCTTGTGAAAAACCACTTGTATTACCCACCACACGTATACTTGCCGCATTTCCTAAAGCAGTGAAAGAAAACCAAACATCTTGATCTTCATCTTCTTGATTGGGAAAACAAGAAGGGTTATCGCCACCAGAAGGTGTTGCACCAACTATAGTAAATTCACCTACTCCCGAACAGTAATCTTGTGTATTATTAATTTGAATAGCAGTAATGCACTCATCATTGGTGGGTTGAGCAAAAAGGCTCGAACTTAACAAAACAAGGCTAAATATGGTTAGATAGAAACGAGTCATGTCCAGTGATTTTTGGTTATCCAGTTGTTTTACCTTCATCTTATTGTATTAATATACATTTTTCAGGCGTTTTGTTTGCTTGAATATATGAATATTAAAATATATTTAACGAAATTGGTCGTTTACCTAGCATCTTTACGTTCCCTTGTTCATAAAACGAAACAAATTTAAGGAAAAGTACAACGAGAATGGAAAATAGCCGACGGAACTATCCTACTTATAAAAAAATTGGTTTTTTTGCAGGCCCACTGCTGTTTCTAATTATCTTTTTCTTACCTACGACATTAGCACCACTCACACAATCGGTGATTGCCGTAGCTACTTGGATGGTAAGTTGGTGGATTACAGAGACGGTTTCTTTATCAGTAACGGCCTTGTTGCCACTTTTGCTATTCCCAATGATTGGTGTTATGGAGATGAAAGAGGTGGCTCAACCCTATGGAAGTCCTATTATTTTTCTCTTCTTTGGAGGATTTGTTCTTGCACTAGCCATGGAAAAAGTCAATCTCCATAAACGAATCGCCCTGACTATTGTAAAATGGACAGGTACAAGTGCCAATCGAGTAGTACTTGGTTTTATGTTAGCAGCAGCCTTATTGAGTATGTGGATTAGCAATACTGCGAGTACCGTAGTGATGTTGCCAATAGCATTATCGGTGATTCAATTACTCATCAATGATGAAGATGGTTATACTCCAAATGATCAAAATTTTGCTTTAAGTATAATGCTAGGGATTGCCTTTGCGGCAAATATTGGAGGAACAGCTACGGTTATTGGAACACCGCCCAATTCTGTTTTGGTTGGTTTTTTGGAAAATGAATATCAAATGGAGATTAGTTTTCTGAAATGGATGATTATGGGAATTCCTTTTGCAGCTTTATTATTAAGCATTGCCTATTTTTTGTTGGTAAAAATTTTATACCCTAATCATTTAGGACAATTAAAAGCATCGTCTACAATAATTGATCAGGAATTAAAGAAATTAGGGACTATCAGTGCAAAAGAAAAACGAGTACTCTTCATTTTTTTGACGGTAGCCAGTTTATGGATTTTACGTACAACGATTAACTTTTATTTTCCTTCGCTCAAATTGACAGATGCAGGAATCAGTATGCTCGGGGCCATTAGTTTATTTGCATTGCCTTTTGATTTTCAAAAAGGAGAATTTATACTCGATTGGAAAGATACCAGTCGCTTACCTTGGGGGATTTTAATTTTATTTGGAGGAGGATTGGCATTAGCAAGTGGCTTATCTAAAGCAGGTATTGTCAACTCTATCGGTGCTATGATTGCCGAAGGGGGTAGTTTTCCCATTTTTTGGATAACAGCGCTACTAATATTAGTCATGTTATTTATGACGGAGTTAATGAGTAATGTGGCTTTGGTAGCCATTTTTGTTCCTGTGGTGGCGGGGATTGCACTAGGATTGGAAGTGCCTATTCTTCATTTAGCCATTCCGATTACCTTAGCGGCGAGTTGTGCCTTTATGCTGCCAATGGCAACGCCACCCAATGCCATTGTTTTTGCGAGTGGTCATATTAAGGTGTATCAGATGGTTAAAGTAGGGGTCATTTTAAACTTGATTTCCGTATTACTCTTGATTGTTTTAGGAAACACTGTGGTGAAGTGGTTGTTTTAAGTCTTTTTTTCAAAAAATACTATTTCCGAAAAGTTTTATTTAACTTGTAACCCCCAAATTATAATTGTTTAAAAAAATAATGAGAAAATGTAAATGACTATGCATTGTATTTAAGCGTGTATAAATAAAATAATAACTCAATGCATTTCACGGAGAAATGGGCTAAAGTAGAGAAGCAAGACTATAACTTTCCAAGAGATTATTATATTTCAAATAAGGGGCGTATTAAATCTGTTTGTAAAACTACAGGTGATGCTTATTTATTGAAAGGAAGTATAATTAATCACTATAAAAGGTTAACCATAAGAACAATTGGTAAAACTAAACGACTAGATTTTTATGTCCATCGTTTTATAGCAGAACAATTCTTGCCTAATCCTAATTCAGAAGTTTATGTTTGGGTTAGACATAAAGATGGCAATTTATTGAATAATGCCATTACTAACTTAGAATGGATTAGAAAATCTGATGCAGGAAAAACAATAAATCACCAACGCGTTCGTAAAGAAAAACCCAACGCAAAACTCACCGCTCAAAAAGTACAAATCATCCGCCAATGGGCAAAAACAACCCGTTTAAGTTTAATCGCTAAAAAAATGGGGGTGTCTGTCACTCAAATCAAACGGGTACTATCAGGCGAAAACTGGGCCGATGTGGAAGAACGTACAATTGCTCGATAAGGCTTTATAATTTTAGAAAAACATATGGATACTACACAATATTATGTTGAAAAATGGGAATTAGTAGATGAACTAGATGAACGATATAGTAGAGATTATTACATTTCTAACCATGGCCGAATCAAGTCCATTTGTCGCACTACGAAGAAAGTTTTTTATTTGAAAGGAGCGAAAACACAAGGATACATCTATTTAACCATTCGTACCAAAGATCGATCTAAACGACGCTTTATTTATGTGCATCGTTTTATGGCTCAAAAATTTATTCCTAATCCTGACCCAGAAGTTTATGTTTGGGTACGTCATAAAGACGGAAACCTCTTAAATAATATATTGCCCAATTTGGAATGGATCAGAAAAGTAGATGCTGGAAAAGGAGTCAATCATATGCGCGTGCGTAGAGAAAAACCTAATGCTAAACTCACTGCCCAAAAAGTACAAGTCATACGCCAATGGGCAAAAACCACCCGTTTAAGTTTGATTGCTAAAAAAATGGGGGTCTCTGTTACACAAATTAAACGGGTACTCTCTGGTGAGAATTGGGCGGATGTGGAAGATCGGGAAATCGCAAAATGATTATTCAAATGCTTGCTTAAATTGAATGTATGGATACGACACAATATTATGTTGAAAAATGGGTGAAAGTTGCTGAATTAGATGAGCGATTCAGTAAAGATTATTTTATTTCGAATCAAGGACGAATCAAATCCATTTGTAGAAAAACTGGCGAATACCGTTTTTTAAAAGGGCAGCGTAGTCAAGGATATAAAACCCTAACCATCCGTCCTAGAGATAAATCCTTTACCCTTTATTTTTATGTGCATCGTTTTATGGCTCAAAAATTTATCCCTAATCCCGATCCAGAAAAATACATTATGGTACGCCATAAAGATGGAGATTTACTGAATAATATCCTCTCCAATTTACAATGGATTACACAGGCAGATATGGGAAAATCTATCAACCATAAAAATATGCGGATTGTCAAAGCCAACGCGAAACTCACACCGCAAAAAGTCCAAGTCATCCGTCAATGGGCAAAAACGACCCGTTTAAGTTTAATCGCTAAACGAATGGGCGTCTCCGTCACACAAATCAAGAGAGTAATTTCACGAGAAAATTGGGCAGATGTAGAAGATCGAGAAATTGCTAAATAATTTCGATTATATTTAAGATCTTGGAACGATTTTACTTAATTTTTTGTTTATTTTTATAGCCAAAATAAACTATTTGTGTCCACACTTGATCTTCACCCTATTTCTACCAATCAATTTGCTACGGTCATCTTGCCTATTGCCGTTCCAAAACCCTATACCTATTATATACCAACAGAATTGATCGGTCTTGTACAAGAAGGAGTTCGGGTAGAAGTTCAGTTTGGAAAGAGTAAGTTGTATTCCGCTATTGTGCTAGAGGTGCATGATAAAGTACCTGAATCTCACAAACCTAAACCCATCCTCAATGTCATCGACGAACAAGCCATTGTGCATCCCGTTCAACTCCAACTTTGGCAATGGATAGCAAAATATTATTCTTGTACGGCTGGAGAAGTTATGAGTGCTGCCCTTCCTGCACATCTCAAATTAGCAAGCGAAACGAGTATCCTTCTAAGTCCTTTGTATGATGAAAATTATGAAGGCTTAAGTGATAAAGAATTTATGATCGCGGAAGCCTTGAGCATACAAAATGAACTCCGTTTAGATGATGTACGCGCCATTTTAAACCAAAAATCTGTTTACAAACTCATTCATAAACTACTCGAAAAACGCATCATTTATCTCAAAGAAGAAATTAAAACCAAATACAAACCCAAAGTGGTAGGTTGTGTTAAATTAACGTCTACCTATTTAGAAGAGGAGAAAAAATTAGCAGAAGCATTCGATCTCACCAAACGCTCTGAAAAACAAGAACGAGCCTTGATGGCCTATCTCCAGATTTATAAAAAACAAGAACACGTTCGAAAATCAGAATTGTATAAACTCGCCAATGTCGATACCAGTGTCATTAAAGCATTGGTTAAAAAAGGAATTTTTGAAGCTTATGACAAAGAAGTGAGTCGTTTGGCAGGTTATGAAGAAGAATTGATGGATAAACATGATTTGTCAGAACAACAGCTTCAAGCTTTAGCACAAATTGATACCCTTTTTAAAGAAAAAAATACCCTTTTATTACATGGCGTAACAGGTAGTGGAAAAACACGGGTGTACATCGAACTCATCCAAAAAGCCATGCAACAAGACGAACAAGTCTTGTATCTACTACCCGAAATTGCTTTGACGACTCAAATCATTCAACGTTTACAAAAGATTTTTGGGGATGAAATTGCCGTCTATCATTCCCGAATGAGTAATAATGAACGAGTCGAAGTATGGAAAAAAGTATTGACTGGTCATAAAGTGGTGTTAGGTGCGCGTTCTAGTTTGTTTTTACCTTTTAAAGACTTGAAACTCATTATCGTTGATGAAGAACATGATTTATCCTACAAACAGCTCGATCCTGCACCTCGCTATAATGCTCGTGATACTGCCATTTATTTAGCGCATTTACATAAAGCAAAAGTACTTTTAGGAACGGCGACCCCTTCTGTAGAAAGTTATCACAATGCACAACGAGGAAAATATGGTTTGGTAGAAATGAAGGAACGCTTTGGCGGATTGGCAATGCCTGAGATTGTCTTAGTGGATAAACGAGAGGAGCTCAAAAAACAGACCATGCAATCGGTGTTTACTTCTGTTTTAATGAATGAACTAAAACTGGCGTTGGCACGTGGAGAACAAGCAATCATTTTCCAAAATAGAAGAGGGCATTCGCCGACGATGCGCTGTACAAGTTGTGGGTGGCATTCGGAATGCCGCAATTGTGATGTGAGTTTGACTTATCATAAATTTCACAACAATCTGCAATGTCATTATTGTGGCTATCAACAAGCGATTCCAAAAGATTGTCCAGCTTGTGGAAGTCGTACTTTGACTTTAAAAGGATTTGGTACAGAAAAAATTGAGGATGAACTCCAAATTTTATTGCCAGATGCGCGTATTGGACGAATGGATTTTGATACGGTTCGTACTAAAAATGCACATGCTCGAATTATTAATGAATTTGAAGAAAAGCAACTCGATATACTTGTTGGTACACAAATGGTCACCAAGGGGCTTGATTTTGAAAATGTGAGTGTGGTGGGGGTCCTGAGCGCAGATCAACCTTTGCAGTTTCCAGATTTTCGTTCGAGTGAACGAGCCTATCAATTACTTACGCAAGTCAGCGGGCGAGCGGGGCGAAAGCACAAACAAGGTAAGGTGATTATACAAGCATTTGATGTGGCACATCCTGTGATAAAAGAAGTGATTCATCACAATTTCACGCATTTTTTTAATCGAGAATTAAGTGAGCGTCGTGCTTTTTTCTATCCACCTTTTATGCGATTAATTAAAATCACCTTAAAACATAAAAAACCTTCTGTCCTCAATAAAGCGACACGTATTTTTGCCGATTTTCTACGCTCCAAACTTCAAAAACGATTGATTGGACCGGCGGTGCCTTCCATTCCTCGCGTCCGCAATTATTATCTGATGGATATGCTCATTAAACTGGAACGCCATGCCGATGTGATTGGTTTTGCAAAGCAAATGATAGCTGAAGCCTCTCATTTAGTTCACCAAACCGAGCAATGTTCGCAAGTGCGCGTGGTGGTGAATGTAGATCCGTATTAAAAATTAGGATTGTCGAATTTATTCGACCTGTAAAACTATAGTTGAGTTGATGACTGTTTTAAATAGTTATACACTTTTTGGATATAGGCTTTCTTTTCGACTAATCGTGCACCTGTCGTTTCTGCTGCTTTTACATTTTTTAAATTAGGAAACGCTAAATGTCCTTTGGAAAAAGAATAGGTCCACAACAAACTCATATAATTGATGTACTGATTGAATTTATAAAATAAAGTCGGCTTTTTTATTTCAAAACCTAGGCGTTGTGCGGTATTTTCACTAAAAAAATAAGAGGTTCCTGTAATTTTTACACTCTCAGGTAATTCCTTTTCTTCGATACGACGAATAATTTCTAATAAGCCTTGTAAATGATAAGCTAAAATTCGATTTTGCCAAGGTCTACCCGCTGGAACACCTCTCATCATCCATAAATAATCCCATTCGGTACCATTGTGTACATCATAGGTTTTGTCAGACGCACTATACACCAAAAACATCGGAGACAAGTACTTAAAACTTCCAATCATCGTTAGAAATGGGGTCATCAAAAAGTGCATAAAAGGAGTTAAGGATGGAAAGAGTAAATAAAGGTATCCTCGTTTAGCAGCAGCTATGGAATATTGACTAAATAGGATCATAAAAACGGCTAGTAATACCAAAGATACAATCCATTGTAACCATTTTGCTTGTTGATGAAAGGGATGTGTTGTCTTCATTCTATTATTTTTTTCATCAGATAATCGGTTTGATCTTCCCAACCTACTCGAAAAATGTGTGTCCCAAAAATACGAAATCCCATACGTTCGTAAAAAGCAATCGCCTCTGGATTTTGATCCCATACACCGAGCCAAACGATATTCTTTTGATGTATTTGGGCAACGGAAACCGCTTTTTGAATGAGCACTTTTCCATAGCCTTTTCCTTGTGCTTCGGGAAGGACATAAATACGTTCTATTTCGAGGGTATCGCCTTCAATTTCTTCTGTTTCTGCGGATTCGATATTGAGTTTTAGATAGCCGATTATTTTTTCTCCTTCTTCTAAAAAGTAAAAGAAACTATTTTTTTCGGTAAGTTCTTTTTGAATTTGTACATCATTAAAGGCTTCTTCGATATAAGCTTCAAAATCGTCTTTCGGGTTTTTATGTTCGTAGGTAATACGAAAAGTATAAAGGGCAATGGCTTGTAAAGCTTGCCATTCTTCTGAACGTACAGAACGAATATTGAAGGTAGATGCGATCATAGATGCTATTTGTGAGCAAAATACAGAACGTCCTTCAGTTTTCAAAACTAGATCAATTTTCTACTCCAAACGAAACGCAATAGGCAAGGTAAATAAGACCTTAACGGCTTCTCCGCGTTGTTTGCCTGGTTCCCAATCTGGTAAAGATTTAATTACTCGATGACATTCCGCTTCTATATCGGCGCATACGCCTTGGAGGGTTTCAATTTCAGCCAAACTACCATCTTTTTCGACAATGAATTGAATATAAGCTTTGCCTTGTATACCTTGTTGGCGGGCACTTCTCGGATATTTAATATTGCTGTAAATATATTTTAGTAAAGCTTGGTTACTACAATTACGTCGTTCTTCCAATCCTTCTACTTCAGCACATAGACTTAAATGGGGCATTTCTTCTACAATTTTAAAGACTTCTTCCTCTTCTGTAGGCGCATTCTTATTTTCTTCTTCCACTAGTTCGCCATTTTTATAAAGAGATTCTTTATGGATACTACCATCTTTGTTGTAGCTGATGGTTTTACCATTTAATTCCCCATTTTTATAAGTTTGCATGTAATAAATATTACCTAAGCTATCTAGGTAATTCCATTCTCCGTCTTTTAAATCATTTATGTATTCGCCATAATTGGAAAGCTGTTCGGTTTTGAATTTATAGTTTTTCCAGAGTCCGTGTTTTTTATTGTTTTTATAAACTCCTTCTTTCCATTTGCCGCCATTATCAAACCAAACTTCATATTTACCTGATTTTTCACGGAGAGTACGATCGGTATATTCGACTCGATAGGTCATTTGGCGTGTTTCGGGATAATAGGTTTTCAAAACGAATTTTTTATCGGCCGTTTTTTCTAAAGTTTGATGTGCTTCTGCCCATAACAATTTAGAGTTGGCTTCAAGTTTATCTTTATAGCGTTTGCCATATAGCAATTTTCGTTGAGACCAAGCTACATTTCCAAATAAGACCATTGAGATTGTAAACAATAACAATTTTTTAATCATACTTCAATAGACGATTTATACTTAATTTTTTAATTTTGCCACCACTATAAGTGCTCACAATTACCAAGCCATAAGAATAACGTCTACATCGGGGAAATTGATGTTCTATTTCAAACAAAAACAATTCTCAGACAAACCTAAATTTGTTCATTCATTTATTTTGAACTGACCACTAAATTTGTCGGAGAAGGACAAAAACTATTGTTTATCTAACGTTAAAAAACAAGAATACTATGTTTTCAGATGAAAAAATTGAAGAATACCTAGATAAAGGAATGGATTGGGTTGTTGAATTTGTTCCAAATTTAATCCTCGCTATTTTTGTTCTTATTATCGGATTTTGGATTGTCAAACGATTGATGCGATTGGTGGTTAAATCCTTAGAAAAATCGAATATTTCACTTGAAGTCACTTCCTTCTTGGAGTCCATTATCAATATTGTACTTCGTTTTGTAGTCATTCTTTTAGCGGCTAGTATTATTGGGTTTGAGGTGTCTTCTTTGATAACCTTAATAGCAGCGGTTGGTTTTGCTGTAGGTATGGCGCTGCAAGGATTTCTCGGAAACTTTGCTTCTGGATTGACTATTTTATTCTTTCGTCCCTATAAAGTAGGCGATTGGGTCGAAATTTCAGAGAAATTTGGTAAAGTTACAGGTATTCAAATCTTTAATACCATTTTAGTTACGCCAGGAAGTAAAACACTCATCATTCCTAATGGGCAAGTAACCGATAACATCATCACCAATTTTTCGACAGAAGGCTATATTCGGTTACAATTGCAAGTGACGATGCCTTATGCAGAAGACTTTCCTAAAGTTCGAGAAACGATTCTAAACGCTTTAAAAGATGTGCCTTATATCGTTCAAGATCGAGATCCTGAAGTAGGAATCGAATCCTATGATAGTCATAGTATTATCATTGCCGTTCGTCCTTTTATCAATCCAGATGATTATTGGGAAGCTACTTTTGATGTGTATGCACGCATTAAAGCAGCCTTTAGTAATCGAGATATTAAGGTTGCCTATTCTGAAGGAGTTGAACTAGGACCGATTGGATCGTAATATTGTATAAGATCAAGTAAAAAACAAGCGCAAGATCAATTGAGCATAATTTTGATCTTGCGTTTCTTTTTTCTAATACATTTGGATAAAAATCCTATATTTTTTGGAAAAACACTAAGCTTATATATTTGCTTTTTCTTGTATATAAAGCTTTAAGCATTGTAAGTATTCGATAATTTATGTACTTTTAACATCAGATTAATATGAGAAAACAATGCGCGCATTAATTTTTGGCATACTACCATTTTGCCTGTTTAGTATTTGGGCTAGATGGTATTATGTATGCAAAATCAATTTAGCCTGTGGAGATGCTCCTCCGACAGAAGAAATCATTGATAAAGATCGTCCTACCACCTTGGACATTATCGATGAGACCGACAATTCTACGCTTTTTTCCGATTACGAACAATGGCAATTTGGTACAGGAAATCACCTCCCCAATCTTTCTGATAACAATAGTGAATTATTAGATTCTATTGCCGATTATTTAGATAAACATCCTGATAAAAACCTAACTATTACAGGTAAATATCTAGAAAAAGAAAAGGACATTGAGTATAGTTTTTTTGAAAACTTAGGACAAGCTAGAGGAGCTGAAGTACGGTCGCTTTTAGAAGATCGAGGCATTGATGAGGATCGCGTAACCATAGATTATGATTTTGTAGCTGGAGAAGATATGGATGAACCTATTGGATTTACTACATTTAGTAATAATGGAACCCTTACTACAGATAATAGTGGTAATTCAGGAAATGGAGCTTCTAACTCAAATGGAGCTGGCAATAACTCAAATAATGGAAGTGGTAATAACAATCCAAGTAATGGTGGATTTACCAAAATGAAATTTACATTTACAGACATGACCTTTTCAGATGCCAATTTCGAGAATAATTCAGCTGAATTTCGTCCAGGTAATCAATTTATATTGTATGCTGATTCTGTAAAAACGTATCTCACTCGAAACCCCAATCAAACCCTTACCATCATTGGTCATACCAGTAGCCCTGGTAATGATTTGTATAATGAATCACTTGGGATGAAACGCGCCAATAATGCAAAAGCCTATTTTAAGAAATTAGGAGTTAATTCAAGCATTCGCACCTTAAGTATGGGTGAAAAACAACCCGTTGCTCCAAATGACACAGAAGAAAATCAGCAAAAAAATAGACGGGTGAATTTCAAAATAGAATAACTACCTTTTCTAAATTTCTCGTCTTACAATTTCTATTAAAATTTCAAAAGAAAAAAAATGGATCGTCTTCAAGAAATGTTTAATAATTTATTCGCAAATATCACCCACGAGGAAGGGCAATTTCTACTTATTTGCTTGGCGGTAGCTTATTTATTGGGATTGTGGACAGGCTGGCTTATTTGGGGTAGACGTGCAGCGAAGCGACTACGCATGATTCGTAAATTAGAAGGCGAACTGAATGCACGAAATGCAGAATATCAAGTTCTACAAAATAAAGAAGCACAATTACAACAAGTCGTTGAATCGCAAAAAAGTGAATTAGTCGTCTTAGAAGATGAAAAAGCAGCGATTATGACACGTCTAAGCAGTGCAGATCGTGATAAGCGTACTTTAAATCAACAAGTGGTCGCCTTACAAGAAGAAAATACCAATCTCAAAGAGGACATGGAAACCTACCTCAAAAAGATAGATGCCCTTGATAATCAATTGATCTCTTTACAAACAAAGAATAAACAACTCAATGAAGAAATAGAAAAAAATGCCGACACTTTAAATGATTTTGCATCTATCCAATCTTCCTATAATGCTACACGAGATCGTTTAGTAGTTATTGAGTCTAAAATTTCAGATTTATCTTCTGAGAATCAAAATTTAAGAGTTGAATTAGCCAAAATAAAAGATCAACCTATAGAAGAAAACACTTCTACAGCAACGGGCTTATTTCAAGATCTTCCTAAAGAAGAAGAAACAACTGTAGTAAATGATACCACTACTAGTTTAGAAGAAGAAATAGAGGTAGAATTAGACCCTTCTGAAGCACAAGATAAAGTGCGTGCGGCTATTGGTAAAACAATTCCCAGTGCGACAGAAGCCGATAAAGATGATTTGAAACAAATCAAGGGAATTGGCTCTTTTATCGAAGATAAACTCAATGATTTGGGCATTTACACGTATGAACAAATTTGTAAGTGGGATGAAGAAATGATAGAAACTGTTACCGCCGCGATTGCATTCTTCCCTGGTAGAATTAAACGAGATGACTGGGTAGGACAAGCTTGTAGCCGAACAAAATCAAAGGGCGATACAAAACCCAAAGCTAAAACAGTAAAATCAACTGGTCCAAAAGGAGATCGTCTTCAAATCATTGAAGGCATAGGTCCTGTCGGTGAAAAGGTATTGAAAGAAGGCGGTATTCATACCTTCGAACAATTGGCAAAAAGTACCACTGAACAACTAAAAGATATTTTAAAGGCATCAGGAAAACCTTTTCGCTTGGCAACTCCAGATACCTGGATTCCACAAGCCAAACTGGCATTGGAAGGAGAATGGGATGAATTAAAAGATTTACAAGATCGATTGCAGCGTGGACGAGTCGATTAAACGCGTTAATGAGATGTCAATATCGCTTTAGGATTTGCATTTCTACATAAATACCATTTTTTTTGCATGAAAATTGTATTATTAACATTTTACTATTTTGCACCTAATTTGTAATTGATTAACATCAAATAATGAGAGCATTAATTTATATTTTTTCTTGTACAGGTCTTCTTTTTTTAATTGCTTGTAATGGAGATTCAGCTACAGAAACTGCTGTAACTCCCCCTCCTCCAACAGAGGAAAGTACCACAAAAAAAACTAAAATTCAAAAAGCCCCTGTAACAATCAATCCCAGTCAAGAACAAGAATATCCACAAGTGGTACGCGATTTGGGATTTCCTATTCATCCTAATGCAGAAATCGCTATGATGGGGAATACTATTATTGACGATGAGGGTTTATTAATGCGTCTTAATGTGGCAGACAAAATAGAAGAAGCCATGGATTATTATCAAAAACAACTTACCTTAGAATATGGTTGGCGGGAAGAAGAAATGAAAATTTATCAAGGAGCAGATAAAGCCATGCTATTCAAAAAAGATAATATTGACTGCCGTTTAATTGCCATACAAGAAGCCGATCATACCAAAGTAATGATTAGTATGAATAAAGCGCCAGATATTTCTAAATATCAATAACTCATTTCGCTCAATAGTTTACAGTTCTCGCTTTACAAAAGGACTTTATCATGCAAGGATAAAGTCCTTTTGTTGTAAATTAAATATCTTTGATGCCAATGTAAAAATTTAAAATCTCTAATCAATGCAACGAATAGTAAAAATTTTATTGGTCTTTTTTGTCAGTCTACAATTTCATGTCGCCTTTGCTGGTGAAGGAATGTGGATTCCCCTTTTGCTAAAATCTTTAAATGAAAAAGAAATGCAAAACATGGGGATGAAAATGACCGCCGAAGATATTTATAGTGTCAATAAAGGCAGTTTGAAAGATGCCATTGTCCATTTTGGAGGCTTTTGTACTTCTGAATTGGTTTCTTCTAATGGCTTATTACTCACGAATCATCACTGTGGCTATGGACAAATTCAATCACATACCACTTTAGAAAATAATTACATCCGCGATGGTTTCTGGGCTAAATCTATGGATCAAGAACTCCCAAATCCTGGTTTAACTGCTACTTTTATTGTCCGCATCAAAGATGTGACAGAAGCAGCCTTAAATGGGGTGAAAGACAAAATGGACGAAAAAACGCGTCAATCCACCATTGACCTCAATTTAGAACAAATTAAAGCTACAACCAGATTAGCCGCACAAGAAGAGATTAGTATCAAGCCCTTTTATAAAGGCAATCAGTACTTCATGTTTGTCACGATGACCTATCGAGATGTTCGTTTAGTCGGAGCTCCGCCTGAAATGATCGGCAAATTTGGTTCAGATACAGACAATTGGGTGTGGCCCCGACATACGGGTGATTTTGCTTTCTTCCGTATTTATGCGGATGAAAATAATATGCCTGCTGATTATTCTCCTGATAATAAACCTTATCAACCCAAACACTATTTACCGATTTCTCTAGATGGTGTAGCAGAAGATGATTTCACCTTAGTCTTTGGATTCCCTGGTCGTACCAATGAATACTTACCATCTTATGCAGTAGAACAAACGGTGGAAGTATTAAATCCTGCCAAAATTGCCATTCGAGATAGAGCATTAAAAATAGTGGATGCTGCCATGCGAGCTGATCCACAAGTCAAAATTCAATATGCTTCTAAATTTGCACGTATTGCCAATTATTGGAAAAAATGGATTGGCGAAAGTCAAGGATTAAAACAAACCAATGGTATTGGTAAAAAACAAGATTACGAAGCAAAATTTGAGAAAAAATTAACTGATAATAAAAAACTAAAAAAGAAATACGGTCATCTATTGCCCAAATTTAAAGAACTTTATACGGAAATAGAACCCTACGCACTTACACATGATTACTACAATGAAGTGGTTTTTAGAAATGTAGAATTACTTCGTGTAGCCAATTATATGACTCGTTTGGTGGGACAATTTGAAAATAATGGAGAAGCAGGTTATGATAATTACAAAGGTCGTTTAGCGAATTATTTGAAAGGCTTTTATAAAGATTATCGTCCAGAAATAGATCGAAAAGTATTCGGGGCATTATTTGAAATGTATGATAAAAACATTCCTATCCAAAACGTAAGTTCCCCCATCAAACAATTATTGACGCAACGCAATATGAAGTCTTATGATGATATTGCCACTAATATTTATGAAAATTCCTATTTCACGAGTATGGGAGGCGTCGAACGAGTCTTCGCAATGGATGTAGCAACTGCCATTGAAAAAATAAAAAATGATCCTGCTTATTCTTTTATCAAAAGTGTTTCTGAAGCCTTCAATACACATGCTGAAAAGGAATATAATCGTATCAATGACGAAATCAATACCTTAATGCGATCGTACATGCAAGCTCAAATGGATGTATTTCCAAAGAAACGTTTTTATCCAGATGCCAATAGTACCATGCGTGTCACTTATGGAAAAGTAGATGGCTACAATGCCCGTGATGCCGTTCGATACATGCCCGTTACTTATTTAGAAGGCGTGATGGAAAAATATGTACCGGGAGATTATGAGTTTGATGTTCCTAAAAAGTTACAGGAACTGTATCATGCAAAAGATTATGGACAATATGCTGCAGACAATGGAAAAATTCCTATTTGTTTCATAGGTACGAATCATACCACAGGAGGCAACTCAGGTAGTCCTGCTATTGATGCACACGGAAATTTGATAGGGCTTAATTTTGATCGAGCTTGGGAAGGTACGATGAGTGATATGAATTATGATGCTTCTATTTGTAGAAATATCATGGTGGATGTTCGCTATATTCTCTTTATTGTAGATAAATATGCAGGCGCGTCTAATCTTATTGATGAAATGAAATTAGTACATCCGAAGAAGAAATAATTCCTGCCGCTTTTTATAAACAAACAGTCTATATGTTCTTTTGTATATAGACTGTTTGTATTTTATGGAGTTTTTTTTTAAAATCGTTCTTAGACAAATTGTGTAGAACAAAAAAATTATCCCTTTTTGATAAAATCCTTTCGCATATAATTTATGCCTGCCCGACTCTGGCGGGATTTTTTCAAAGCGACATTTTCCTGAATCCCGCACCAGCAAAGAAAACACGTTTTCCCGACCCAACGAGTACGAGACAGGAAGATGTGATTTACGAAATCACTTATTCAATTGCATATTAATTGGCTTTATCATAGACAATAAGATACTAAGAGAGATGATTAAGTTTGCCACGAACAATGTGTTATTTAACTTTTCCTTCTACTACAATTACAATTTCTCCTTTTACTTTAGTTTGGGTGGCATAATATGTGTGTAGATTGGATAAAGTATCGGTATTGACTTCTTCATGAAGTTTAGATAATTCACGACAAACACATGCCATTCGATCTGCTCCACAATGTTCTTGTAATTGTAATAAGCACTTTACCAATCGATGGGGTGATTCATACAAAATGAAGGTGTTGGGTAATTCGGCAAGGTGTTTTAAACGGGTTTGTCGTCCTTTTTTATGGGGTAAAAACCCTTCAAAATGAAATTTATCACTCGTTAATCCCGAAGCGACTAATGCAGGAACAAATGCTGTTGCACCAGGGAGGCAACTTACCGAAATACCAGCGCGTTGGCATTCGCGTACCAATAAAAATCCTGGGTCGGATATACCTGGTGTACCTGCATCGGAGATGAGTGCGATGGTCTGCCCTGCTTCTAATTGTTCAATAATATGAGGTGTGGTCGCATGTTCATTGTGGGCGTGGTGAGAGCGAAGGGGGGTATCAATTTCGTAATGCTTTAATAATCGTTTGGAGGTTCGGGTATCTTCTGCCAAAATCAAATCTACTTCTTTCAATAAGCGTACGGCACGATAGCTCATGTCTTCTAAATTGCCAATAGGAGTAGGAATGAGGTAGAGCATTTTTTTAGATTACTAGATGTTTAGATTTTAGATTGCTAGACGATAGACTTTTAGATGTTAGACTTATGACTTATTGACATAGGATGATAAGATTAATCAGGTATTTTTTTTAAACCTAGAAGTAAACATTTGATTATGAATAATAGCTAAGACAATATATGTTATGATTACTGTGGATAAGGCACTTTCTTTTAGTAAGAACAATTGAAGAATAGCAATTCCTAAAAAAATAAAGCGTATCTCATTTCCCTTCCATTGTAAGCCTTTAAATTTAAACCCAAAAATCCGCAATTCCGAAATCAACAAATAAGAAAGAATAACGATTACGGGATATAAAAAATAGGGATTTAAAATGTACTCTCTCCATCCAAATGAATTGAGATGAACCGTTAGTAATAATCCTACTATAAAAATAGTATTGGCAGGTGTATTTAAACCAATGAAATCTTCCGTTTGTCGCTCGTCAAGATTAAATTTTGCTAAACGTAAGCCTGAAAAAATAGGAATCAAAAAAGCAGGTAAGGCCCAAATAATATTATTGATAGCATAAATTTCTACAGTCTGCTGATTGGTTAAGAGCAAGAGTTTAAACAAAATCAAACCAGGGACGACCCCAAAAGAAACCATATCTGCCAGCGAATCCAATTCTTTTCCTAATGGTGAACTGACCTTTAACAAACGCGCCACCATTCCATCCATAAAATCGGCAATTGCTCCAATTAGGATAAATAGACATCCCACCAGAAAATAATCTAAAAAGATAAAAACAATCGCACAACACCCACAAAATAAATTAACTAGTGTAATGCTATTGGGAATGTATTTTTTCATACGGATTATTATCATCGTCGGACGACTCAAAGTCGTACAACGAATAGTCATCTCTTAATTTTCATTACCTAGCTCAACATTCCTTCTTTAGCCGCTTCTTCTTTAATACCGCGTAATTGAACGGTACTCTTATTTCTACGCAAACGCATATTTAAAAATTCTACAAATAAAGAAAAGGCAATAGCAAAATATAAATAACCTTTTGGTACTTTTCCAACTACGGATCCCATTATTTCGATGTGTCCAAGATGTAAGCCTTCAATAATCAGCATAAATCCTATTAATATTAAGAATGCCATTCCAAGCATTTGGACAGTAGGATGCTTATTCACAAAACGACCCACAGGCGTAGCAAATGCCATCATAATTACAACAGATGCTACTACTGCTACAATCATAATTATTAAAGCTCCCGTCAAGCCATTGGTCATTCCGACAGCCGTCAAGATGGAATCAAAGGAAAATACAATATTAATCAAGGTAATTTGTATAATCGCATTCGTCAAGGTAGTAGTTTTTTTAGCACCCTTATTTTCTGCATCATGCTCTGCTCCTTCCAATTTATGATGAATCTCAGACGTACTTTTATACAATAAAAACAATCCTCCTATAATTAGAATGACACTTTGTCCTGAGAATCCTCCTTTTATAAAAGAATTATCAAATTCAAACCAAGGTTTAGACATGCTAATGAGCCAAGAAATACCAAACAATAGTGCAATCCGCATCACCATAGCCAAGATCAAACCAATATTAGTGGCTTTGCCTTGTTCTTCTTTTGGTAATTTTCCAGCAGCAATGGCAATAAAAATGATATTATCTATCCCTAAAACTATTTCCAAAAAGGTAAGGGTTAATAAGCTCATCCAAACTTCTGGACTTGCAAAATTGGGCATATCAAATAAAAAGAGGAAATCCATAATCACTTAGGTTTTTATTTTGTTCTGCAAGTTTACAAAAAAGGTAAGAAATGAATGCATTTAAAATAAAAAAAGCGATGTAGGAATCTTCCTACATCGCTCGATACTCACTTCGGTTTGAATTTATTCTTTATCGACATAGAGAAAATATCTCTTGTCGTGTGCATTTATCTTGTGCATTTTTGAGACCCTTAAAAAGAAGCCGTGTCTGGCTGATTACTTTTCTTCACTAAGTCGGAGCGTTTCTGGTCTTTTTTACGCTTGCCAATTTCGGCTGTTCTTGCACTGGTGTTGACACAGAAGTCGACATAATCATAGTAGCCATAATCGCCATAGTTAAATACGACCGTTTTATTATCGGCATCTTTTATTCTATACCATCCTGTTCCATAATCGCAACACATCCCATCCCCATAACTATCATAAATTGCGAAGGTGTAACAACCAGTTTCTAAATCAACACTTTTCACTTTACGTTGTGTATTGAAATCTGCATAAGGCCCACCACTTGCTACGACTTCATCATTCTCATTGATTAATTCCCAATCAATTTCAGAACCATAGTTATCTGGCTTAATAATGACCTTATACGTCTTTGATTGATTGGTTTGACAAGGAGGGCAATTCGATCCACCGCAATCTACTCCTGTTTCATCTCCATTTTGAATACCATCTGTACAAGTGGGAGTACTTCCTCCGCCTCCGCCAGTGCCGCCACCGCCTGTTCCACCACCACTTCCGCCTCCAGAAGTACCTAAAACATTTGCAGCATTATTGGTAATATTAGAAAGACTATTGCTCAAGTAATTCTCCATTCGTGTTACTTGACCAGCAGAGAACATGTACATACAAGCGTCATTTACATAATCCATGTAATTCATCCACATATCGGTGCTGTTACAAGAACTTGCGCCTAGACTTGGGCATCCATAATATTCTTCTTTTGAATTAGGTGTGTCAGAAACGCCGTCATCTTGCGCACAACCATTTCCCCAGATGTGATCTAGTAAAAGATAATGCCCTAATTCGTGGGTCAAGGTACGTCCAAGATTGTAAGGAGCATTCGGTGAAATACTTCCACAACCACTTCCTTTTCCAAAAGCATTCGCATCAATCACTACACCATCGCCATTTCCTGATCCTCCTAAGGGGGAATAGCCTAGAACTCCTGTATTCGCTTGTACAAAAATGTTTAAGTAGTTGGCCCATTTACTATCAAAATCGCCATTTGTTTTATTGATCGTTACCGCAGGATCGCCATTGCTGATGCCATATCCAGAAGGGTGATTTTTAGAAGCGATTACAAATTCAATACACGCCTCTCCATTATTGATACCTGGAAAAGAGCTTGCTGCATTTGCTGTCCAACTTCCAATATCGCTATTGGTGGCTTGGTAATCTTGATTTAAAACATCAATCTGAGATTGTGCGAGCTGGCGCAAACAACTTACATTAGGATTACTAATTCCTTGAAAATGAACGGCTACTGGTACTAGAACAGGGCTTGAACAATTGGAGCGTTCGCTCGTTCCATTCCAACTCAATGCAGTTTTTATTTTACGTTCGTATTCAGCTTTGTAGATAGGGTTTTGTAGTAATTTATCCATGTGATGGTGCATACCACAAGTTCGTTCTTCTATTAATTGGGTTATTTCTTTGGAAATAGATTCGTCAAATTCGCGTAGTGCTGGGTCTTCTTGGCAAGCGGTAAAGGTGATAATTACTAGCATTAGGATTCCAAATAATTTACTGACAGTTCTCATGTTCCAATGATTTTAATGGCGATAAGCCGTGAACAAAAAAATAATGTGTAAGACTTTTAGCAAGTCAAAATGTAAATTTTGGATCGTATAAATATGCTTTTATGGTTTGAAGATGTTAGATTTTAGATAAAGATGTCTAGGAATCTAAAATCTAAAAATCTATTGTCTTAATGATTACATTTCAAAGATGCATACTTTATGGAAAGCAAAGGGGAAACTTATAGTTCTGGTCAATTTTATTATACTTTTGTATGCTTTTTTTCTATTTCTGTAAAAAGGGAATCATTTTGAGATGAGAAATAACGTATTTTCTTTTTTGTATGAGTTGAAAACAGGGAAAAATAATTGGTGAAAAAAGAATCGCTCCATTTTATATAAGCAAAAAACTCACTAGCAAGGTTCCAGACATAAATAAAAAGAATAAGCCAAGATAGGAGATATTTAAGAGGAATAATTTTAGCATCGTTTTTCCCCAAGCTTGTTGATACACTCTTTTCAAGGAGAACATCAGGTAAATTTCAGTAAGCAAGAAAAAGAATATAAATCCCCACCATGGAAATACACCTAATCCAAAAACAAAAAATGCCATCAAAAGAAAAAAGAAGGCATGACAATGGAAGGTATAGATTAAATGCTCAATATAATAGTAGGAATGACGAAAGTATAAAACGTATAGTACCAATGCAAGACAGGGCATCAACAATAGAACTGCCCAAGTGATGTGTCCCATTAATTTGGCAAACAATTGTGATTCATCATTGATTAATTTAATTTTTTGTTTAAAAACCAATTGTTCAAGAATAGTTGCATTCCCTTTATATTTTTGTACTAATTCATCTTCATCCATTTTGAGAAAATCATGTTTTGAAATGATTTCTCTTTCATTAGATCGAAGACTAATGTAATAGCTTACATTAATACTATCGCCATATTTATCTCCATATCCATCCTTATCTAGCATACTGTTTAGAGAATCTGCAAAAACAGCTTTGATCGTATCCGTTACAATTGTCGTTTGCTGTTCTGGGTAAAATGTTTCCACACTATCTGTAATTTCACCTAAAATTCTAAACAAACGAAGTCGTTCATAATTTTCAAATATTCGGTCTTTTACAATATAGTTATGGTTAGTAAGCGATTGAAAATCCTGAAAACTTAACGCAATAATGAACAATACTGAGGTAATAATCAATAAGCGAAGCGAGTGTAAATAGGTTAGATGTTTTCCAACGAAGTATTCCAAAGTCAATTTACCGGGGACAAATAGATTTTTGAAGGTTAGCCAAGTCCTAGATTCAATATTAAAAACAGCATCTAAAAATTCAGACCATAAATCAGCAAAGGATATTTTACCATCCGTATTTTTTTGTCCACAACTAGAACAATACTGAAAGGCAGCTTCATGTTTAGTAGCACAATTTTGACAAACTTGAGGTAAGGACTCACGCATGATATTAAATAGCTTTAAAAAACAGATCCTTTAAAAGTAAGGAATAAAGCTGTAATTCGTCAAATAAAGTCCAACTATTTGATTAAACCTATTGATCTTTATTTTTCATTGTTTAATAATCTATCAATCACCACATAACCAGACAATAAAGCACCGGGCACCCCCATTTGTCGGTGTACATCATATACTTCCCCCGCAAAATATACTTTGTTTTGTAAGGATTGATTTAAGACTTCAACATTTATATTTTTATCCAAAGCGGCATTGACCCAAGTACCTCTAGTAAATTGATGTTGCCCCCAGTTTTCAAGGATATATTCGCCAGTATAAAGTTCAGAAGCTTTGCCGTCAAAAATTTGATCCAATTCTTTTAAGACGTCTGATACTATTTTTTCTTCCGAATCTAAACGGTAATATTCCTCAGCGGATTTGCCCAAGAAAAGTGCGCCAAGAATATTGCTCTGTGTTTCTTTTTTGAAAGCAATATCATAATAGACGACTTCTCCCTTAGTATGTGTAAGATCCACAACATCAGGATAAAATTTTTCAGAAAATTTCAGAAATAGTTTAAAACCAGGGAGAAATTCAACGGCATTAATCGCTTTCTTCTTTTCAGCACTTAAATCAGGTACGAATTGGATACTATTTGATTTCAAAACACCAATAGAAACCGTTACCAAAACTTTATCTGCGGTATGAACTTCGCCATTTTTTGTTTTTACTTCCACTTTATCCCCTACATAATTGACTTCGGTAACAACTGAGTTGTATTTGATTTTATGCTTAACTTCTGAGGCGAAATTTTCATTTACAAAATCATACCAAGTGGAGTGTTTAAACTTATACTCTGGAAAAAAATTAAATCTAAAGTCGATTTCTTTTTTTGACACCTCTTTATATTTCTTACCATCCCAACTATAAGCACTTTCTAAGTGATAAGGAGTGAGTTCTTCATCTATCACATCTCCTTTTTTACCTTTTAATCGATTCAGTACTTCAGGCATATTATGAATCCATTCAGCACCTATGTCAATCGGGAAATCTGCGAGTGTTTCATTTTTTTTGAGCCTACCGCCGTATCTATCGGTAGCCTCCAAAATTTGATAATCAATATTATTACGCTCTAGAATTTTGGCAGCAGCAAGTCCCGATGCACCCGCACCGACGATGATAACCTTGCCATCATAATTGTAGGTCTTATCCAATGCTGTTTCATTTGGGAAATTTTCAAACGCTCTAGCACCCCATTCGAAGCAGCTTGAAATAGTTAGACTAAATAAACAGAAAATTAAAAGCAGAAATTTATTTTGATATTTCATGTATAAGACTTTTTTACAAAGGTAATTTGTTAAGTCCTTAGTTCATGTGACAATTGTCACAAACTATCCTTGATTTCGAATTCTACTTAGTGTTTCTCTACTAACTCCTAAGTAAGAGGCAATATCAGTTAGCGACACTCTTTGAAAAACTTCTGGTGCTGATTCCACCAAATTTTCATAACGTTCTTTGCCCGATATAAACAATAATTGATGCAGTCGATATTCTAAAAACAGGGCATGTTCTTCTAACATTTTATGCGTCAAATTACTGACTGCTAAATTTTCTTTTGCCAGCTTTCTCAAAACATCCGATTGATAACACACCAATTCAGCGTCTTCTAACAACTCAATGGTTTCATTAGAAGGCATTCCATTATAGGTCATGATACTACCAAGTGTTTCATTTTCAAAGGCAAACCAAAGGCATATTTCTTTACCCTCTTTCAAATAGTAAGATTTGGCAGCGCCTTTAATAATGAAATAGAAATTGGAATGTCGCTTTCCTTCCGAAAACAGTTTTGTACCCTTCGGTTTTTGTATCACAGACATGAATTTCAAGATTTGTACTGTTGGTACTTCCTCTAAATAAGGCATGGCTGCTTTTACAAAATCAATTAAATCGTTTGAGTTCATTTTTCTTTATTATCTATTGATGGTTCTTAGACAAATACCGTGATTGGAAGCCAATTCAAATCTAAATTTGTTCACTTGCCTGGATCGTTCACTCATTTATTTTGAACTGTCCACGGAATTTGTCTAAGAAGGCTATTTATTTGCAATTTGCAAATTATTATTCCAAAAGATGAATTCCTTCTTAAATTCAAAATTCTTTTCTTAAATTGTTCTTTCAATATTTACTAATAAATTTGTGGAAGCATTAATCAATAAAATAAAAGACAGTCAAGACTTAAGCCAAGCGGCGGAAGCATATCTTTATTCTATAGCAAAGAAAAAAACTTTTGCTAAAGGAGCTTTATTAATTCAGCAAGGACAACGCGTCAACAAAGTTTTTTACATTTTAAATGGTTGTCTTCGTTCCTATTGTATTGACAAAATGGGCAAAGAGCATACCTTACAATTTGGCATTAAAAATTGGTGGATAAGCGATTACATTGCCATCTATAACAATGAATATGCTAATTTAGCGATAGAATGCCTCAAAGAATCTACCGTTATTGAATTTAATGCAAAAAAACTAAACAACATCTTTTCTTTATTCCCTGAATTTGAACCCTTTCAAAGACAACTTTTAGAACGTCATGTGGCTAGTTTGCACAAGCGAATTTTGAATCAATTACAATTGACGGCCTCCGAACGCTATGCTTTATTTTTGGAGCAATATCCAGATATCGAGCAGTTTACTCGAAATTATCACATCGCCTCTTACTTAGGAATTACACAAGAAAGCTTGAGCAGGTTGCGATCAGAAATAGCAAAAAAATAGATTTATTACCATAGGTTAATTTTTATCATAAAACAGTGTCCTAATTTTGTTATTTAAATTTTAAATACATACGTTATGCTTAAAAAGCTATTAGGACTTTCACCTAAATTAGAGTCAGACGGATCATACAGTCCATCCAAAATTGCATTAAAAATGTCAGTTGCAGATAAAACAGACTTTGAAAACATCTCCTATCAAAAATATGAAGGAAAAAGGTCTAAAATTCTTGTAATCTTCACAGAGCAGAAGAATCTGAAAATGAAAAATGGGAAAGACTTCTCTACAGGAAATCATCCAGTAGAAGCTTTATTACCAATGCTCCATCTCAAAAATGCTGGCTTCGAATTTGAAATCGCAACTCCAACAGGAAAACCTGTTGTTTTTGAAATGTGGGCTTTCCCTAGAAAAGATGAACATGTTAATGCAATCTACAAGGAACATAAATCGTCCTTTGACAGACCAGTTAATCTTTCTGATTTTATTAATGCTTCTTTTGCTCATTCTGATTTATATGCCGCTGTTTTTATACCAGGCGGACATGGAGCTATGATCGGAATTCCTGATGATAAAAATGTAGCAAAAATTCTAAAATGGGCACATGAAAAGGATTTATTTACCATAAGTCTTTGCCATGGACCTGGAGCATTTCTATCAACGACTTTGGGCAATCAAGATTTTTTATACAAGGGCTATAATATGGCTGTTTTTCCTGATTCAGTAGATAATAAAACACCAATGATTGGATATCTGCCAGGTAAAATGCCTTACGGTTTAAGTGAAAATTTGAAAAATCTTGGTGCTAATTTGATGAATACCAAAATGGATAAGACCGTGTGTGTAGATAGAAAGCTAATTACAGGTGCGAGTCCATTAGCATCCAATGAACTTGGTAAACTAGCAGCAAAAACATTATTAAAAGAATTAAAA
Organism: Saprospiraceae bacterium; assembly: GCA_020628645.1. Classification (GTDB taxonomy): domain Bacteria; phylum Bacteroidota; class Bacteroidia; order Chitinophagales; family Saprospiraceae; genus JAHDES01. Next base: position 67,657 of record JAHDES010000020.1, read on the forward strand.
TAAAATATGGAATTATTAAATAAATTAAATTGGCGGTATGCCACCAAAGCCATGAATGGCGAAAAAGTGCCACAAGAAAAAGTGGACAATATTATCGAAGCTATATCGCTTGCACCAACTTCAAGTGGATTGCAGCCCTTTGAAGTTTACGTTATTACCAATCAAGCCATCAAAGAAAAGATCAAACCCATTGCGTATAATCAATCGGTAGTTACAGATTGTTCGCATTTGCTTGTATTTGCTGCTTGGGATACGTACACGCCTGAACGAATTAATAAGCAGTTTGACTTAACGAATGAAATTAGAGGCTTTAAAAATGAAGGTTGGGAAAATTATCGTCAAATGTTATTAAATAATTATCCCAATAGAGATGCTGAAGTAAATTTCAATCATGCGGCTAAACAAGCCTATATTGCGTTTGGATATGCCACCATCGCTGCTGCTTATGAAGGAGTGGATGCTACTCCAATGGAAGGTTTTGACCCAGCGGCACTGGATGAAATCTTAGGTTTGAAAGAGAAAGGCTTGAAAAGCTGTGTGATTCTAACTTTAGGATATAGGAAAGCAGATAAAGACTGGCTAGTCAATCTCAAGAAAGTTAGAAAAAGTAAAGCAGATTTGGTCACCCAAATTGATTAATTTTCCCTAGAAAAGATTTTCAAAAAATAGTTAGATAAACCTGCTACCCTGTTTGTAGTAGGTTTATTTTTTTATAGTACATCTTACTTTCTAAAAAGTTAAACTATCTTATTTTTTCTATCAGATAAGTATTTGAACTTTGTACAATTTCTAATTGTACAGTGTCCTAATTAGAGAATAAATAATTGCTAAATAGCAAGCCAAAACTTTTTTACCCTTATTGCTGTTTTCCAACGACAGATTTATTTTTTGAAATTTTTAAAGAAAATAAACATGAACAATAAATCCATCAAACAAATCATACCTTCCCAAAAGATAAACATGGGTGGGCATCTTTTAGAACAACCTTTGCCCAATCGCCTTATGGATCAATTGGATCCTTTTTTATTAATACATCATGCTGAATGGGAATTAAAAGGCAACCAACGACAACAAGAAGTTGGTATTGGGGGACATCCACATCGCGGCTTTTCTCCTGTCACCTTTATTTTTCAAGGCGATATCCGACATCAAGACAGTTTTGGAAATGATGCTGTTGTAAAGGCGGGCGGCACACAATGGATGCATGCTGGAAAAGGCATTACGCATAGTGAACGACCAAGTGCAACATTAGCTCAAGAAGGAGGAACGCAAGAGATTATCCAATTCTGGGTCAATACTCCTTCCAAATATAAAATGGAAGTCCCCTATTATTTGCCACTATCTGAAGAAGAAACACCATTCATAGAAGATAAAGATTATAAGGTGCAAATTGTGGCAGGGGAGTATAAGGGCATCAAAGGCCCCGCCAAAACATTTTCGCCCATGCTGTTAATGCGTGGGACAATCAATACAAAAGGTACGGCTCAGTTCGAAATTCCTAAAAATTTCAATACACTAATGTATTTGTTAGATGGGGAGGTAGTTGTTAATGGGCAAGTTGCAAAGCACAAAGATTTTATTTGGTTTGATAATGATGGTGAAGGTGTGCAGATTGAGGCACATGAAAATACGCGTTTTATTATTTTATCTGGTGAACCTATAGGTGAGGAAGTCACTTCTTATGGTCCCTTTGTGATGAATACCCAAACTGAAATTATGCACGCCTTACGAGATGCTCAAATGGGAAAAATGGGGGTACTGATTGAGAATTTTGAATAGCGTTTTTTAAAAATTAAAAATGAAGTTGAATCCAAAAATCTTCTTTTATTTATCTCTCTTAGGTATTTTAGCTTGTAATCAAAATCCAGATTACGAGCTTTCCCACAAAGTGCCACCGATTGACTCTCAAAGAGAAGCAAAAATTTTATCTACTTTTTTTGGCTTGGATAATGCCTTGCCAAGGACTGCCATTGCACTTTCCCCCAAAGCGCCAGGGAATGACGGAATGCCTGTAGTGTTTTCACATGAGTTAAATCCAGAAACTTTACAAGCATCGGATTTTAGTATTAAAACCGCCAAAGGAAATCTTTTTCAAGCAGATGTTGTTACGTTGCGTCCTGCCGATGAAGCCTTTGAATTACGAACCATTTTATTGATTGGGAATTATGGCAATCATCCAGATAATGAACCTATAGAAGTTGAGATAGTGGGTGATCTTTTAGCTCGATCGGGTCAAAATTATAAAGGACAAAAAGTAAACGTAACACCTTTAGAAAAAGGACCATTTTTGAGTTATGCTGAATATTTTAAAATAGATGAAGCTTATCCTTATGTGTCGGAAGGTAGCGGATGTGATTGTCCAAAGGAGAAAACCAATAGGGTCGTTCGAACCGTTTGGGCAGGAGGCGTCCGAGCATTAAATGGTGAAGAATTAGGTGATAAAGAATTGACTAATTTCAATGTATTTATGCAAAATGGAACCGATACCTTAATGGTGCATCCCTTCCAAATTGCTGATATTGATGACAATGATAATAATATTGATCTCTGTATCAAAGAAGAAGGCACGCCCGTTTCGGTAAGTGTAAAAGCCAATACCGCCATTGATCCAAGAGATGATACCAATGATTTTACCCAAATCAACATTTTAAGTAGATGGTAAATGAATTTTTAATTAGAAAATAAATAAGCTAATTAAAAAGGATTGTAGCTTTGTGGCAAAATTGACATTTAATGAAGTACAGACGATTAACGAACGAAGAATTAGCAGAAATAGAAACAGGTTTCATCAAATTTTTAGCAGCTAATAGTGTCACCGCAGATGATTGGGTGAAGATCAAAGCGGAAGATGTTGAAAAGGCAGAGGGTTTAATCGAAATGTTTAGTGATATTGTTTTTGATAGTACCTTAAAAAAAGTAAAGTATCTAGAATTTAAGACACCAAACGACATTAAAAACTTCCATTGTCAAGCGGAAAAGATTGAAATGGTCGGTTTTTATATTGAAGGCGATGCGCCTATTGATTTACGCACCAATATGCCTCCTCAAAAAATGATGGAGGTCATCCAACAAACAGGTGCAAAAGTCAAAATCTATAGTGCCGAAAAAACCTATAAAGGCGAGCGAGAACAAGAACTCTTTCGTATGATGGAAAATGGTTGTTTGATCTCCGATGGTACTTTATTTAATACCCTGAAAGGATTGATGTGATTTGATCAATAAAAAATGAGGAATATCGCTTGCGATATTCCCCACATTAACATAGGTCCAGTATGAGAAAATTAATTTGGTAATTAGGGGTGATGAAATTAGGTTAGACTGAGGTTTAAGTTAGTTGTTTTTGTAACTACTTTTTATCTTTTTGCTGGCGTTACTCGCATTTACTCCTGTATCCATCATCATAGGTAAATCTCCATCAGATACAATGATCTTCGTGTTGGGGGATTGAGAAAGCTCCATGAATGCCTCAATGGATTTAAATTGTAAAATCTCTGGACTCAGACCTTCTGAGATGATCTTTTGTGCATCTCTGATACCACGTGCTTCAATACGTTTTTGTTCTGCTTCGCGTTCTGCTTGCTGTAATACGAACTCCATTCGTTGTGCTTCTTGCTCTGCTTGTAACTTTGCTTCTATGGAACGGGCAAGACTTTGAGGCATTTTAATACTTTTTAGTAATACGGCTTCTACGTCAATCCCTTTTCCATCAAGTAAAGTCATCATTTGATCTTTGATCGCATTTTCGATAATCGCTCGTTCGCCCGTATGCATATCTTTGGCATAGAATCTTGAAGTGACATCAGCTACTGCAGAGCGAAATACGGGAAGAAGAATGTTTCTTTCGTATTCTATTCCTATTGTACGTAAGATATCTGGCGCTTTTTTACCATTAATGTTATAAAGTATCGAAACTTCCGAAAGGATATTCAGCCCTTCTTTTGATGGAATATTCAATCCAACTTCTAAATTCTCAGTTTGTGTAGAAATTTTAATAATTCTCGAAGAAAGGGGATTGAACAGTTTGAGTCCTTCTGTATGTGGTTGATCGGCATATTTTCCAAATTTTCGAACCACACCGACTTCGCCTTCCCGAATAATGGCACAATTAGAAAAGATAAATACGATACAAGTTAAGAGTAGAAAGTTACTTAAATGACTTAATTTTAGTTGCTTCATTGGTTAAAAATTAATGAGTGACTTAATTTGTTTTTTTGATTTATAAAATTTATTGCATCAATTCATTCCTTATATACTTCCTTGTTTCTTCGCATATTTTCCACTAATAACCATTTATTTTGGGTCTGGTTTGCAAAAAAGACGACTTTTTAAAATAAAAACTATTTTTATTGATAGTAATACTATTTTTTTAAGTTGTAAAGCAAACTTTTTTGATAGTAATATGTTCTAATGGCATATTCTTTGAAAATTATACATCACACCTTAAAACTATTTGATTATGCAATCTTCTATTTTTGTTCAAGAGTTTACTGGTATGACCGATCATTTAAAAGCATTTGCCTTTAAACTCACGAGAGACCATACCCTTGCAGATGATTTAGTTCAAGACACTGCACTTAAAGCATTCAAAAGTAGAATGAAATTTAAAGAGGGAACGAATATGAAAGCTTGGTTACTAACCATTATGCGCAATTCGTTTATCAATGATTATCGAAAACGACAGCGTAAGCCCAAGCTCCAAGATCATACGGACGAGCAAATATTATTGAATAACAGCAATCAATCTATTGGCAATCTAGGAGAAGAAAAACTACTCGTCTCTCCTATTATTCAGCTCATCAAAAAGTTATCAGATGATATTAGAATACCTTTTCTAATGGCATATAAAGGCTACAGTTACAATGAAATAGCTGAAGAATTACAACTACCACTTGGTACCGTAAAAAGTAGAATTTTTATGGCGCGTAAAGAACTAAAACAGCAATTGAAAGAAATATATTGATTGATACCTTTTTTCTCCAACTCAAACCAGTGCGTATGTATCCATTATTAGTCAATATTAAAATCAACGATAAAATTTATGTTCGAGATCCTAGAAAAACAAATCTTGGACGAAAAATAATTGAGCATAGTGTGCTTTTAATAGATGAATTAGGTTTAGAACAATTCACCTTTAAGAAATTAGGTGCATCAATTGGCTCGACGGAAGGCTCTATTTATCGCTATTTTGAAAACAAGCACAAGCTATTTGTCTACTTGCTAAATTGGTATTGGGAGTGGATGATTGTACGGATTGATTTGAATACACTGAATATTACAGATCCCAATCAAAAATTAAAAATCATCATCGACGTTATTGCAGATACAGCTATTCGAAATACGGAAATTGAATTTGTAAACGAAGAAATACTTCATCGGATTGTAGTGACGGAAGGAGCAAAAGGCTATCATCACAAACTAGTAGATGAAGATAATGAAGAGCAGTTTTTTCATTCTTACAAACGCTTATGCGAACGTATTGTCAATGTCATTATAGAAATTCAACCCCAGTTTCGATATGCAAAATCCATGGCATCTATGCTGGTAGAAAGTGCAAATAATAACATTTATTTTGCACAGCATCTGCCACGATTATCCGATTTAAGCAAAGGAGAATATCTACAGGATCATCTAAAACAAATGCTTTATTTCTTTGCGCTCCAATTACTCCGTAATCCTAGTACAAATGTATTGTCTACTATGAGTAAAGAAGAATGGAAAACCTACGATAGTTTTTACTAATATTAACCTAATTTAAATTTACCATCATGCATATCATCATTCGAAATCAAACCACCTTACCCAACAAATATATTCGATTCCTCAAATGGAAAAGCTACCAGTTGAAAAGGAAATTCAAGCATTTGCATTATGTAGAGATTTTTCTACAAGAAGAAGGTACACAACCAAAAGAATACCATGTTAGTCTTCGCTTGGGGATTCCTGGGAATGATATTATTTTAAAAAATAAGTCTTCTTTTCTAGGGGAATTATTTCAACATTTTCACAAAGCAGCACATCGTCAATTGGCTAAAACTAAGCCACAGCCTGCTCGATCAACACGATAAGTCAAACATGCAATTTATAACAACCCTCATCGAATTTTGGCAAGATAAGGAGTATCGATCTCTATTATATACAACTCTTTTTATCGTTGGGGGTGGAGCTGTGTTCTACCGCGTAGTAGAGGGATGGTCATGGGTAGATGCCTTTTATTTTTGTGTGGTCACTTTAACCACCACGGGCTTTGGAGATTTAAGTCCACAAACAGATCTGGGGAAGATTTTTACCATTTTCTATTTGATCGTAGGAATAGGCATTATTCTCAGTTTTATTGATACAGTTTATCATCATTACCGAGATATGAAATCGAATAAATCTAATTAGATATGAAATTTTATTCTAGAAAACTTATCAAACCAGGCGATCTCAATGCGTGTAATACACTTTTTGGCGGTCAATTACTCAAGTGGATCGACGAAGAAGCCGGAATTTATGCCATGTCAAAACTAGATAGCCGTCAAGTTGTTACAAAGTACATGTCTGAAATAGACTTTGCGAGTTCAGCAAAACAAGGAGATATTATTGAAATAGGTTTAGAGACCTTAGCACTAGGGAGTACCTCAATTACGTTTCGATGTATGGTACGCAATCTAGTGAGTAAACGCCCTATTATTACAATTGAAAAAATTGTGTTTGTCAATGTAGATCAAAACATGCGCCCTATACCGCATCATAAAACACTAAATAATAGTTTAATTCATCACCTTTAAATCTAAAATCAATGAAACGTACATCTTTTATTCCAGTATTTTGTTTATTGCTAGGCTTTTACTTTGAGTACTTACATTTTACTGCCCCAAATCCTGCTTTAGAAATCAAATTTGGATTAATGGGACTTGTACTTATCATTGTTGGAGCGATTGGAAGCTGGCTCTATATCATTTTACCCCTGATTAACGCTCAAAAAGAAGAATAATGAAAGCCACACAGCGATTTTTTAAATTATTAGAATTAGATCGTAAGGAGATCACTTACATATACTTGTATGCTATTTTCGCAGGGCTCATCACCCTGTCTTTGCCTTTGGGAATACAAGCCATTATTAATTTGATGGTGGGTGGACAGGTTTCTTCCTCACTATTTCTATTGATTGGAATCATTACAATTGGGGTTGCTTTGAATGGTGTCTTGACCATTATGCAGTTAACAGTGACGGAGACTTTACAACGGCGTATTTTTACGCGCTCTTCTTTTGAGTTTGCGTGGCGTATTCCTCGATTGCAATTGGATAATTTACAAAATCTATATCCACCAGAACTCATCAATCGCTTTTTTGATACGATTACTTTACAAAAAGGAATTCCTAAAATTTTGATTGATTCTTCTTCTGCGGGTTTACAGATTTTATTTGGTTTGATACTCTTGTCACTATACCATCCTTTCTTCGTTTTTTTTGGGGTGACCTTACTTTTTATTATGGTGGTTATTTTTGTGTTTACAGGACGACGAGGGTTAAAATCTAGTTTGAAAGAAAGTAAATACAAATACCAAGTGGCACATTGGTTAGAAGAGTTAGGGCGAGCGATGAATGTCTTCAAAGCATCGGGTGGTTGCCAATTACCGATCAATAATACCAATGCTTTAGTAAGTAATTATATGGGAGCGCGTAAAGAACATTTTCGAGTATTAGTGATTCAGTATGGTAGTGTGGTCTTGTTTAAAACAGTCATTACAGCTGCTTTACTTTTTCTAGGAAGTATTTTGGTGATTCGCAATCAAATCAGTGTAGGACAGTTTGTAGCGGCAGAGATTATTGTGTTGTTGATTATGAACTCGGCAGAAAAACTCATCTTAGGAATGGAGAATATCTATGATGTATTGACGGCGCTTGAAAAAATAGGCTTCTTAACGGATTTACCCTTAGAAAAAGATTCGGGGATCACCTTTGAAGAACTTAAATCAGATGAAGGGCTCGAAATTGCGATGGATCATCTTTCCTTTCAATATGCCGATGCTGATTCACCAATTATCAATGATATTTCGGTACATATTAAAGCTGGAGAACGCATCTGTATTGCAGGTTATAATGGCTCTGGAAAATCGACTTTCACCAAACTACTGAAAGGTTTATACAATACTTATACAGGTATGGTTACCTTCAATGGTGTTCCGCTTAAAAATATCAATATTGAAAGTTTACGACAACATATTGGTTCTTTGAGTACAGAAGATGAAATTTTCAATGGTTCTGTTTTAGAAAATATCCACCTTGGCAATACCGTCCCTTTTAAAACAATTATCAACATAGCCAAAGAAATTGATTTACACGATTATATTAATTCACTTCCCGATGGGTATGCTACCGAATTAATGGCAGATGGATTCAACGTTCCGCGATCTGTTCGTTCCAAGGTGATTTTAGCACGCATCCTTTTGACCCAACCTGATTTATTGGTATTAGAAAATTTTCTGCCTCGAATTGAACGGCTGGAAAAGCAAAATATCATCAATTTTTTACTTGACCCAGAAAAGAAATGGTCGCTTGTGGCAATTTCTAATAGTGCAGATTTTGCGAAGAAGTGTGATCGAGTACTCATTTTCAAAAAAGGACAAATTGTAGCAAATGGTCATTTTGATGCTATAAAAGATAATCCTTATGTACAGGAAGTATTCAAGTCAGCAGAAGAGAAAGTGACTATTTTTTAAAAGAGTAATTTTCAGATAAATCGATCTAATTTTTAAGCATGTTAAACATATCAAAAAACAGCATTCACGATAAATTGCGTATAGAAGAACTTTCATGTTATGAGAGTACTGCTTTGCCTGCTGCCAATAAAATGATGACGCGCTGGTTGAGTATTTTTCTTATCATTACGCTAATCTGCTTTTTTCTTCCTTGGACGCAAAATATCCAGATGAAAGGAAAAGTCACTACATTATTACCCGATCAACGACCTCAAAATATCAATTCAGCCATTGCAGGACGTATCGAAAAATGGTATGTCCGTGAAGGTGATTTGGTACAAAAAGGGGATACATTGGTCTTTTTATCAGAAATCAAATCAGAATACTTTGATCCACAATTAGTAGAACGTACTGCCAATCAAGTACAAGCTAAAAAAGGCGCCATTCAAAGTTATCAATCAAAAGTGGGCGCACTAAATACACAGATTAATGCTTTTCGTCAAGAACAGCAACTCAAAAAAGAACAAGTGGATAATAAACTAGCACAAGTGCGATTGAAAATTACTAGTAACGAAGCTTCTGTACAACAAACCCAATTGGATTATGAGATTGCTCAATTACAACTCAAACGAACAGATACGCTTTATCAAAAAGGAATCAAATCTTTAAATGAAGTCGAAGGCAAGCGTTTAAAAGTACAATCCACCGAAGCAAAATGGGTGAGTGCAAAGAATAAACTAGCAGAGAGCAAAAATGAATTACAAATTGTACAGCTTCAATTATCGAGTGTAGATCAAGAGTATGCCAATAAAATTGCTAAAGCAGAATCGGATAAATTTTCGACACTTTCTACCGTTTATGAAGCCGAGGGAAGTTTGAATAAATTAGAAAATCAGTACACCAATTACAATACCAGAAATAGCCTCTATTACGTCATTGCTCCTCAAACGGGTTATATTACGGAGACCATTAAATCGGGTATTGGAGAAATCATAAAAGAAGGCGAAACCATTCTTACAGTCGTTCCTGAAGAGCGCGAATTAGCAGTTGAATTATATGCACGCCCAATGGATTTACCCTTATTGCAATCGGGGCAAGAGGTTCAACTTATTTTTGATGGTTGGCAAGCTTTTATTATCTCTGGATGGTCTGATTTTTCGATTGGTACGTATAGTGGGGAGATTGTTGCAATGGATAATATTCCCAATAAAAAAAATGAATATCGTGTTTTAATCAAATCCAATAATATAGAACAACCCTTTCCTGAAATTCTTCGCTTGGGGACGGGGGCGCAAGGTATTGCCCTACTGAAAGACGTGCCTGTTTGGTATGAAATCTGGCGACAATTGAACGGTTTTCCTGCCGATTTTTATGAGGAGAATGAAGAAGAAATGGCGACTAAATTTAAACCACCTGTAAAAGCTGTTGCGAAATAGTTTTATAACAGTAGGATTGTCGAATTCATTCGACGTGTGATACTATGAAATGTTGAATTATTTATTAGGCACATTACGCTTAAAAAAAGTAAAATGAGGTATTTAGGAGTTTTGATATTGATGCTAATGGGAAGTATTTCTTTTGCACAAGAGAGGGAAACCTTTACACTAGAAGAATATCTAAATTGGATACGCGCCTTTCATCCTGTGGTACAACAAGCCAATCTTTTGGAAGATGAAGCCCGCTTCAATTTATTGAAAGCCAGAGGTGGTTTTGATCCCAAATGGATGGGCGATTATGAAGCTAAATCCTTTAATACTAAAAATTATTTTCAAATTGGAAAAGCAGGATTGAAAATTCCGACTTGGGTGGGAGCAGATGTGGAAGTTTCCTATAATTGGGCGAATGGTGTATTCCTTAACCCTGAACAAAATCTGCCCATAAATGGACAAGCAGCGATCAAAGTAGAAGTGCCCGTTTTACAAGGATTATTGTTTGATGATCGTCGTGCGCAAGTACAGCAAGCTCGCTTGTATCGGGATGCCAATGAGCAAGAACAACGAATTATCATCAATGATTTATTATTAGCAGCCTACGAAAATTATTGGCAATGGACCTATCAAACGGAAGTAGTCAAGATACAACAAGAAGCACTAGATTTGGCAACTCTTCGTTTTGAAACCACTAAATCCAGTTTTATTCAAGGAGACAAACCTGCGATAGATACTTTAGAATCCTTTATACAAGTTCAAAATAGACAATTGGCATTACAAGAAGCAAAGATTGCACTTCAAAATGTACGATTGCAATTATCTAATTTTTTATGGCTGGATCAGCAAACTCCCTTAGAAGTAACAGAAGCACTTCAACCTTTACCTTTAGAGGAATTGCAGAATGAATTGAATAGTTCTTCTACTAATTTAAACACCCATCCTTTATTACAGCAACTAGCCATCAAACAACAGCAGTTAGATATTAAAGAACGCCTAAAACGAGAATATTTAAAACCCAATCTTCGGCTTAGTTATAATTTTTTAGGAACAGGCTTTAATTTTCTTTCTGAAAAAACAGAATCACCTGAATTGGCTACGCTTTTTACGGAGAATTATAAATGGGGAATTACGTTTGATTATCCGCTTTTATTACGAAAAGAACGAGCTGCTTTAGAATTAGTACAAGTAGAGCAACTCCAACTCGGCTACAAACAACTTGCCAAACAAACGGAACTACAAATTAAGCTAGATCAATTTACCCAACAATTAGAGCAAACCAGACAACAGTTACAGCTACAAACGGAAGTCATTAGTAACTATCAACAATTACTGGATGCGGAGAATATCAAGTTTCAGATTGGAGAAAGCTCTATCTTTTTACTCAATAGCCGAGAACAAAAACTCATTGCTGCGCAAAAGAAGATACTTCAGTTGCAGTTAAAAATTATCCAACTAAAAACAAAATTAAAATGGGTAAGCGGAGAATTGAGTTAATCACAACAAAGCCGCCCCAAACACCCCAGCACTATCGCCCAATTTAGGTTTTAAAAAGACGGTATCTAATGTATGATTAAAGACATGTTTGGCTACTTCTTCTACGCCTCTTGTGTATAATAAATCAATATTTCCTAATCCACCTCCTAAGACAATGGCATCTGGATCAAGAATATTAATCACATGGGCAATGCCTTTTCCAAAGAATTCAATCAAGCGATTGACCGTTTGAATAGCTACATCATCTTTTCCTTGATGATAACGCTGCATAATTTCTTTTAAAGGACGAGGAATACCTGTAATAGATGCATAAAAACGTTCTAGTGCAGGGCCCGCGATCACCTGCTCTACACAGCCGACTTTTCCACAATAGCAATCTCCTCCCGATTCATGGAGAAAGTTATGCCCCCATTCGCCACCGATACCTTGTCGTCCACGAATCGCTTTTCCATTGACGACCACTCCTCCTCCTACTCCCGTTCCCATAATTACTCCAAAGACGACTTCTGCTTGTGGTAGTCGTTCAGGAACAGCACCCATAGTCGCTTCTGCAACGGCAAAACAATTGGCATCATTAGCTATTTTAATGGAAAATTGAAGAATATCTTCTAGATCTTCTTTAAGCATACGTCCATTGAGGGCAGTGGTATTGCAGTTTTTCATTGTACCCAATAGTGGGTCAACTGTGCCTGGTGTGCCAATACCAAGGGTATGGGGCTTGAGCCCAGTTTCGGTGGTCATAACCTCTATAAGTTGGGTGATTCGTTTGACGATATGATGGTAACCCTTATGAGCTTCTGTAGAAATACGTGTGCGTTGTAGAACTCGTGGATGATCCCGATCTTCTAAAATGACACCTTCAATCTTAGTGCCGCCTAAATCAATTCCCCATAATGGTCCCATGTTACAAGTGTTGTTCCGTTTTTAAAAAGAAGAACCACAAAGGTACGGGTTTATTATGATCCAAATCATAACTTTTTATCCTTATTCGAAATAGCAGGTTTTTCTGGTTTTGGAAACGATAAAAAACCACTACTATAATGTGTACCAAACGTTTTTACACCTGAATACACTTGCGATATAGCACTAAGTACTTGTTCATCGGTCAATTCACCAAGTGGATGAATAAAAACAGACCATAATACTCCATCCGAAATGGCATATTTTGTATCTAAAACGGTATGAAAATTCGCTTCTAGGGATTTTAATAATTGTTCTTCCGAGAGATTTTTGACATGTTCGACAGGCGATATAATGCGCATTCGATTGTGATTCACATCAGTCAAACAGATAAAAAGAGTAGAGTCGATTATGAATTGCCAATTGCCCGTTTCACCTGTTGATTCTTCACTGACAGTTTGAATGATTTGGAATAAGCGTTCATTGGTCATTTTTTCTTCCTGTGAAAAGGAAAAGAAAAATGATAGCAATAGAAAAGTAGTAAGGATCAGTTTTTTCATAGTTCTAATAATTTTGTGGTGATGAAAACAAGTTAACTAGTGACTAATTCTCCGTTTAGCAATTCCATATCACGAATAAGTAATCGACGCCGATCAAACTTTAGTATGTTTTTATTTCGTAATTCATTTAATACCGTGGTAACTGTTTGACGAGAGGTGGCCGTCAGATTGGCTATTTCTTGATGCGTCATAAATTGACGAACTAGCATTTCATATCCTACTCGTTTACCTCTTTTATCCACTAAATCAATTAAAAACTCAACAATGCGAGAGCGAGAGTCTTTAAAAACTAAAGATTCCAAGCGTTTTTCCATTTCCAAAACTCGGCTACCCATTATTTTCATGAGAAATAGATTCAAGCCATTGTGATCGCGCAATAAGCCTTTCATCTCATCAGTAGATACGATACAAACTTGTGTTTTTTCCATAACATAAGCGAAATCACGTCGTTTTTGTTCTCCTGCAAGGGCTAATTCTCCAAAGACTTCTCCATTGGATAAGATAGCTTTGGTAATTTCTTTTCCACTATCGCTATACGAACCTATTTTTACACGACCTTCTGTAAGAAAGTAGATTTTATCAGATTGATCTTCAGGCAAGTAAATGTATTCGCCCTTTTTGAAGGTACGTTGAGTATGGGTATCGTCAATATTCCCTAATTTTTTAGGACAAAAGATACCCGTTACATCAATATTTTCAAGATACCAAAAAGCTTGTTGATCCATTGTTCTTCATTTGTTAAAATTATCATCGTGAGCCGACTTCAAATCGTCTTACGAACAATAAAACGATCTCTTTGAAATAAATTGTAATGAATATTTTATTCACACTTAAAAATTAACAGCCTCATATTTCTTTTGGTTGTCTACCCTAAAAATAAGTAATAAAAATTGTCTTAGGCAATACAAATTAGAATAAAATAAAGAATAGTTTTAGTATTTGTCAAAAATTAAATTCCCTTTTTTAACCCGCCTGCCATCGGTTAGTATAATTGGTGTCGGGCAGGTTTCTCCAATTAGCTTGAAAAACTTCATTTATAATCAGTTATGCAATCCCGTCCGCTTCAGCGGTTCATTCCACCAGTATTTCATACTGCCCTTCGGGTTCATTTCTTTCATACTATTTGAAGAAAATCGGGAATTAATTATTTGACCGTTACTTATTCAAAAATGGCTTCATTGTCTTCTTCTTGGTTCGTACTAATAAGTAATAATCCAAAGAAACTAATTAAACCATTTACTAAAATGATAAGTAGGCCAATATTAATATTTAATACTGTTTTAAGGAAATAGTTTAAACCAAAAGCAATTAAAGGAGCAGCAACACAAACTGGAATCACCCAGCGATCCCGTATTTTTAAATCGGTTAAAATACCAAAAAAGAAAAGTCCAACTAATGGGCCATAGGTATAACCCGCCCAGATAAAAATTTGGGTAATTACGGCATCATTGCTCAAGGCATTAAAGGCTAGAATGACCAATAACAATAAAAAAGAAAAGCCTAAATGTACCTTGAAGCGAAGGCTCTTTTGTTCTTGTTCGGATAAGTTCTTTTTTTCAATATCTAAAAAGTCGATACAAAAGGAAGTCGTCAAAGCAGTAAGCGCAGAATCAGCACTCGAATAAGCGGCTGCAATCAATCCTAAAATAAAAACAATACTAATGACGGGCGTGAGATGCCCCAAGGCAATGAGTGGAAAAAGGGTATCTGTTTTGGCAGGAACCTCTAAGCCAATATTTGCTGCATAAATGTATAATAAAGCCCCTAATCCAAGGAAGACCAAATTCACAATCACCAAAATAATACTAAAAACGAAGATGTTTAGTTGTGATTCTTTTAGGGTTCTACAACTCAGGTTTTTCTGCATCATATCTTGATCTAAGCCTGTCATCGCAATCGCAATCATTGCACCACTAAAAAATTGCATAAAGAAATTATTCCCATCATCAAAGCCATCCGTAAAAAAGAACATCCGCGAATAATCACTTTGTTGAATCATTCCGATTAGTTCTCCAACATTTACTTCTAAGGCATTTCCAATCGCACCAATTGTAAGTCCTACCGCCAATAACATAAAGAAAGTCTGCAAACTATCGGTCCAAACAATCGTTTTAATTCCTCCCCGAAACGTATACACCCAAATAAGGAGTATCGTTACCATTACCGTAATCCAAAAAGGAACATCTATTTTGGTTAATTCAAAAATAGTTTGAAAAGAAATCGCAACTAAATACAAGCGAAAAGCCGCTCCAATGGTACGAGAAAGCAAGAAAAAAGCAGCACCCGTTTTATAGGAATAAAAACCAAAACGTTGTTCAAGATAGGTATAAATAGAGGTAAGGTTACGCTCATAATAAATGGGCAATAGCACCTTCGCAATCACAAAATAACCCAATAAATAGCCCAGTACCACCTGCATGTAGGAGAATGCCATGTTAACGCCACTACCCCCCACTTTTCCAGGCACGGATATAAAGGTTACCCCCGAGAGGCTCGCCCCAATCATTCCAAATGCTACTAAATACCAAGGTGATTGACGACTTGCCAAGAAAAAATCTTGATTATTGGCATTTCTACTAGTAAAATAAGAGACGCCAACCAAGACTAAAAAATAGGCTATAATCGCCCCGAAAATCATGACCGCACTAAGTTGTCCCATGTTAATCCAAAAGCTGCTTCGTTATCTTAATAATGCTGGGGTTTGTGTTTTGTGGGACTAAATATACGTAATTTTTGATAGGGCACAAGCACTACAGCAATTCTTCATCTTTAGCTCGCTTGGTTTTATCGAAAGAATTGAGTTTTTTGATGGGAAATGGAGATATTCGATAAAGGTGTTCATAAAAAATATACTTAGTGAAACTCTGTGAGACTTTGTGGAATAGCCTATTATTATACAGGCTTATATTCTTAAATAAGGATACTCAAAGAAGCTACTGAGCTAGATGGAGTTGAAGCTCTATTTTTTTAATAAAAACTTTTTTCTAATGTAATATTAAAGCTATGGGACATTATGTTATAGATCAACACACAGGCACACAACAAAAACATCGTCGTGCTTTTGTGCATCGAAAAGAATATTTCCAGAAAATGGGGGAGCATCAAGCTACTTCCGCCTCTTTTGTCATAAAAGCTGAACCCTATCAATCTTATTATGCCCACTCTCAAAAGGCGCAATTTTTTCGTGGAATTTATCTGATCCTTATGCTTGGGTTAGGCATTTGGGGCTTATGGTTTTTTAATCAACAAATTCAGCAGCAAATAGAATTGACCAATATCATTCGGCAAGCGAAAACAGTAAAATCTCAAAAACGAGAGGCTATTTCGAATTCGTCTCTACATAAATATTATACGGATATTGCGTCTTCAAAAGAAAAACAATACGCTTTTGATTTAAATATGTATCATGGAAAATGGTATCTTCAAACGGGCTACTTTTCGCTTGCTCAAGAACATTATAATTTTGCTTTACGAATTTTTAAGGATGATAAAGACGCGATGATTGGATTGACTAAAACGCTCTGTTGTCAGTGTATTTATGAAGGATACAACTGCCCTGGCGCATTTCAATATGTGGACTACTTAAAATTAGAAAAAATAATTGCTGAAGAAGAGCTTGAATTATTTGAACGTTTTTTAAAACAAAGACGGAGCTGAGTTTGTATTAGGAAATAGAATTTCTTGATTAACAAGAGTAGGACAGACTTTAGTCTGTATAAAATTCCCTTATAATAATTCATCTCAAAACCACACAAAATGTCAAAAACCATCCTTGCCTTCGGAGCCAGCAATAGTAAAAACTCGATTAATAAACAACTCGCCAAGTTCGCTGCACACCAAATTGCTGATGCGACTGTTAATTTGCTCGATTTAAATGATTATGAAATGCCCTTGTACGGTATTGATCGAGAAAATGCTGAAGGTATTCCGCAATTAGCACATGATTTCAAAGCACAACTCAAAGCGGCAGATGGTATCATTATTTCATTCGCGGAGCATAATGGGGCTTATTCTGTTGCCTTTAAAAATGTTTTTGATTGGATTTCTCGTATCGAAAAAGATGTTTGGTATAATAAACCCATGTTATTATTAGCTACTTCTCCTGGAGGGCGAGGTGCGCAAACGGTTTTAGATATTGCGGTGAATAAGTTTAAAATTATGACTAGTAATACCATCGCTCATTTTTCATTGCCTTCTTTTCAACAAAATTTTTCTACAGAAAATGGAATTGTAGATGCAGCTTTGAATAAAGCTTTCCAAAATGCTATAAATGAATTTATAGCAGCTATTTAGAATTATCATATGCTATATTTTTAAGTTACCATGACTTATATCTAAAAATACGAATTTCTTCGTATTTAATTTTCAATTTTCTTCATATTATAAAATAATTTAAGCTAAAGAATTGTATAAGTAAGAAAATAATCAAACCTTTAGATTAAAGCACTTACACCCATTCTACTGGACTGCAAGAAATGAAGTCTAATCTTTCTATTTACTACCTCCCCAATCCTCGATCTCTATACCAAGGGTTTTTATAATAAGGTCGTGCACCTCCGTAAGGACATTTCATCTTCTGACGCATACCGCCACTTTGACTTGGTTCTTTAATAGTACGAGGCGTTTGTAAAGTATAAACCATGGATAATTCTATAGCTCCAAAGCCACTGGTAGGAATAGTCGCTTTTGAAATTGTGGTATCATAACTGATGCCGATGCTCAAAGAATTGGCAAAATCCCATTTAGTTGATACAATTAAAGCATCGCCCCATCTTGACCAAGCTCCGATATTCCAATAAATGGATTTTTTATCTTGATTTTGTTTGGTGAATAAATGATTGAATCGTAAGTAACCACCCAATAATAATTCTTGATGTACCAATTGCCGTGAATATTGAAAATCAGGTAGGATAGAAAAATTCTTCTTTCTAAAACTTATATCTGCACTTGCATGAAGCGTCATCTTTTGAAAAAGAAATTCACTTTTGTCGCGGCTTATTTCGTTTGTTCCAACCACAGAACGTCCTTCATAAAAAGAGACACTTGGATTACTAATGTGGTCTAATTTTACGCCTCCGTATAAAATCAAATATTTTTCGATATAGGCTAATACAATTCCTGTAGAATAATCATTCACCTTTAAACTAGGTTCTACATACATCTCCGCGCTAGGATCTTCCAAATGAATATTGGTATAATCAAATCGCTGTTGCATTTGCCCTGCTTGAAACCCCATTCGTAAATAAATATCTGCCTTGCGCCCTGGCACACGCCCCATAAACCGTTGATAGGATAAAGACAATGCCGTTAGCGTTGTTTGAAAGTCTAAATCTCCAGCTACATCATTGGATACAGTTAAGCCTAAGCCAAAAAAGCTTGCTCGGTTCTTCGTTTGAAATTTAGAATCTACCGAAAATGCTTGCGTTTTATAAGGAACAGGAATATCATCCCATTGTGAACGATAATTGGCTACCAATCGTACTTCTCCCCCAAATGCTCCTGTCAAGGCTGGATTCAACAATAAAGGCGCTGCATGAAACTGTGATAAATGAATATCTTGCGCGTTAATTTCTGTTATAAAAAATATGCTTATTAGAAGTAAAAAGTTTCTCATTGACTTAAATTGTATATTGTCTAATGATTATTTATGCTTTCGCGCGAGGCTAGGCTTTTATTGTCTAATGACTACTGCGCTCATAGCTAGGCTCTATTGATTGTCTATTTTATAATGACTATTGTTATTGTGCTGCTAGCGATTTTCATCTAAAATCTAGTTGTCTAATATCTCTTAATCATCCTACGTCCTAAGTTCTATAGCGAAGCGATCAAAAAGTCCTAAGTCTAAAAAATTATTTCAAAATCGTTACGTTTCCTTTTACGACATACGGTTCGTTGCCATAGCAATAAGCTTTTATCATGTAGGCATAAACTCCTGGGTTAAGCTTTTCGCCTTTGTAGCGACCATACCAACGATCGTTAAAATTATCGGTCTCGTACACCAATTCTCCCCAGCGATTCCAAACGCGTAGGTATTCTAGACGATCTAAACCTTCATGTTCATAAATCCAAAAACCATCGTTCACACCATCCCCATTTGGCGTAATCGCATTCGGAATTTTCACTCGATCAGGTACACATTGATTGATGTATTCGATTAAGATTTGATCTTCGGCAGTACAGCCATTATTATCGGTAACTTGTACTTGATAGACATTACTGTATTGAACATTAGCGGTAGGATCGGGGCAATCAGCGCAACTCAATCCATCAGCGGGTGTCCAAGCATATTCAACCATTGGAGTCGCTTCTGTTTCGAGTTGTATAAATTCATCTCCCGGAACAGCAGTCGAAATCGAATCATTCAAAATATACACTTCTGGACCTTCCAAGATGGAGACAAACCAAGTATGCGTACTATCGCAACCATTTTCGCCAATAAAAATTTGCTCAATTTGCATTTCTTCGGCTATAATTGGATAATACACTTCATTTAAGATCAAAGAATCTTCTTCACAAATATTGATGGCTTCTTCTGAATAGGTGGGTTCATTTACAAAAAGATGTACGGTATGCGTACTATCACAACCCCATTGATTAGTGAATACATTTGTATATGTTCCAGCTTCGCTAACAAAATCTTCAAAAACAGAGATAGCTTCCCCTTCACAAATCGTAAAGCTTTCTTCGGTATTGATGGTAGAGGAGAAAAATACATAGGTACAATGTGTACTATCACAGCCATTTACATCAGAAAAGAGTTCACAATATTCGCCCGTTTGGGTGATCGTTTCGCCGAAAAGTGTCAAACTTTGTCTTTCACAAGCATTGAGCGTATCACGAATTAAATAAGGTGATAATACATACAACTGAATCTGATTAACACTATCACAACCATTTTGATCGGTAAGGTTCTGAACATACAAACCTTCTAGAGATTCTTCATTGCCAAAAATAGTAGTTGTCTCTCCTTGACAAATGCTTTGTTCCTCATAATGAAAATAAGGTTCCAGTAGAATCAACTCGATAGTTGCGGTACTATCACAGCCATTGGAAGATGGAGATGTTTCTGTATAAATACCTGCGGTAGATTCTTCATTACCAAAAATTAGCGACGATTCACCTTCGCAAATTTCAACAATATCAAATGATGTACTATTTGATAGGACACTTAAATGAATGGTATGGGTACTATCACAACCCGATACAGCAACATAAGTTTGTGTATAATCTCCAGCTTCTGAAATCAATGTACCAAAGACATTGGCTAATCCTCCTGTACAAATTTCGATGAAGCTTTCTTCCTCAATTTCAGGCGTAAAAATTGCGCTTACACAATGTGTACTATCACAACCATTGACCGTTGTAAATACTTCGCAATATTCACCAGATTCTGTAATCGTTTGACCAAAAATAATTAAACTTTCGCCTTCACAAGTTTGAATTGTTTCATTCGTGTTTGCTGGTTCAAAAACATACAATTGGATATGAGTTATACTATCACAACCATCTGCCGTTTGTAATTCTTGGATATATAAACCTTCTTGTGTTTCTGTATTTCCAAAAATCAAACTGGACTCTCCCTCACAAATGCTTCGTTCTTCATATTCAAAAAAGGCATCCAAAACAATAAGTTCTATCGTCGCCACACTATCACAGCCATTCGCGGATGTATACGATTCGCTATAAGTGCCAGATGTAGTTTCTTCATTGCCAAATATAGTAGCTGATGCTCCTGTGCAAATTTCAATGGTATTAAAAGATGAACTATTGGGCAATACACTTAAATGAATCGTATGTGTACTATCACAGCCACTAGTTGAAGTAAAGGTTTGACTATAATTGCCAGCATCTGTGGTGGCTGTTCCAAAAATGTCTATCGTTTCTCCATCACAGATATTGATAAATTCTTCTGTTGAAAGTGTAGATAAAACACTCAAGCTAATCTGATGGGTACTATCGCAACCATTGACCGTAGAAAAAGTCTGACTAAAAAAGCCACTTTCTGTTTCGGTATTGCCAAAAATAGAAGCACTTTCTCCCTCACAAATCATGATTTCTTCGGTTGTTAAAATCGTATCGGAGACGATTAACTCAATTTGATGGGTGCTATCACAGGTATTCGCAGCCGTAAAGGTCATGGAATAAATTCCTGATTCCGTTTCCGTATTACCAAAGATAGACGCACTTTCGCCTTGACAAATATTGATCACCTCGGTCGTAAAGAAGGTATCTAAAAGAATCAATTCTATTGTTGCTACACTATCACAGCCATTTGCGGAAGTATACGTTTGAGAATAAGTGCCTGAAGTTGTTTCTTCATTACCAAAAATAGAAACCGAAGTACCCTGACAAATTTCGATGGTATCAAAAGACGAACTATTGGGTAACACACTCAAATAAATTGTATGCGTACTATCACAACCGCTAGTAGATGTAAACGTTTGACTATAATCGCCTGCATCTGTAGTGGGTGTTCCAAAAATGTCTACGGTTTCTCCATCACAGATATTGATAAATTCTTCCGTTGCAAGTGTAGATAAAACACTCAAGCTAATCTGATGGGTACTATCACAACCATTGACTGTAGAAAAAGTCTGACTAAAAAAGCCACTTTCTGTTTCGGTGTTGCCAAAAACAGTCGTACTTTCTCCTGCACAGATCATGATTTCCTCTGTCGTTAAAATGGTATCGGAGACGATTAACTCAATTTGATGCGTACTATCACAGGTATTGGCAGCCGTAAAGGTCATGGAATAAATTCCTGATTCCGTTTCCGTGTTACCAAAAATAGAAACACTTTCTCCTTGACAGATATTAATGACTTCGGTTGTATAGAAGGTATCTAAAACTGTTAGATTTAAACAAGCAGTACTATCACAGCCATTTATTGCAGTGAAATCTTCGCACCAAGTACCTGTAGTTGTATAATCCACTCCTGCAAAAGAATAACTTTCTCCTGCACAAATGGTAATATTTTCGGTAGTAGAATAAGTTGGAAGAATAGTAATATCAAGCGATTCCGTTTGACTACATGACCCATCTGAAATAGTTAATGAATAACTCATAGAAGTCGTTGCTGTCAAACTAGGATTTGGGCAATCATCACAAGATAAATTGGTAGATGGTGTCCATTCATAGCCAACATTGGATGTTGTAATTATGCTATCTGTTGCACTATCGAATGCATTTAAAGTCAAGACTGTTCCAGCACAAACACTAGTATCTTGTAGATAAAAATCTGCCACACTCGTTGCCGAAATAAAAACAGTATCTGTCGTGATACAACCCGCTGGCACTAAACCATGAATTACTAAAGTATCAATTGAATTATCAATAGTAAGGCTCGTTATATCTTCTGCTAAAAGGGTATCGGTATGTGTCCACCAGATCGAATCTAAAGGAGTCGTTACATTAATCGTCCAAGTTTCACCATCACATAAAGTGGTATCAATAGTCGCCACTAAATCATCAATTAAATATGCCGTTACATTGAAATCATAAACTTGCATACAACCTGAAAGACGTGATTCTTCTAAGGTATAGGTAGCCGTTATTGGGTTACTACCATTGGGTAAAGTAATCGTAGTTGTTGCACAGTTATCACAGTCGATACCAGCATCATCTTGCCAATTGTAGGTATAAGCATCTTGCGCTACGACGCCTAAATCAATGGTATTCGTTCCACAAAACAAAGTATCTGTAACGATGGTCGTCGTAATAGGAAGTTCTATGATGGCAGCATCTGTTCCACAATCACAATGTTTATTGGGGTCAATAACTGCCATTAAGTTACAAGAAGGATAAGGCGTCGATAAATTCAAACTTCCATTTATTAGGAAAGTAGAATCGGGCAATAAATTATCCATATACAATATACTATCTACAAATACATCTCCTTCTGACAGATCACCACTGTAATCCACATCAAAATAATAATCTATAATCACAGGATTTCCTGCCGTTGCAATATTTCCTGTATTTTCTACCTCAATAGAATAATCCACTGTACTATTTCCAAGATCAAGCGTTCCATCAAAATCAAGAATTGTAAAGGCTGGATTATCTAATAAGAAAGATTCAAAATCACTTCCCGTCTCAATATCTACGGTACAAGGCTGATTGGTGGTTACACAAATTAAATCGGCGGGGCGTACTGTTTGCGCCAAGAAAATATCCGTTACACAGGTATATGAGTTTTCTAATTGCGTATCAAAAGTCAAGACAATATTTCCAAAAGTAAATCCAATCGGTAATTGCCAAGATAAATGATAATGACTATTAATTAGTTGAATCGTGGGCTCGCCTAAACTTGCATTTTGAATACCCGTAAATGAGTTTGGAATGTAAGAAACGCCACTTGGTAAAGTCACAAATAAACTATCACCTTCTAAAACGGGAACGAAACTTCCTTTAGATATATTCACCAAAACAGGAATTTCATCCGCGCAATTGCTTATACTTCCTAGGGTCAAATCAACCGTTGTTGTATAAGGCGTACTTGCTCCATTGATATTGATTGGATCACCAGCTCGTGCAACAGAATTTTCTGCTTCTGCACAACGATTTTCATGGGTTGTATTAAAAACGAGGTAAGAATTGACTACAATATCACAATTAGAGACTAATTTGAATCGGATATAAAAGGTATTATCTGGAAAATCTAAAATACCTGCCAATCCATTTGCACCAATGGTAGCTTCTATAGCTGAAATATTCCATTGCCAAAAGCCTGTAACAGCATTATAAGTAGGATCAGGAATATTGACAAAAGACGTATTGTTTCGATAAGATAATTGCACCGTTCCAGAAGCAATCGCTAATCCAGGTGGAATATAGGTTTGGAAAAAGACATCATAAGCGGTTGCTTTATCGGCATTGTACACACGAATGGTATGATAATCAATGGTATCACATAGGTCTGTTCCTCCTACAGGACTTTCTATATCTAATTCTAATTCGGGGAACTCAGGAACGACACTTAAAAAAGCCATATCATCTTCACAAACTTCTTCTCCATTTCCTGTAAAAGTTTCACAACCCCAACCATATCTTAGCGCCAAAGTTTCTAGTTCACAACTGTTATATTTCCCATCTAATTGTAAATAAATAGTATTTCCAGCAGCAATACTGTCCAGTTGGAAAATGCCATTTGTGGCTTGAAGGGTATCATCATTAACTAAATAAATGATTTCAAAATCTGACAATGAACTCGAACCAGGAATTACCTCCACCCAAACATTGTACATATCCGTTTGGCTCGATAGATTAGTCAAATCAAATAACCAAGATACATCCTCATTAAAACTCGTAATGGTTTGTGCATTAGCTGCAAATTCTATCTGAGGTTTAAAGACTGTTTTGGTCGCAGAACGCTCAATGGTATATAAAGTATCGCCTACACTTTGTGTCAAAGCGCCATTTCTTCTTAAATATTGATCCAGTTTTGGTTCGTTGAATATGTAAGTTGCATCGTAGGTAACTTCTGTTTCATATTGAAACTCACCTGCTGCATTACACACTGCTTGTGCTTCATGATTTAATAAAATGACGTATTCTTCATCTGGAATGTGCCCTCCATCCATATTGTTTTGATAATGGGTCAAGATATCATACATTACTTCGCCATTAGAAATAGAACTCGGAACAATCTGAGAACTATAGGTAGGATTAAAATTAATATCCGCAAATTGCAATTCTCTTGGATTCCATGTGCTTTCAATATCCGTATCAAAATAGAATGTCCCTGCTGAAAACAATCCAAAATTTCGATATTCCCAAGGAAAGAAATTATGTTCTCCTCCAATGTGTTGACTCATGGTCATGAGGCGATCATCATAAGCACATACAGCGAAATCACCCGGTAAATCAATACTGATCAAAAAACCTGTGATTTCCATTTCCCGAAAGAAGGCAGAACAAACATTTTCAGCTACACCCCCAGAAGTATTATTAATCCCTGCATGGGGCGTCGCTGTGATTTCATCTAAGCGTTGGACTGGATGGAAACGTCCTTGTCGAACTACATATTGATTTTCTAAAAGCAAAGAATCACCTCCTTCAAAGGAGAAACCATTCGGTAAATTAGCCCCCAAACTATTTAAAGTACTTACATTGATATCATAGGTATAAATAAGGGTATCTTGGTTGCCATTCTCTAAATGCTGTGTGGTATAAGGAATGTTTTCTACAATATATTTTGCGCCCGTACTTATATCAACATAAGTCAACACAGCACTATGAGAAGTGATTCCAATTGGAGAAACGAGGTAGGTATTATTGTTCATATTTGTTCCATTATGAATGGTAGTTTGAACAAAACCTTCTGTCATATTACTATGTCCTAAGGTTCCAACAATTGCAGGAATACGTTCATAAATTGTATCTCCCGTAATGGCTCGATCTTTTCGTACCAAATCTAAATTAATAGAATCTACTGCATCTGGAACTCGGTCATTATCATTATCTGCTTGACCAAAATTAGAACGTTCAAATGTATAATCGTAAATACAAATATTCCCAATCGAATCAGGCACCACATCACATACTACCGTAAATAATTCAGACAATGCACATGGATTAATCCCACAACTTCCATCGGTTGGGCAATCATCACTCAAGTATAAACGTGTATCTACCTCAATCGAATGAATCTCTACGGCAATATTATCATCGCTACAAGAAACCAATCCATTTAGAATAAGAAATTCATCAACATTTGTCAATGGTAAATCATAGAATAGGACTAAGCTATCCGTATCTGGATCATAGGTATACGACGTAGGAGCTTCTCCTCCTAAAAGGTTCAATGAAGATACATCGCCATCCCAAGTGATACGATCCGTCATATCAAAAATGATTTGTAAAAATCCTTCTGGTTGAGTCAACAAACCAGAATGTACTTCATAATAAAAGTCCAATGTATCTCCTTCATTGATGCTACTTGCACCTGTGTATAAATTATGGCTAAAGCTTTCGATATTATCAGATAGCGATAAAACACCTTCTATTTCTTGATCTTCAGGACAACCTTCAAAATAACTATAATTATAGTACCATCCACTTACCAAATCATTACAATAAGGTACACAGAAATACATGTCCCATTCAATAATTACCGTTGCTCCCGGTGGTATTAAAGGGAAAAGCAAACTTACTCCTTCTTCGCTCGCAATAGGCGCAAGACAAGCCACCAAATCAGGCGGTGTAACAGGATTAGAAGCCACAATTGAAATAGGTGTTGCCACACTATCTATCATCGCCGTAAAGCTTGAAGGATCAATACCACTAATAGAATCTACGCTTGAAATGTGAAAAGTCAAATCAATGGCATCAGCATCTCCTAAATTTTGAATCGTCATACGTTGCTTAGTAGGTGTATCTCCACAATAGCAGTCATCGTGCTGTGGACCAGACATAAATAATAAATCGGGTGCTGCAAGATTAGGATCAACGATTAGATTTCCAAATGCTTCATCTGTTTGACAAATTTCGCCATTACAACCCCAAGAAGTAGAAAATTCAGAGAAGCCATTTTCACAAGAAGTCACTACGATTTCTTCTGTAATAATGATGGATTCATTGCTTTCAAAAAGACTATCTCCATCACCAAACAATTGAAAATCTGTTGCGCCTAATTGGATCGTATAGATCGTATCATTTTGGTTGGTAATCGTTCCAATTTGAACGCCATTGATAATAATACTACCGTTGGATTCATTGGTGAATTCAAAATTTTCGAGTGTTCCTAAGCGCGTATTTTGTATTGTGATGGTACGCGTAATGGTATCTCCCATGGAGACAATTTGGTTTTGTGGACTGATGTCAGTAATCACTAATAAGGGGGTTAAAACGGGATAAGGGTTTGTGTTTATTGTGGTAGCATTAGAACCACTATGATCTGCCGTGAACGAATTAGTAAAAATGACACCCGTATTAATTTCGTCATAGGCTTCACAAGGCGCTTCTAATAAAAGGTAAAAATCGTAAGATTCGCCAGATGCAATATCTGGAAGGTTAAAATGAGGTTGATTAAAATTCGTTGAGGTATTGGTAAGAAGAGGTTGAACAGAATTATCTGAATAATAAATCCCTGTCGCTAGATTTACTTGCACATTGATACCTGTTAAGGTTGTACTCGCAATATTCGTAATACTTAGAAATAAAGTATCCGATCCACAGACTTCCAAAGAATCTGGGTTGGTGTAACTAATCGAAAAATCGTCTTGGGCAGATAAGGCAAAAGCTGTCCCTATCCAAACCAGTACGCTTAGTACAAGTTGGCGCAAATACATTGAGATCAGGGTTTGAAATGTCTTAAAATGACATTCTTGGGTTAAATAAACCGCTAGTGGAAGAAATAATCAGGATATTTTTTCACTTATAAAAAGTGAACTAACTAATAGGTAAGGTGAAGGGGATTTTGCTAGAATTATGTTTGGGTGAGCTTATACCGCTCTGAAAAAATCATTTCGTATCTAATTTATACCATATTGAATATAATTTACGAAATCACTTATTCAGTATTATTTGTTTGTTCAAATGTACATGCTTCTATAGATAGGTGGACATGATTTGTTTAAAATTTGTGACAATGGCTGAACAATTTATGACAGAAAATAGATTTTATATATATTATAACACTGTAGGTGCAAATTCTAGTCATTTGTAGTATATTCAGTTTTTTATATAGTATAACAATTTCTAATCTTTCTAATAATTGGAAACTAAAAAGTCTAAATTAATTAAATTTGTTGGTTTATATCGGAAGAAAACATTCGTATTATTTACGAAAAAGCGTCACAAAAATTAGAGCTAAAATTTTAAATTTATCTTGAAATCTATCTCTGAATACATAATTGAATCTTTCAGTACAGATTATATTTTCTACAAACGAAAAAAAAAGTTGTTATAAAGCTGTTAAGTCGATTAATAGACTAGGTTTTTAGGATAGGTTTGTCGAAATTATTCGACGGCAACCATAATTAGATTGAATTATTAACTGTTTCGCTGTATAAATTTATCTCTTTTCTATGTACCATTTATCACTAAGCTCCTTCTTGTTTTTTAGCATGCTTTCAATACAGTTATCTTGCACCTCACAAGAACCTACTCAAACAATTCCTGAGTCTTCTTCCACACCAGTTCCTTTCTTAACTGATCCTGAAGCACCCGATACGACAGGGCAAATTGGTGAATATGTGGTTGAAATCTTTGAGGATTCAAAAGGAAATCTATGGTTTGGAACGATCTCAAAAGGAGTCGCTCGTTTTGATGGAAAAACGCTTCAATATTTCACTACAAAAGATGGTTTACCGACTAATACAGTGGTCGATATCACAGAAGACAAATCTGGAAATCTTTGGATGGCAACACATGATGGACTGTCTAAATATGATACTCAAAAAAATACATTTACCAATTATACGATTGAAGATGACCTTCCTCATCATCGACTTTCTAGGGTTTTAATTGACAGTAAAGGCGTACTTTGGATCGGAAGCTGGGGAGGGGTAGGCTTTTATGATGGAGAGAACTTTAAGATATTTCCACTTCCTACACCTGATGTAGAATTGTACCATTATCAAAGTACGGTAAATTGGGTCACTGAAATTATAGAAGATCAAAAAGGAAATATTTGGTTTACAAGAGATGGTTATGGGGTTTGTAAATATGACGGCAAATCATTTACAACTTATACCAAAAAAGACGGTCTACCTTCTAATAATGTACAGGCTATTACAGAAGACCAAAAAGGAAATATTTGGCTAGGCTGTAGAGTAGCAGAAAAAGATGCACCTGATGAAAAAGATCGTAAAGGAGCTGGCGGATTATGTAGATATGACGGAAATACTTTCTTAACTTTTCCCAATATAAAAGGACTCCATCACAACGATATTTATTCGACCTATGAAGATCGAAAAGGCAATATCTGGATCGGTGCAAATGGTGCACATGGCTTGTATCAATATGATGGCAAAGATTTTACTTTATACCATCAAACAGATCGACCAGATTTAATGCCCTTTGGCTATGGTATTCAAAGTATTTTGGAAGATCAAAAGGGTAGCATTTGGCTGGGCTTGTCAGGAGGTTTATTTCGTTTGGAAGAAGATAAGATGAAAAATGTAAAGCGAGATGAAATGTGAGAAAAACAAACATGAGTCATACGCGAATTTTATTAAAAATTCGCGTATGAAGCCAAATATTACAGCCAGAAGGGGCATCGAGCCCCTTCTGGCTGTTTTTATGGGGATTTTAAGGGGGGAAGTGTACCGATTTT
>JAHDES010000001.1 GCA_020628645.1 Saprospiraceae bacterium
ACCCTTTATATCAGCACTTTTATACTTTAGAGAATTTTATTGTTCATTAGAATACTTTTGTAATTAAAAATTAGATATTTAGAATATGTATACAAGTTTTAGACAATTATTTTTTTTCCTCTTTTTGTTCAATACAGTTTTGATTTCTGCACAAGAAAATGATCCTGTATTGTTTACGGTAGATAAATTTCCTGTAAATGTATCTGAATTCAAATACATCTACGAAAAAACAAATGGAGCAAAAGCAGATTATTCAGAAGCCTCTGTCAATGAATATTTACAACTATACAAAAAATTTAAGCTTAAAGTCCGAAAAGCACAAGCAATGCGATTGGATACTGTCCCTTCTTTGCAAAAAGAACTAGAAGGTTATCGTAAACAACTCGCCAATTCCTACCTCATTGATCGAGAGGTAACCGAAAAATTAATTCAAGAAGCCTATGACCGTTCTTGGATGGATGTCAATATCAGTCATATCATGGCGATGATTCCTGCTAACCCAAAACCTGCTGACACGCTCGCCGCTTACGAAAAAATCACTGCTGCTTATCAACAACTCAAAGAGGGAAAAGCATTTGACATAGTTGCCAAAGCTCTTTCTGATGACAAAACAGCCGCCCAAAATGGTGGAAATATAGGACATATTACCGCCATGTTACCTGATGGTTTTTATTCGATGGAATCTGCTGCCTATACAACCAAAGAAGGTGATTTTTCTGCCCCCATACGCACAGCCGCAGGCTATCATATTATTAAGGTAAATAAGCGTCGAACAGCGAGAGGCGAAATGGAAGCTGCGCACATTTTGATCCGAAAAATAAAGGATAAATCTAAATCCGATAATTCAAAAATGCGAATTGATAGTGTGTATAATGCCTTACAAGCAGGTGCCAATTTTGAAGACTTAGCCAAAAAAGTGTCGCAAGACAAAGGAAGTGCTTCTAAAGGTGGAAATATTGGTTCTTTTGGGATCAATCGCTATGAAGGAGCTTTTGAAGATGCAGCTTTTGGCTTAAAAAAAGATGGTGATATGACTGGACCTGTTGAAACAACGATTGGTTGGCATATCATTAAACGTATTAATAAAACTCAAGTTCAACCTTATAAAATAGCACGAGGTCGTTTACAAAATAAAATAAAACGAGATGGACGATATAACATCGCTAAGAAAGCGATGGTCGAACGAATCAAAAATGAGAATAATTACACCCTTTCGGATAAAGCACTCAATCGTTTTATTCGTGGTTTAGATGATACTTTCCTTTCCTATAAATGGAAACCTGCACAAGATGATGTAAAACGAGTAATCTTCACCTTAGGAGATGCTAGTTTTTCTCAAAATGATTTTATTACTTATTTAGAAAAATCTTCTCGTCAACGCTTGCGCTTAGGTCGAACTAGTGATATTAACACCACTGCAATGACCCTTTTTGATAGTTGGGTAGACGAGGCAGTGCTTACATACGAAGAACGCCAATTAGAGAAAAAATATCCTGAATTCAAATCACTCATGCGCGAATATGAAGAAGGAATTCTACTCTTTGAAGCCACTAAAATATTAGTT
Organism: Saprospiraceae bacterium; assembly: GCA_020628645.1. GTDB lineage: Bacteria > Bacteroidota > Bacteroidia > Chitinophagales > Saprospiraceae > JAHDES01. The sequence goes on from JAHDES010000001.1 coordinate 1,565, forward strand.
TGGGATAAAGCTTCTCAAGATTCTGTTGGTTTGGCTGCTTACTTTGACAAACTCAAAGGACGTGGTAAATACATGTGGGATGATCGTGCAAAAGTTAGTTTTATTACTTTAAAATCTGATAAGGCTGCTTTGATGCCCAAAATTCAAGAACTCTGTAAGAAAAAATCAACAAAAGAAGTCCTTGCTAAATATAATAAAAAGGAAGAAATCCTGAGTACTCGTACCGAAATTATCGAAAAGGGGAAAAACAAAGTCCTTGATGCCATGACTTGGAAAGCAGGTGAACAATCGGCTATCGAAACGAGTAAACGGGATCAATCGCTCAATTTTCTTCATATTGAAGAGGTCATCCCTCCTACTGAAAAAACGCTAGATGAAGCACGAGGTTATATCATTGCGGATTATCAAGATTATTTGGAAAAAAATTGGGTGCAAGAATTAGCACAAGAATATCCAATTGTCATCAATGAAGAAGTACTGAAAAGTTTAATTAAGAAATAAACATAAAAGTCGTGGCACGATTGGTCTAGGAATAGCTTATTTTCTATATCATCATCGTGCCCCGACTATAACTTATCTCCTTTTTCGATTCGCCTGTTGTTCTTGTTTCTTCCGACGATTCGCAAAAAATTCCTGCTTTCTACGTTGCTTCTCTTTGTTCCATTCCTTTTTTTCCGCCTCTGTCATAGGTTTATCGGTTTGAGGAAAAGGATTGTCTTTTATCACTTGAATTTTCTGTTTGATCAATCGCTCAATATCGCGTACATACGCATTCTCTTCTGGTTCACACAAGGATATTGCAATGCCATCTTCTCCAGCTCTCCCCGATCGTCCAATTCGATGCACATACGTCTCCGCCACATTTGGAATATCATGATTAATCACAAAACGCAATTTATCCACATCAATTCCCCGCGCTGCAATATCTGTAGCTACTAAGACCCGAATCGTTCCTTCTTTAAATTGCTTCAAGGCTTTTTGTCGTTGATTTTGTGCCTTATCGCCATGAATAGCGGCAGCTTTGATGTATTGTTTCTTTAAATTTCGAGCAATACGATCTGCCCCGCGTTTCGTACGTGCAAATAAAAGCACTTGATTGATTTCTGGATTTTCAAGGATGTGTAATAATAAATCTTTCTTCGTTGTTCGATTGGTATAATATAAATATTGTTGAATCGTCTCAGCAGTAGAAGAAACTGGAGCAACTTCTACTTTAGTAGGATTCGTTAAAATTTTATTAGATAGTTTAACAATATTATCAGGCATGGTCGCTGAAAAGAAAAGCGATTGTCTTTTTTCTGGTAATAATTGCAATAAACGGCGAATATCATGGATAAATCCCATATCCAACATCCGATCAGCTTCGTCTAAGACTAATAATTTCACTGTATCAACACTCAATAATCCTTGACTGATTAAATCCAATAATCGTCCTGGAGTTGCCACTAAAATATGAACTCCTTTTTGAAGTTTTTCTACTTGTTTGCCTTGTTTGACTCCACCAAAAATTACGGTATGGCGTAAATTGGTATACTTACTATAATCTCGGATATTTTCATCAATTTGAATCGCAAGCTCACGAGTTGGAGTAACAATCAAAGCTCGAAGAGTGGTGGGTTGTTGCTTTCGTAATTCTATTTTATGAATTAGTTGAATGATGGGTATCGCAAAAGCAGCCGTTTTTCCTGTACCTGTTTGGGCACAACCCAAGACGTCTTTTCGCTTTAACACTAAAGGAATAGCTTTTTCTTGGATGAGGGTAGGTTTTTCGTAATTTTTATCTGCTAGGGCTTTTAAAATGGGTTGAATTAATCCTAAATCTTCAAATCGCATGCGCTCATCTAATTTTTTCCCAAATTATAACACATCTTCTTTCACAAACTGCATTTACAAGAGGGGATTCGGTTAATGATTCACGACTAATAAAGTCGCACTTTTGAGTTAAACAGCTACAAAGGTAGGGGTTTTTGACATCAGATGTTGAGATTATTAAGGTTTCAATCTTGAGATAAATATTCTTACCGCTGATTTGATAAACTATTTTTATTTCATTTGGTTCTTTCTTTATATCAATTTAGAAGCATTTATTATTTATGAAAATCATTAAAAAATATAATCTCGATGATCGAGCCATTGATCGTATCATACAAATGGCTTGGGAAGATCGCACACCTTTTGAAGCCATCGAAATACAATTTGGTTTGAAAGAAGATGAGGTCATCAAACTCATGAAGCATGAAATGCGCCTCAATAATTGGAAAAAATGGCGCGCTCGTGTACAAGGGCGTAAAACCAAACATCAAAAATTGAGAACGACAGAAGTCGAACGATTCCGCTGCTCTCGCCAACGTTCTATCACAAGCAACCGCATTTCAAAGAAAAAATATTAAACTCAAATCTAATAATTCAACATTTCCGCTTTTTTGTTACATTACATAAATTAAAATGTGTATAAAATCTACATTTCCCCATTTTTCTTTCCTTCTCATATTAAAAAATGATGTCACATAAATAAATATTTCAGATATTGATTTTTCGTCATATATCTTTGATATTAATGTTTAATTGAACAGACGTACTAGAAAACTAAAATAATTTGGATAGTTATTGGGACTATCATTATCAATTCTTCATTGATTCCATAAATTTTTTCAGTGCTCTAGTATTGCCGAAACAGACGCTTGAGAAAACAAAATCGCCCCCCTAAAACGAACAGACAATTCTTATTACAAGCTTCTCTTTCTTCGGCTTCATTACAAATACATATTTAACAAAGATTAGTTTTTGAGCTTCGCTTCCATGCTTTTTCATAGTTTGAAGCGGCACACTCAAAATATCTAATCAATTCCCATGAAGTGTCGACGCTTCATCTACCCTTTTTTATTTGAGCATACTCAAATAATTCCCCCTTAAATAGATGGTCGCCTTTGATGGGTGAATAGTGTATACTTCAAAGCACAAGTTTTGAGGTGATTTACTTGTATTTTAAAAACACACATTATGTTGAAGCACATCGCATTCGCACTGGCATTGCTATGCATGCCCTTATCTCTTATTGCAACTACCAACACCGATTGGGAAAGAATAAATTTCTTTGCGCATTATGCAGATTGGGCGATTGAAGAAATGAATAGAACGGGCATTCCTGCAAGTATTACTTTAGCACAAGCTGGTTTAGAATCTAATTTTGGAGCAAGTCCACTTGCACAACATGCCAATAATTTTTTTGGTATTAAATGTAAATCATATTGGACGGGGGCTACATATCAACATAAAGACGATGATAAAAATACACAGGGAGAACTCGTTCATTCTTGTTTCCGTGCTTATAATTCAATTGCTGAATCTTTTAAAGATCATTCTGATTTTTTGGTGACTACTGCACGATATAGTGATTTATTTCAGTACCATCATGAAAACTATCTTGATTGGGCGATTGGTTTACAAGATAAAGGGTATGCTACTGCACAAGATTATGCTTTTAAACTGGTAGACTTAATTGAGCGATATGACCTAGCAAAATATGATAAAAAAGAACAACACGTAGTGGAAGTAATGCCTCCACCTGTCTATCATTTAGAGACAAATTATCAGGCAGGACAAGGCTATGAATCAAGGTATCATCGCCAAACTTCTACTAAAGGAAATTCATCAAATTCTACTATCGAAACACCAAAGGGAAATCAAAATAATGCAATGTATTATCATCAAAAAAGTACATATCAGCAATCCCCCCAACATAACCCCATAACGAAAAGGCTTCATGTAATTCGTCCATCTTATAGCTATCCTCCCATAGCACGTAGAGAATAAGGCACGCGGAGAAAATAAATTTACTTTCCTTGAAATAGTGAAAATCATAAGTCATTGAAAATGAAGTTGATTAAGCTAATTCGAGGAATCAAGAATGTAAATTTATTCGTGCCCCACTACCAAGAATTATATGAAAAATAATTTGTTGAGAGATGAAGCAGTCTGAAAAGACTGCTTTTTTTATTTTATTAAACCATAAATCTGTGTACAAAATAATCGTTAGAAGGATGCAAGGGGTTAAAACCACCTTGAAAAGGGGCTTGCTCCAACGTAATTTATTGCGTTGCCCTTAAAAAAAAACACGCTTCCTAAGTTTTGTCCTGTACACAGATCATAAATACGTTTTCTTTAGAAGCTATTTGAGTTTAGTTTTTTTAAAATATGATAGGTCATTTTTTCAACAATTGAGGCATTGAAATAGGAGTTTAGCCCTGCTAAATAACCATTTTAATAACAAAGAGTGATGGAAAAAGGGACATCATAGAAAGAAAGTGTTAAATTCAAACAGCTTCTTAACACACTCCTATCATTTTTCTTCTTATCTTGTATAGAATTACTTTTAACGCAACCAATCGAACTTTGGTGTCGTAGTTTTAGATAGGAGGGGTTGCTTTTGATCCCATGAAATTTGAACTCATTATGACAAAATCTATTTCCGTATATAGCATTGCTGTAGCAGCATTTCTCACCTTCGCATTATTTACATCTTATACTTCACAGAAAGAACCTCAAGCTCAACAAGAACAAGCAAGCACACCAAATGAACGTGGTATGCTTCCACAAATCATTAAGTCGATTTCGATAGATAAAGTCTACACTTTTGCAGGAGAAATTGTACCCACCGAAAATTTTGATGTGAGCGAACGTTTAGATCGAGAATTAACGCATAATGCATATTGGCATTCTAGTACCATTCAAAACATTAAATTATCTCATCGTTATTTTCCTATCATTTCCAGAATACTAGCAGAAAATGGCGTACCCGATGATTTTAAATATCTTGCTGTTGCAGAAAGTGGACTTCGCAATGTAGGATCTCCTGCTGGTGCAAAAGGTTATTGGCAGTTTTTAAAAGGAACGGCTCGTGAATATGGTCTTGAAATTACAAGTGAAGTAGACGAACGCTATCACATTGAAAAATCGACAGAAGCTGCTTGTAAATTCATCAAAAAACTAAAAGATCGTTTTGGAAGCTGGGCATTAGCAGCAGCAGCTTATAATATGGGCGGAAGCCGTCTTCAAAAAGAGATGGATGCCCAAAAAATGACAAATTATTTTGATCTTAATCTCAATCAGGAAACGAGTCGTTATCTTTTCCGCATTCTTGCTTTTAAGGAAATTTTATCCGATCCCATTCAATTTGGCTTTCAAATTGATGATGCCGATCGTTATCCTCCACTAGATGATTACATCAATATTCGTATAGAAGAAGGTGTCTCGAATTGGGGCGATTTTGCCATTCAAAATGGTACGACCTATCGCATGTTGAAAGTCTACAATCCTTGGTTGACTTCTTCTAGTTTGACGAATAGTAGTAAAAAGAAATATCTAATTAAAGTGCCGAAAATAAGATAGCTTGAGATTTAAAAATCACCAAAGATCTATTTTATTGATCGTGGATAAATACTTTCGTAATTGTACAAAGGAAAGTTCCATTCGCTCATTAACATTCTTCACCATTTTCTTTTTAAAGATCGTTAGTTTAGAAAGGGGTGTTTCACCAGCTTCTACAGAATCATAAATAAAGTTTTCTGCTTTTATTCTTGCTTTTCCATCCTTCATATCAATTGTCATGGAATAAATCACCTGACAATCCATATCATTAAAACATCCTGTTTTCACGTATCCTTTACAGACAATTCACCCCTCTTTCTCCAATTGTATGTCTGCTGTTGAATGATAGATAGCAATCCAACTTAGGACTTGTTCCTGTATTTGTTTTACACTAGCTCTATTGGCTTCTATAACTTCTTGATAAAAAAAATCACCGTTTTTTGTTTTACGAAGTTCAACGGTTTGACCATATCCTAAAAAGGGGATAAATAGAAATAAAAGGAGTTGTTTCATTGTCAATATAATTTTGATTTAGCCTTGTACTAAGATACAAAATTTTTCACTAAGTTCAAAAGCTCCTTTGGTGTTTCTGCATGTACCCAATGGCCCGCATTTTCGACAGTAGATAGTGTACTATCGCTAAAATACTCTTTTAACAAGGCTTCATCTGTATCTAAAATATAATCCGATTTTCCACCACGAATAAATAGAGTAGGCACATCTACAGGAATATCTCCTGAAACATTTCCCAAAATGGTAGAATAGGCATTATAAATAGCATTCAAATTCATTTTCCATTGATAGCCTCCTTTTTTATTACGACTTAGATTTTTAAGCAAAAATTGACGTACCCCAAAATCAGGAATTTTTTCTTGTAGGATAACATCGGCTTCTTTTCGACTTTCCAAAGCATTTATATCAACTGAAAATAGCGCTTCAAAAATAAGCGCGTGTCCTCCTTCATAAGCTTTTGGCGCGATATCAACCACAATTAATTTTTCTACCATATCTGGATATTCCAAGGCAAATTGCATCGCTGTTTTCCCGCCCATCGAATGCCCAATAATGATTGCCGAATAAATCCAATTGGCTTCCATAAAGTTTTTCAGGTCCTCCGCCATCAACACATAATCCATCTCATCTGTATGCGGCGAGCGTCCATGATTGCGTTGGTCAATAATATAAACGGTATTGGTTTCGGCAAGTTGTTTAGCTATGGTTTGCCAATTGTCGAGTGTCCCAAACATACCATGCAAAATAATGATCGGATCTCCTTGACCAAATTCTTTATAGTTTAATTCCATTTACTAAAATTATCATCGTGAGCCGACTTTAAGTCGTCTTACGAATGGTATAACCATCTCTTGGTGTGCTTATAATTAAACCATGATTCACCTTTTGTAAGTAACGGTTAAATAATTAATTCCAAAGTAGACTTATTGATTAGCTTCTTCTAATTGGGAACGTAATTCTTTAATTTCTGCTTCTTTTTCAGCTAATTCTTCTTTTAAATCTTCTATCATTTCTTGAGCTTCTTCCAAATCAATTTCTGAGGAAGAGGAAGACGTATTGCTAGTTGTTGAAGATTTATCCCCTATTCCAATTAAGTCCTTGACATTTTGAATGCCATCTTCTCCTTGAATATAAGACGCTCCGATATACGCTAAAGGTGCGAAAACAAGTAAGAATAGAAGAAAGCGTGCAAAACCTGTAATTTTAAATCGACTTGCCATAAAAAATAAGATTTTTTGGTTTGGTTTCAAATATACATAAACACCTCTAAGCACAACTCTTTTTTCTACACCTTCTTAAAAATCGTCGATAAGTCGTTTAAATAAAGCTTCCTTTTTTCAAAAAAGTATACTTTTGTGGATATTTCAAAAAATGAGGAATCTAAAGCCTTCCTTTTTGCGTTATCAAGAATATTAATTCACCGTATTGATTTGTTATGCAGAACGAACTAGTTGTTTACAACAGTCTTAATCGAAAAAAAGAAACGTTTACACCCTTAGAGGAAGGGTATATTGGTATGTATGTTTGTGGGCCCACGGTCTACAGTGATGTTCATCTTGGTAACTGTCGTACCTTTACTAGTTTTGATGTGATTTATCGCTATTTATTGTATCAAGGTTATAAAGTGCGCTATGTAAGAAATATTACGGATGTCGGACACTTGGAAGGAGACACAGACATTGGCGCAGAAGATAAAATTTCTAAAAAAGCACGTTTGGAACGCCTCGAACCGATGGAAGTAGTACAACGCTATACCAATGGCTTTCATGATATGATGCGTATTTTCAATAACCATTCTCCTAGCATCGAACCTCGTGCTACGCAACACATCATTGAGCAAATTGAAATGGTACAAGCGATTATAGATAATGGCTTAGGATATGTCAAAAATGGCTCAGTCTATTTTAATACGGTCAAATTTGCGAAAAGCAATGCAGGTTATGGAAAATTATCTGGGCGCATTATAGAAGATTTGGTAGCAGAATCAAGAGACGATCTCAAACATCAAGATGAGAAAAATCATCCTTCCGATTTTGCCATTTGGATAAAAGCTGATCCTTCCCATATCATGCGTTGGAATTCGCCTTGGTCAGAAGGCTTCCCTGGCTGGCACTTGGAGTGTTCTGCCATGAGTACTAAATATTTGGGTAAAACTTTTGATATTCATGGTGGTGGAAATGACTTAAAATTCCCACATCACGAAAATGAAATTGCTCAAAATCATGGCGCATGTGGCTGCGCCCCTGCTCGCTATTGGTTACATACCAATATGTTGCTGATGAATGGCAAAAAAATGTCAAAAAGTGATGGTAATTCCATTACACCCGAAGAATTATTTACAGGCGATAGCCCACATGTAAGTAAAGGTTATAGTCCTATGGTGATTCGTTTCTTTATGCTACAATCGCATTATAGAAGTACACTAGATTTGACAGATGATGCCCTTTTAGCAGCAGAGAAAGGCTATCGTCGATTAATGGAAGGCAATCAGATTTTACAAAAATTGGATGGCGCGACTGGAAGTACCGATGCTAGTTTAGATCAAGAAATTCGAGCTGCTATAGCAGGATGTGTTGCTGATATGAATGATGATTTTAATAGTCCAAAAGCACTAGCAGGTCTGTTTGAATTGGTTTCTAAAGTAAATAGTCTCAAAGCAGGTCATATTGCAATGAGCGAAATTTCTGCCGAAACATTGGACGCCTTAAAGCAACATTTTTCAGATTTCATCTATACGATTTTTGGTTTAAAAGATGATACGCACGCAGGTGATAATGGCAATGGTACGATGGATGGTTTGATGCAATTAATTATAGATATTCGTCAAAATGCCCGTGCTACGAAAGATTGGGGTACGTCTGATAAGATTCGTGATTCTTTGAAAGCCTTAAACATTGTCTTAAAGGATGGAAAAGATGGAACAAATTGGGTGAAGGAGTAGGTTTTGTTGATCGTGTTGCTGAGAGAAGAGGGGCACTTCGTTTTTAGACCGCTCCGCTGAGAGACCGCTGCGCTTTTAGACTTTTGATCACTATGCTCATAGATTGTTGTTATAATTTCATGGTTTGTAGTGGTTAATTTATTTTTCTTATTAAACTTTTTATAAATAATACTGTCAAAGAAAGAGATGGGTGTATTTAGAATAGTAAATTCATAGAGTCACTACTCTTAATATCCCTACTCTCTCTTCTCAATAAATCGTCAAACAATAAAAAAATGCACCAATATTTCCGTTATAGTTTTTTGATTCTATTTGCAGGCATTATAATTTTCTCTTGTATGCATTGTGAAAGTGATCCTACCAATACTACAGAAGACGCAGTTGTGGATGTTCCAAAAAGAAAGGAGTATAAAATTCCTCGATTTAATAGAGATTCTGCTTATGCCTATGTGCAAAAACAAGTGAATTTTGGGCCACGTGTTCCTAATATGGCATCTCATACCGCATGTAAAGAATGGCTCGTTGGAAAATTCAAAGAATTTGGCGCATCAGTCATAGAACAAGATTTTCAAGCAACTGCTTACACAGGTACTGTTTTAAATAGTACAAATATCATTGCTAGTTATAATCTTGATGCTGACGAACGAATCCTTCTTGCTGCGCATTGGGATACGCGACATATTGCCGATAAGGATAATGAACGAACAGAAGAACCCATTGATGGTGCAGATGATGGTGGAAGTGGTGTAGCTGCCCTTTTAGAAATTGCACGACAAATCAATCTGACAGGTATTGATCTTGGTGTAGATATAGTCTTATTTGATGCAGAGGATCATGGCGAAGAAAATGGAGATACGCCAGATACTTGGTGTCTGGGGTCACAATATTGGAGTAAAACACCTCATAAAGCAGGCTATCGTGCAAAATTTGGTGTTTTGTTAGATATGATAGGCTCTAAAAATGCCCGTTTCCCAAAAGAAGGCGTCTCTATGAAATACGCCCCTCAATTGGTGAATAAAATCTGGAAACTAGGACAAAACATGGGCTATGGCAATCACTTTGTCAATACACCTGTAGGAGGCATTACCGACGACCATTATTATGTAAATGAGATTGCTCGAATCCCTATGATTGACATTATTAATTTACCAGGTGGCACAAAAACCTTTGGTCATTATCACCATACACATGACGACAATATTGATGTGATTGATAAACGTGTACTTGGCGCAACAGGACAAGTGGTCTTAGCAGCTATTTATCGAGAAAATAATGGTACGCTTTAACTTTCTCCTGAGGATTGCGCTAATCGCGCTGATATTTTTGTTCTGTTTTTCTTGTGCAACACAAGATGACGAAACAATTGCTCCAAATGAACCTCCTATTGGTAAAATAGACACCCTCTCCTATCTTGCTTTGGGCGATTCCTATACAATAGGTCAGGGCGTGGATACCTCCTTTCGATGGCCTCTTCAATTGGCAGATTCTCTTTTACAGTTTGATTTTGTTCTTTCTCCTGTGGATATAATCGCAAAAACGGGTTGGAGAACAGATCAATTAATGGATGCAATGGTAGAAGAAGAAGTTTTAGCCTATGATTTAGTTTCTTTATTAATTGGGGTGAATAATCAATTTCAGAATCAACCTATTGACAATTTCAAGACTGATTTTGGTATTTTATTGGATAGATGTATTGACATTGTAGGAACTACCGAACGTGTATTCGTCGTTTCTATCCCAGATTATGGGGTAACGCCTTTTGGAAGTAGCAATAGCGAACAAATTGCACAGGAATTGGATGAATATAATGCTTTTATGGCACAAGTTTGTACAGACTTAAATATTCCTTTTATCAACATAACAGAAATCTCGAGAGAACTTGGTGCCACAGAAGGAGCATTAGCATCTGATAATTTACACCCAAGTGGCATGCAATACAGCAAATGGGTTCAAGAGATGTTACCACAAGTCTTAAATCTATTCAACTAAAAATAACACATGAAAACTGTAAAAGGAGACTTAATCCACCTTGCTAAAAAAGGGCATTTTGATGTTATTATTCACGGCTGCAATTGCTTCTGTACGATGGGTGCTGGTATTGCTAAAACGATTAAAAAAGAATTTCCACCAGCCTTTGAAGCAGATTGTACCACACTCCGTGGAGATGAAGGCAAACTGGGCACCATCAGTTTTGCTAAAATTCAACTAACAAATACAAATTTCACAATAATCAATGCATATACTCAATATCATTGGAGTGGTTCGGGTGTGAAAGCCAATTATGATGCTATTCGAGCTGCTTTTAAGGAGGTAAAAACAAAATTTTCAGGATTACGAATCGGATATCCAGCCATTGGAGCGGGTTTGGCAGGTGGAGACTGGGCTATCATTGCTGCGATTATTGAGGAAGAATTAGCTGGAGAAGACCACACATTTGTAGAGTTTATGCCTTTATAAAAGAAAGTTTATAATTAATCTCCCTCCATCAAATTCTACGGCTTCTGATACATTTCTAAGTTGACCAATCCTATTCGTTGAAAAAAGTGCATTAAAGATACACGCAATACTCCCAAACCATATTTACTAGATCGAACGAAATTGATCGAAGAAGCCTCTTCAAAATATTTGGTGGGACAAGTCACTTCTGCAATATCAAAACCTGCATAAATGATTTGAGACAACATCTCATTATCAAAGACAAAATCATCATCATTCGCATTGAAATTAATGCCTTCCAATACTTCACGACTAAAGGCCCGATAACCCGTATGGTATTCGGATAGTTTGTAATTGACCAGAATATTTTGTGTAAAAGTAAGTAAGCGATTAGCAATGTATTTATACAAAGGCATCCCTCCTTTCAAGGCTCCTTTTCCTAAAATGCGAGACCCTAATACAACGGGATACAATTCATCTCCGATGATGTTAACCATCGCAGGAATTAATTTCGGGGTATATTGATAATCAGGATGGAGCATAATGACTATATCTCCTCCTAGCTCCAATGCTTTGTTATACAATGATTTTTGATTGCCTCCATAGCCTTTATTACTTTCATGGACGATCACGTGTTGAATGCCTATCGAACGAGCCAATTCAGAAGTATTATCTTTACTCGCATCATCACAAAGAATCACCTCATCTACCAAATCCATTGGGATTTCGTTATAGGTCTTTTCTAAAGTTAAGGCTGCATTATATGCAGGTAATACGGCTATGACTTTTTTTCCTTTATACATTACTGATAAGACTTTTAGATTCCTAGATTTTAGATTTTTAGACAGTAATGAGTTTATGTTAAACTTATTATCTATAAAAGAAAATCTTAATGACTCTTAACGACTCAATGGTTTAAAATTACGCTCCGACTACAATCTGCCACATATTTTCTTTATTCAAGTATTTTTGTGCTAATGTACGTAAATCTTGGGGGCTAATGTTTTGAATTGTTTGTTCTAAATTAGTAAAATCATCAAAATCAATATCTTCGACCACCATAGTACGAATCAAATCTGCTACATTAAACGGCCCATCTAACATATTTAATACCACCCCTAGCATATAATTACGTACCATTTGTAATTCAGATGCAGGAATTAAATCTTGTTGTAAGCGATCAAATTCATGATATATTTCTTTTAGACAATTATCCACATGTTCTGTTCCAACTTCCGTACCGATATAAAAACATCCATCATGTATCATACTATCTACAGTAGAAAAAATATGATACGTATAGCCTTTATCTTCTCGAATATTCATCATCAAACGAGATCCAAAATAGCCTCCTAGGATTGTATTTAAAACTGCAAAAGGACGACTATCTTCATGTTTTCTGTTAAATAAACGACAACCAATTCTAATAGCAGATTGAATGGTATCTTCTAATGGTAAATGAAGTTGCTGTGGAGAAGGTGTGCCATTTGGAATAGCTATAGCAGAACGTGTTCCATTGGGTATGGTTTGTCCTAAATGCGTTTCTAACAAACGAAACATAGCGTCATTTGTTTTTCCACTAATGATGATCGCACAATTTCCAGCATGATAATGAGTCTTAAAATGCTGTATTAAATCTTCTCGTTTTAAATCTTGATACAATTCAGGGGAGCTATTGTAGCCATAAGGATGTTCATCTCCAAAAATTCGCGCAGTAACTTCGCGATAGGCAACCACATCTGCTTTTTTATTATTCACCTTAATTTGACGAATACTATTGGTAATAAAACGATCTAATTCTTCTTGTGGAAAAATAGGGTTGGTTACTATGTCTCGTAAGATGGGCAATAGCTTTTCAAAATGTTTATTGAGACTGTATAAAACAATATTAGAAGTATCAAAATTAACTGGAGAAGAAAGCGTGCCTCCATAAAAGTCAACGATTTCAGCAATTTCTAAAGTGTTTTGTGTAGTCGTACCTTCTCGTAGCATTCGTGCTGTGGTTCGACCTGCTAATCGTTTTGTTTCTTGCGGACGACCTGCACGAAAGATCAACTCTACTTTAACCACTTCTTGTGTGCCCAGATGTACTTCATATACAGGAATTCCATTCGAAAGGGTATGAATTTGCGGTTTGGGCAATTGCAAATTTTGGATGGTATGAATGGGTGGAGCAATTTTGCGGTTGAGCATAATTCTATACAATTAAAAAAGGGATGCAAAGGTAGGGGAAAAAGATGGCAAAACTTGTGGAATGGATTTAAATATTTAAAGGATTATCTCTTTTACGATAAAGGATAAATCAAGAACTGTTAAAGGCTCGTTAAATAACGTCCTCCAATTGATTAAAAAGTATCTTTTTTATAATTTATAAGAATACAAAATACAGATAAAGCTTAAACTACTTACCAATCACAAAAAATAATTCCTTCATTTAAATACCAAATAATATGAAAAACATCTTAATTGTAGCATTTCTATTGATTTCCTCCTCTATTTTTGCACAAACGTATACCTCTAGTAAACTTCCATATGGTGGGTTTAAAACCGTTAGCTTTTCTGATGAAAAAGGGGATATAGTCTTAACTATGGAAAAAGATTTTGATACCAAGTACAATGGAAAAAAGAATATGAAATCATTTTTTATCCTAGATAAAAAATATGTCATCACTCGTGAAGCAAAAGGAATTCAACATGTATATACTGGAAATTGGGAATTAGTAGCAAGCATGACTAAAAAAGGAACAGAAATAATAATAACTGACACTAATACTACTTATGCCAAAAAAAAGGACAAGAATCGATTGAATAAAGAAATCTCTTATGTAGACCAAAACAATCAAGTTGCTGGAATTAGCAAACGTCAAAAAAAATCGAGTCGAATTTTAGAATATACAAATCTAGACGAACAAGAGGAAAATCTTCTATTAATGGCATTAAGTTTACATCAACATATTGAATCCATCAAAAGAGAAGATAGTTCTACTACTTATCTTACATATGGATTTTAAGCGTGATAAATCCATCATTTGAGCCCTAATAGATATCCTTTGAATGGTCTATTAGGGCTTACTTTTTTAGTACTCTACTTCTGTGCCCTCGATACCAGCCATATGGCAACTACTAAAAAAATGATATTTGGAATCCAAACGCCTATTATAGCAGGTAAATCTTGATTGGTAGCAAATGTTTTAGAAAAGCGCGATAAGAAAATAAATATCGCTCCTAAACCGACCCCTAGCGCAATATGTAAACCCATTCCGCCACGTACCTTTCGTGCTGCAACAGCCATTCCGATAATAGTGAGAATAATAGAGGCAATGGGTTCACTCGTTCGTTTGTGTACTTCTATTTCATAGACTTTTGTATTGCCTAGTCCTCTTGCCCGTTCCATATTGATGAATTTTTGTAATTCAGGGGAGGTCATCATTTCTTTTTGATTGAGATAGCGAACAAAATCATCAGGATACATATTGAAGGTCGTATCTAATTTTTCTCCTTGTCCAACGATAATAGATTCTTTTAAACCATTGAACTCCCGTATTTCATAATCGGACAATTGCCAGCGATTGGGCGGACCAATCCATTCTGCTTTTTTGGCTTTCATCATATTAACCAATATATTATCCTTGAAGGTTTCGATCCTAAAATCAACGGCAGTCGTATCTCGTTTTCGATAACGACGAATAAACGTCTTCGTCTCAGGAGTTATAAACATGTGTATATCTTGGGTTTTTCCCTTATCACTACTTTTCCAAATATAGGTATGCTCAAAATCTAAGCGGATTTTACTGCCAATGGGAATTAAATAATGATTACAAAATAAATGTACCGCCGCTACCAAACAGCCTCCCATCAAATAAGGCACCATAAATCGATTGAAACTAATCCCCGCATTTAATATAGAAATCACCTCTGAATTATACGCCATTCGTGAAGTAAAAAAGACAACAGAAATGAGTACATACAATGGCACTAAATGCGAGATAATATACGGAATAAAGTGGAGGTAATAATCAAAAATAATCTCCTTAATGGTTACGGGTTCTTTTATAAAATTATCAATCTTATCACTAAAATCAATCACCACCGCAATCAAAGTAAAGATGAAAACGGTAAATAAAAAAGTAAAGATGTACTTCTTAAAAATGTATTGATCTAGTTTTTTAAACATATCCTTTTTTAGATTACTAGATTTTTAGACATTAGACTGCTAGATATTTTTAGATAAAAATCTAACTATCTAAGAGCGAAGCGATCTACAATCTAATGGTCTACAATCTCACGCGCACCTTCTTGACCATTTCCTCTTTCCAACTGGCATAATTTCCTGCAATGATCTGCTGTCGTGCCTCCCCAACTAACCATAGGTAAAAACTCAAATTATGAATCGTAGCAATTTGTGCCGCTAATAATTCTTTTGATTGAAATAAATGTCGCAAGTATGCCTTTGTATAAAAACGACTTGTGCTGGAGATACTATACTCATCTATCACACTAAAATCATCTTTCCATTTGGCATTTTTCATGTTCATAATACCATTTGCGGTATACAATAAACCATGTCGGGCATTTCTAGAGGGCAATACACAATCAAACATATCTATTCCTAATGCAATGCACTCTAAGATATTTTCGGGTGTGCCTACGCCCATTAAGTAACGAGGTTTCTCTTTAGGGAGTATCTGGCAGACTAAATCGGTTGTATGATACATCTCTTCGGCTGGTTCGCCTACCGATAAGCCTCCAATCGCATTAGCTTCTCGATCAAAGCTTGCAATCGTTTCTGCCGATTGTTTTCGGAGGTCATCATAGGTGCTTCCTTGTACAATAGGGAGTAAAGTCTGCGAATAGTTGTATAGATCATTGGTGTTATCAAAATGATCGCAACAACGCTGTAGCCAACGATGGGTCATATGCATGGATCGTTTAGCATATTTATAATCACAAGGATAAGGCGTACATTCATCAAATGCCATGATTAAGTCTCCTCCTATTTGCCGTTGAATGTCAATTGCTCGTTCGGGACTAAAAAAATGACGTGAACCATCAATATGCGACTGAAAGGTTACCCCCTCTTCTTTAATTTTTCGACGACCACTCAAGGAATACACTTGATAGCCTCCACTATCTGTCAAAATAGGCTTTGACCAGCCATTAAAACGATGTAAACCACCAGCTTGTTCTAAAATTTCTGTACCAGGTCGGAGATACAAATGATAGGTATTTCCTAGAATGATTTGTGCATGAATTTCGTTTTCCAATTCATGTTGGTGCACCCCTTTTACGGTACCAGCTGTACCGACAGGCATAAAAATGGGCGTTTCAATTGTTCCATGATCCGTCTCAATTAAGCCTGCTCTTGCGCTCGATTTTGGATCTGTATATTGTAAATCAAATTTCATTGGCGCAAAAATAGGAGAAAT
This sequence comes from Saprospiraceae bacterium, assembly GCA_020628645.1. GTDB lineage: Bacteria > Bacteroidota > Bacteroidia > Chitinophagales > Saprospiraceae > JAHDES01. The sequence goes on from JAHDES010000001.1 coordinate 18,248, forward strand.
ATGGGTTTAGTAAACTAAAAAAGGCATAAAAGAACACATCTGTTAAAATATGATCTTTTATGCCTTTATACACGACACGGGATGAAAAAGTGATTTTGAAATCTGTTTTATCCCGTATCGGTATATACCGCGTAAGGATAATTTATTTTTGACAATCACAAAATTATCCCTACGCGAGTATATAAGCGATACTAAAACGCTCTATTTATGGTTGTTTAATAATTTACTGTGGTCGTATCTTGTCCTGAGCCTGCTTTGTTGGTAGCACGAAGGATAATTTTATTTTCGCCACTAGACAAACTTACCACTGCTTTAAATGTTCCACCTCGGGCCGTGAAATCAAAATTGGTGATTTTCTTTCCATTTACTAGTAAGGTAACAGCATTTCGATCAGTTACTCCAGTAATTTTTGCAAGAATCGTACTTTTATTACTAGGATTTGGATCCATTGGGTCAATAATAGGTTGACTTACGGATTCAATTTTTACTACTGGTTTGGCAATGCTTGGAGTCGTCACTTTTCGTTTTAAGGTCAAATTTGTTTCTTCTGTTGTACTTCCAGATGCATTGGTGGCTTTAATAGAAAAGGTATTCTTCCCTTCTTTCAATGTAATAGTAGCTTTCATTTCCTTTGCGCGTGCGTCATAGATAAAATTATTATTTTGTTTACCATTGACTGTAAAGACGATGCCTGCTTTTCCTTTTATGTTATTAACAATCGCCTTTACTACATAAGATGTTTTATCTGTTTGTGATCCAGCACGAGACGGTTGTGTAAATTTCACTGTAGGTTTTGGTAAACTAGCTGGTGCTTTGTAGTTTACAGTGACTGTTTGTGATGCTGTACCGCCTGCATTGGTGGCTTTTATGAGGATAGTATTTCTACCATTTTTCAATTTTGCTGGGGCAGAAAAAGACGTACCACTAAGTGTGAAATTGGTTTGTTTTGTACCATTTAAAGTGTATGTCACTTCATTCTTCTTGGCATTCTTGATGGTTGCTTTTACAGTAATATTATTTTTCTGCACTGTACTGTTATTCCCCGGACTTGTAATACTTACTGTAGGCTTAGGCACAACAACTGGTTTATTATATTTTACGGTAATCGCATCACTGTCTTGCCCATCGCTATTTTTTACGGTGATTTTAATGCTATTATTTCCTTCTTTTAAAGAAACAGGAGCAGATAATTTTCCACTGGTATAAGAAAAATTAGTTGATTTTCCATTGACCGTCAGCGTAATTCCTGTTTTAGTAGAAATATTCGTAATCGTTGCTTTTACAGTAGATGAAGCCGTAGTAGTAGCACTATTATTGGCTGGCGCGGTAATCTTTACTGTTGGTGGTTTTGGAGATGGTAAATCCACTTGGCGAATGTATCGAATAGCGACTCCATCTTCCGCTTGCCCTGCTTTATTTTTAGCTCGAACTAATACTTCATTATTGCCTGACTTCAAATCAACATTAGCAGTGACTATTTTAGAACTAGTACTATAGGTGAAATTAGACAGCCGTTGTCCATTGAGATAAACAGTGATATCCGATTTAGAAGTTACATTGCCTACTTTAGCTTTTACCGTAGCCTTGGCAGTATTCGTCGTTGTACTTTGTTGTGAGGGCTGTGTAATATCAACCGTTGGTTTAGCATCGCCTCCTCCTGAATTCAATCCAGAACAAGTAACAGAAGAGCGATCTTCATCTCTACCTTGGGAATTGCGAGCTGAAATCACAAATTCATTTCTTCCACGATCCACATTTAAGCTACTTGTAAATAAGCCAGAACTTGGATTGAAATTAAAATTACTGATGCGTTGCCCATTGACTGTAAAAGAAATATCTCCTTTTCGATCTATATTTTGAATCACAGCATTTACAGTCGTTCGACAATCACTTGCGCGTGGCGGATCGATATTTGTAATACGAACAGATGGTTGTTGGATCACAGGTGGCGTATAATCATCATAAGTTACGGTCACTTCATCGGATGCTTGTCCAGCTCGATTACTAGCTTCAACACGGATTGTATTTCGTCCTCTTTTAAGATTGACGGTCGATGTTAAACGACCTCTGTTATCATATTGAAAACTATTGCTAACACGCCCATTGAGAATGAATTTAATATCATATTTACTCTCTACATTCGTCAAATCAGCCGATACATTAATTCTAGATTGATTGGTTTCAGAACGATCACGAGGCTGTGTGATACGAACCGTGGGTCGTTGTTGTGCTTGTTCTAAATAAATATTAGCTGCTGCTTCAGCTTCTCTTGAAGCACCTCTTACTCGAATGACTACGTCATTTCTTCCAGAACGTAAAGTTACAGGAAAACGTATTCTTCCAGTTCGCTGGTCAAAATTGAAATTAGATACTCTTCGTCCATTAAACGAAATGGCAATATCACGTTGCGAGCGTACATTTTCCACACTTGCTTCTACTTGAAAATCCGAGCGATTTGCCGTGAAGTCAGGGCGTGGAGGATTGATGTAGGTAATAATTGGTCCAGCAGGAGGAGGTGGTGGTGGAGTATCAATGATTGTTCCTTCCCAAATAATAATGACACTTTTTTGATCGCTCCCTGCTTCATTTTTAGCATAAATCACCACTTCATTTCGTCCTGTTCGGAGTGGGAAATTGGTAGAAAAGTTTTCTCCATACAAATCAAAACGCGTTGATCGACCATTTACTTTACAACTAACTTGATTTGGATTGTTAACATGTTTAATTCTTGCTTTGACAAAACCATCTGAAACGGATGAAGTATAAGGATTGATGCTAGGTTCTGTAATTTGAATAAGGGGTTCATTCATTCGACGACCACCTTCTATAATCCACTTCGCACCGAGACTAGTATAATGGTAAATATCATTTTCAGCAGTAGCCGTGTTTCCATTCGTCCACATTTGCCCATCTAAGACATCATTTGTAGTAAAAGTCACTTTATGTCCTGCTCCTAGTGCAAATCGAGGCGTGAGCCAATAATAGGCTTCCAATCCAAGATCAGGCATAAAATTGAGTTTCGCACCATTATCAAATCCATCTGCACGAGTTTCATAATCTCCATCTAGAAGACCAGACAAGGTACTACGAGTACTAGAAACGGATGCATTAGCATCTAAATTGGCAAAATCAGTTCCATAGGTTCCGCCATTTTTCAACCAATCATTTTTAGTACTATACAAATCCAGTCCAATACCACCAAACAAAGAAATATCCCAATTAGTCCGTTCACGTAAACGATTTAAATGAAAAACACCTTCTAAACCAAGTTCACCTAGTTTAGTATTGTGATTGTAATAGACAAAACCTGGATCACTCAGATAATCAATTCCTCCTTCTCCATTGACGGTGGAGTTATTCATAATCCCTTCTGTACGAGTTCCATCCAAACCATACATATTGGCATACAAGAAGCGACCGCGAAGATCAAAAGAGAGTGCCGCACCTGGACGATAATATAAGTTTTTACCGAGGGTAAGACCGAAACCGCGTCCATCACCAACTAAGGCTTGTGCATCACTTTGTTGGTAGGCCCAACCTCCGTTTAAGCCTAATGTCCAATAACCTTGTTGTCGTATTGAACCATTTTGAGCCATTAAGGGAAGTATCGTTCCTAAAAGGAGGAAAACTAAGGTATACTGCTGAAGAATCCGTTTCATAATTGTAAAGTTTATCTTGTTTTCAGATACAATCGGGTGTTTTATATATAGTATAAGACTATTCTTTTTCTTAAAAGTAGGCGATTTTCACGCCAATGAAAAATGAAGAAATCATCAATTTTAAGAAATCAAAATTTTATATGAATTGTATTAATAGAGTTACTGTAGGAACTACAACATCTTACAAAATGCTCTTTTTCAAATTATTAGAAGGAGATTACTGTATTAGTTAACTCTAATTCTCACAAAGATACAAAAAATCATATCTGTTAAAATTTTCATTTATAAAATATAGGTTTAACAGAAGTTTATGATTTGGTAGGATAAGATTTAAGAAAATATTTGGTGAGAATTGAAATTTCAGCTATTCTTTTTTCAACAATTCTAAATAACCTTTTACTTTTTCATTTGGTACTGCAATAGATAGATGATAGTGTTTGAGATACCATTGATTGTCTATTTTTTGCATCACGCCACTAGAACGACACTTATCCATCCAAGTAGATAGTGTTTCATCAAACCACGCCAAATTACCATCCTTGGAAACGACCACAGTGCGTTCGATTGGCGTAAAATCCCAAGCAGAATCTCGGTCGAAATATTTTTTTGACCAATCTTTCAATTCATCGCGTAGCCAACGTTCCGAAGCATCTGTACCAATATAGACGCAATCTTCCGTCATACTTCCAAAAAAAGTGTCTTCATCCGCAGTGGCAGCGGCTTTGTGCCAAGCATCCATGACTTGGTTGATTTCCGAGATAGGATCTTTCTCACAAGTACGACGACGACGGGAGTCCACAATGCTTGTAATTTTCCATCCTTTTTTAGATTTAAATAATTGAAAAGTATTTACCCCACAATGAGAAAATTTTTGATCCAAATAAAAGGAATATTCTGTCCAAGCGGACGCTAAATTATCATCTACTTTTATGTCATACGACCAAATTTTTTCATCCCAAACTTCATCATGAGGTGTCCCAACTGCCTTGAGGAAATCTTCGGCTGATCCAATTTCACGTTGGGGTTCTCCAGATTTATTGGTAAAGGTCGTTTGAAAAAAAACGTCTTTCGTCATAACAGCAGCAATTCTACTACTATCACCTGCGCGCATCCCATCAAAAAATTCTTGAATGGTGACTTCAATCAATTGTTCATCTGAAGATTGAGCAATGGCAACTAATGGGAAGAGTAAAAAGAAAAGTATAAAGTTTTTCATTTTGATGGAATTGTATCTACTAAAACAGTGTTAAGAAAGGGGTGTTAATTAATTGGGCAAAAAAATGATTTTCTGAAATGGGAAAAAATACCGATAGTATAGAGGTTTTTAGACCTTTTTGGGAAATCTTAAAGGATTTTTTTCTGCCCGATTAATCCCCTAAAACTACTTAATAGTATAGCAGTTTTAATTAATCATCGAATAAATTCAACAATCTTAGTTGAAAATTGGCATTTTGTAGATGGATATTTACTTTCTATCGACGAAATGAACACCTTTGTAGAGTCTCTCCTTGGATATGTCCGTGTCAAGACCATTTTAGTCGATAAAAACATTTTTTAATATTTCTTAACACTTTTTAACACCTTAAAATAAAATAATGTTATAACTTTGAAGTTGTAACATTGAATGATTTAATTCTCATTCTTTTACAAACAAAAATCACCAAAAACTAAATAGAATTCATCCAATTGTTAAACTGATAAGTAGCAATTAAAATTTAAATGAAAATAAAAATGAAAAACTAATTCAAAAACCGTTTTGATTAACATTTTAATTTTTGTTGTTTACTTTTTTATCACCTAAAACCACTTTGCTATGAGTGCGAAAGAATTTTATAACTACATCGATGATGTAAGTTCTCCATTAGAGTCATTTGCGTTGAGCTTGACGAAGGATATGGAAGATGCAAAGGATTTATTTCAAGAGACTGTCTTTAAGGCATTAAAAAATAAAGATAAATTCCGTATTGGTACCAACTTTAAGGCATGGATTATGACCTTAATGCGTAACACATTTATTAATAACTATCGCCGTAAGAAGCGTAGTCAAACGGATTTAGCACCTACAGATAGTTATGTATTTGCGACTTCTTCAAATGTTGAAGCAAACAAAGGCGAATCCAACTTAGCTACTGAAGAATTGATGGGTTTATTAGATAGCATTGATGAAAAATTGCGTACGCCGTTTTGGATGTATTATCTCGGAATGAGCTATCAAGAAATAGCTGATGCTTTAGAAACACCACTTGGAACAATCAAAAGTCGTATCTTTTTTGCTCGAAAAGAGCTTCAAGCAAAAGTCTTACGTCTAAATTTACGCTAATTGACTAAATTTTGCTTTTTTTTGGCATAATCAATGTTATAACTTTAATGTTAAATCTTTATATTGAGAGATAAACATCTGAAAAGCATACATAACAATACTACCCTATTAAAAAGCTTCATTCATCATGCGACTTGAACAGGAATTACAGATGAAGAAACCGTTTCGGAATACGTACCATCGCGCTGCGATCAATATTGTATTCACTAACAACTGGTTGTGTAGCCAAATCAAAGAACATTTAAAACCCTTTGATATTACCATGCAACAATACAATATGCTTCGTATCCTTCGAGGAGCTGATGAACCTGTATCCACCAGTTGTATTCGAGAACGTATGATTGATAAAATGTCGGATACTTCACGTATGGTAGAACGGCTGTGCCAGAAAGGATGGGTAAATCGAGATGCTTGTTGCTTTGATAAACGACGTGTTGCTGTAACGATTTCTCCAAAAGGAAAACAACTCATTGAATCAATTGAAGCTTTAAGTCACGATTTTGACGATATGATGAATAATCTCAGCCCAGAAGAAGCCGAATTATTAGGAAAATTACTCGATAAAATTAGAAAATAGAAATTAAAATAGGTTAATAAATAGAATCAGTAAGCGGAAATTCATTCCTTGAATTTCCGCTTATTTTTTTCTATTGCCACAATGAAAATCCATAACCTATTGTACCAAAAAATTGTTCATGCATCCCCAATTCTACTTTGAAATGATGGCGTTTTAAATGAAATGCTACACCAGCCATCCCCATTGGATATACTTTTGCTAAACCCTGTCGTCGAACTAGTACACCTGTTCCTACATAAGGAGTCAAGCGTTCTGATTGACCAAAATAATAGCGTCCACTCAAGCTAGCATCAATATACATTTTCACTTCAGGGTCTTCTAATCGAGCATCTTGATCGATCATCTGAATACCTCGATAATGATCGACCCCTATTGCTACACCGACCTTTCCTTTAGATAGGGGCATCACCGTTTCAATTAATCCTCCTTTCGCAAAACTACTAAAGCCATCTGCTTTATATTCAAGTGGCAAGCCTGTTGTTCCCCAAACAGTAACAGATGTTGCTTTTTCCTTCTCTATTTCATCCTCTGATTTCCAATGATTATAAGCATCAACATAAGGGGCAAGCGATGCAACAGATAAACTAGAAGTTGATGATACTTGAATAGCTCGATCTTGCATTAATTGATTCAATACACTTATAAAAGAAGGGCTTGAGTTAGAGGCCTTCGTCAATAAGATTAATTCTCCTCCTAATTTTTGGACAAATAAAGGCGCACAAGTATTGTCTCTTAATTCCAAAAGTGTTAAATCACCTTGACGGACTAAGCGTAAAAAGCGAAACTCCCCATTGCAAGACGAACAATCTTGGTTTTTATGTAATTGATGTGCTTCAAAAACATCACCATCATCAAAGGCATAACCAGTAATATCGTGCGGTCCAAATACTTGAATGGTTTTCGATTGTCGATCCGTTTTAAATTCTACAGAACGACTGAGTGCATCAAAGGTATTATCTTTGATGAGACCATATTCAATTTGACCGTCTTGATATACAAGATGTCCTTTTTTGAAAAATTGAGCGAATGAATTATTAGGTAAACAAAATGAGAGTAGTAGGCATACACCTATACATAAAGCTTTACATCGCACTTTCATAGCGTGTGTGGTTTTAAAATGGGTTAAACAATGTTTTTTATAGCTCTACTTTGTTATACGAAATTGAAAAAGGTATTTGTACTAAGTTGTTCCAATTTCGGATAATGCCGATGAATTAATTGTTGAGTAAACGAACCCAATTAATAAAATCGGTATTAGAAGTAGATGGTTCTTTCTTGTGGTTTCCAGCTTATACCATATTGATAAAATCACTTATTCAATTTCGTATTATTTCTTGTTGTGTTGTTTCTATAACGCTTAAAATCTTGCCCGTTACATTTTTTTTGTATTAAAAAAATGTTAAATAGCTTACAAAATAGATTTTTGGATCTGTGTACAGGACAAAATAATCGTTAGAAGGATGCAAGGGGTTAAAACCACCTTGAAAAGGGGCTTGTTCCAACGTAATTTATTGCGTTGCCCTTAAAAAAGAACACTCTTCCTAAGTTTTGTCCTGTACACAGCTTTTGGATATACTTTTCTATTTTTTCTGAATTTGCCAACACTCCACCGCAGCATTATTTTTACCGACTAAAAGAATTTTTTCTCCACTCATTAGGGTCAAATATTCTAAATCACGAACTTGTCCTTCGAGCCAAAGACCAGTTTCAGCATTTTGAACTGTTTGAAAATTACCTTCTCCATTTCCTAAAAGTAAGGTGCCGTAATTCGCATCTTGTTTGCCAATTTTGGTCATAACGCCATATTGATTCCCTGCTAAAAGGGCATCTAAATGACCATCTTTGTTAAAATCTTGGAGTTCAATGCTGTGAATAGAAGATAATTGTGCTTCTAATGGAAGTTTATGGATTTGGAAATCGCCATTGCCTTTATTTTCGATATAAAGGGACGCCAATTGGTTTATGCTTTTTCTCAAAGCATTTTGGGTAGTCATCGGCGGAAATAAAGTAGGAAAGTCACTTTCCGCAAACCGATCATAGCGGAGGAATATTTTTTTCAAGGCGACGATTTGCTTGATTAGGGCATCTTTAGAAACATAAATATATTCTTTGTCTCCTTGATAATAGGTCATAACGGGATCACTATCACTATTTCGATCAAAATCTTGTACATACAATTGGACAGGCTTTTGAGTCGTAGGATGTAAATCAGTATTCAAGCCAAAATTTCCTGCTATAAAGTCCATATCTCCATCTTGATCTATATCTGCTGCTTCGATGGTATTCCACCAGCCATTCGTTGGTGCTTTAATGTAATGTGGATCGTCTAAATGCCCCCCTCTATTTCTGAATAAAGTAATGGGCATCCACTCTCCTACTACAATCAAATCTTTTATACCATCGCCATCATAATCTGCCCAAACTGCATCTCGAATAGTACCAAATCGCTCTAATTTAGAAGCTAATTTATTGGTATAATCAAGGAGACGATCTTCATAATTGATCCAAAGGGAATTTTTGTCATTAACGCCATATCGCCCTGCAATCCCTGTTGTAGCCGTAAAAATACTCCAGTAGGATTGATTGGGGGTATCATAAGCTGCTACACAAGACGAATTAGATGAACCGATGATAAATTTGGAACGCTGAAAGTTTCCATTTCCATCATTGAGGTACAATCGATCAGATAAATACTTAATATCTGTACCCAACTCATTTCCTCCGCTACACACCCATAAATCTTGATCCCCATCTCCATCATAATCAAAAAACTGCGCATCGGTATCTTCAAAATTAAGGTCTTCTTTAAAGGCTTGTTTAGATGCTTGAAATCCATTTTTTTGTTGAATGAATAAAGCCCCCCTTTGTCCTTTTGCCCCCCCAATATAAATATCGTCCCAACCGTCCTTATTTATATCTGCTTTTGCTAGACAAGGCCCTAAATTCGATTGATAAACGGGCATTAAATGCTCCACATCAAAATCATCATAATTATTTTCTTGATGGATAAAATCAATTAGATTTTGTTGTACAAATTGTAAGGAGTTTTCCTTCGAAGTTACTTTTTGAGTATCAATTTTATCCGCATCTGTGAGAATTAAATGTTGATTGCTAGGAATCTTTTCTTTCTTTGAAATTGTACCATCTGTCCAATAAATCAATAAACTATCAATCGTTTTCACTTCTTCTATACCAAAATGAAGGATAGAAGTACTCGACGATAAAAAACCTCTAGTGGTAAAACACTCTTTAGTTTGTTGTTTTCCATTTTTATAAAATACTTGAACGCGATTTCCAATACCTTGAGCATTCGCGCCTTCTTGTTGAAAAGATACTTTTAAATAGTTTTTTGAATGGCTTTCTTGGGTGGTATTTTTATAAATAGACGCCACTTGATTGATATGATTTACTACCAAATCCAAGTCGCCATCATTGTCTAAATCGGCATAAGCCGCTCCATTTGAATAGGAAGCTTGTTGTGGGATACTTTCACTAGATGCATCATTAAACTTTAAAGCCCCTTCATTACTAAAATAATAATTGGGAATTGCACCTGAGGGCATCCGCTTCGCTAATTCGAGATTAGAAGCGGTTTCTTGAATTTCTTCTGTGGCGGAAAAATTGAGATAATCCAAATCATTTGGACGACGCATAATTCCATTCGTAATAAATAAATCACTGTCTCCATCTAAATCATAATCTCCACCAAGTACAGACCAACTCCAATCGGTATTGGCAATTCCTGCATAATTGCCACATTCACTAAAACGGTTTTTTCCATCTGCAGCAATACCCTTATTTAATTGGAGCATATTGCGCGGAAATTGGTCATGGTATCCAAATGATTTTTTCAATTGATAGACATCAAAATCATCTGCACCGACCGTTTTTTTACGAATAACTTCATCAGCAGGCTTCATGTCAAGCGTGATGATGTCCATCCAACCATCATTATTGACATCAACAGCATCCGTTCCCATTGAAAATTGACTGGTATGTCCCAATACACTTGCACAAGCTTCTTCAAACGTACCATCTCCTTGGTTATAATAGAGGTAATCATTTTCATGGAAATCATTACACACATAAATGTCTGGATATCCATCTTGATTAAAATCACTAGTCACTACACCCAAACCATAGCCTATTCGACTTGAATAAATACCAGAATCTGTTGTACGATCAATAAAGTGATTGTTCTCATTGACATACAAACGATCCCCTGCTAATTCATTTGGTGTAGTCCTTAATTTAGCATTTTGATAATTATCCGTAGCGTGTACAGAATGACTTAAGAGATATAGATCCAAATCGCCATCTAGATCATAATCAAAAAAAGTGGCTTGATTGGCAAAGCCTTTAAAATCCAAACCGTATTCTTCTGCTCGCTCCGAAAAAGTGTTATCCTTATTGTTGATGTATAATTTATTTTGACTCGTTAAACCTTTATAATCGCCGATATTACACACATAAATATCCAACCAACCATCAGCATTGATATCGACCATAGTCACGCCTGTAGACCAATCTTTATCTTGGGCAATTCCAGCAGATGGACTGATGTCTTTAAATTGGAGCTTACCTTGATTGAGATACAATTGATTGGAAGCTTGATTGGCTGTAAAAAAAACATCTTCTAATCCATCATTATTAATATCACCAACCGCTACGCCTCCTCCATTGTAGTAATACAGGTACTCAATGATATTAAACTCTTCTGTTTCGGTGAGCGTATTCATAAAATAAACGCCTGATTGATCGGTGGTTAATTCTTCAAAGAGTCTTACGTTTTGGGGCGTAGTGATATCTTGATCTTGCTGACAACTCCAGCAAAAAAGGAAAAAAAGAACGCTTATTTTTATTAGTTTGTTCATATAAAAAACACTTTGAGTTTCTTTGTGAAATCTCTGTGTTACTTTGTGAAATAGATAAAACTATTCTAATGAACAGCAACTATTTATAATGTATTTTTATTTGATTGTTGGTGTTTTATCGTCTAAATGTTTGATTTCAGGCTGTTATCGCCTCTAGCCGGCTGGGCTTTTACTTTTTTGCATTGCCAAAAATAGGCAAGAAGTACCGACTGGATACTTCGGCGTAAAAAACGCTAGAAAAGATAAACTCCTTCCAGTCAAACAGTATCTTTTCGAGCCACCCGCCTAATTTTTCAGGCTTAGTTTATTTAAATCATTTTTTATATGTTATTAATTTTTAGTGTTCATTAGACTAAGATAAAACTAACTTCTTTACTCTAGTTATATACTTTATTCTCGCGTCGAATAAACCTGCTTGCTCAGTCAAGTTCAACAATCCTATTTGGCAGATTGAAACAATACTAGCGAATCATTATTTCGGGCGACTAGTAAATATGCTTCGCCTTGAATTTTTATCGTTTTTATATCGCGGACTTGCCCATCTACTTTAAACCCAGATAGTTTTTGACTCACTGCTTTGAATGTGCCATCTTCTTGTCCTAGTAAAAGTGTACCCCAAGCTGCATCATAACGCCCAATTTCAGGTTTTACCTCATATAAATTGCCTCCTAACAAAATATCTTGAATTCCGTCTTGATTGACATCTTCCACATGAAAGGCATAAACGGAAGATAATTGTGCCACCGTTGGCAAGTCTTCTAGTTTAAATTGTCCATTTTCATTGCGTAATAAAACAGAAGTGGTTTTATTAATTTGAAGTGTTAAAGTACCTTTTCGTTCTTCTTGCTCGAAAATATCTTCAAAGGTTTGGTCTTTAAAATTTTCGTATTTGAGGTATTTTTTCTTGAGATGAGGTAATTGCATCACCAAGTCATGGCGTAAAATAAGCGGGCGCGATATATCATCAGAATACGAACATAAAATTTGCTCTATCGTACCATTTTTATCATAATCATTGATATGCATTAAAATAGGTTGATTATCCTCTACTTCAAAACGGTGATTTAAACCTTGGTTTCCGATTAAATAATCCATATCTCCATCGCCATCAATATCTGTAGGAGTGATGGTATTCCACCAACCATTGGTCTTAGCTAAGCCCACTTGATCGCTCACATTTTTAAATTGATTATCCACATTTTCAAAAAAGGTAATTCCCATCCAATGCCCTATTATCATCATATCTTGGTCATCATCCCCATCAAAATCTGTCCAACGTACATCGGTAATCATCCCAATATTTTGAAGATCGGGTGCAATTTGTCGGCTTACTTCTCGAAATTTACCTGTTCCATCATTTTCTAAAATATAAGCTTTCGCTGGCACACCAAATTTCCCTGAACGTAAGCGTCCACCCACTAATAAATCTAGATCTCCATCTCCATCAAAATCTGCAGCATCCACTCCAGAAGAAGACACAAAATTAATCGCAGGAAAAACTTGAGGCGAGCGTTTAAATTTACCCGTACCATCATTGAGATACAGTCGATCTGACAATTGAGGGAGGTTGTTGGCATACTCACTTCCTCCAGAGGTCACATACAAATCAAGGGCTTGATCACCATTGGCATCAAAAAAGATCGCATCAATATCTTCTGATTCAGCATCTCTTGCAAATAAGGATTGATTCGTTGCTTGAAAGCCTCCATTTTCTTGCTGAATTAATAATTGACCAGCCTGACCAATGGCTCCCCCCAGATAAATGTCCTCTGACCCATCTTGATTAACATCTCCTACTGCCAATCGCGCTCCTTCCGTAGATGCCATGTGAAAAATTAAACGATCTCGATCAAAATCAACATAGCGATTTTCAAGGTGTTGGATCTTTGAAAGAGAATCATTTTGTACTGCCTTAAAAAAGGGTGAAACTTCCTTCTTTTGAGCTAAACTTACAGTGCTCGATAATTCATTTTGATTGAGTTCAATTACTTGATTCGTTGGCACGTTGGTTTGAACATAAATAGTGCTATCGGGCCAAGTAACAATTAAAGAATCTACCGTTTTTAGATTACCCAACCCTATATGAAGACGTGGATCGACACTCGACTGAAAACCACGCATGGGCATTTGTTCGGTATAAAATATGTTTCCCTGATGATGAATCGTGATTTTCGTTCCAATTGCCGCTTTATTTTTTCCTTTCCCTTCAAATTTGAATTGTAAATAATGATTATCCGTTAAGTTTTGAGCTTCGTTTCGATAAATAGAAGCAGGCATATTGACATTATTCAATACTAAATCGAGATCACCATCATTGTCTAAATCGGCATAGACCGACCCATTGGAGAAAGTGGCTTCTGTTAAGCCCATTGCATCGGCTTCATTAGAAAAGGTTAAATCTTTTTGATTGACGAAAGCATAATTGGGCAGTGGTGTTGATGGGATGATGTCAATTAGTTTTTTGAAATCTACTTTATTATCCTTTGAGATAACGGCTTTTTTCACTTCATCGGAAGAGGCAAAATTGATATAATCTTGATCGGTCAAGTCATGTGCAATTCCATTGGCAACAAAAATATCGCGCCAGCCATCATTATCCATATCAAAAATTAAGGCTCCCCAACTCCAGTCTGTTGCTTCCACACCTGCTAATCGCCCAATCTCACTAAAGGTATCATCTTGATTATTCAAATGAAGTACGTTTCTCGTAAACTGATGCCAATAATCATTTTGAATACCATATTGATAACGATCCCAGTTTTCAAAGGTCGTTTTTGTTTTTAAGCGGGTAAATTGATCGGGAAGCATATCCGTCACAAATAAATCCATATAGCCATCATTATTGATATCTGCCATATCTGCCCCCATCGAAGCCCCGCTAATGGCTCGCATACATTGTTCTAATTCTTCACGAAATGTACCATCTCCATTATTGATGTATAAATAATCCCGTTCAAAAAAATCATTAGAAATGAAGATATCTTGCCAACCATCCAAATTAATATCTCCTACCGTTACGCCTAACCCAAAGCCAATAACAGACCCATAAATTCCTGCTTCCTCACTGACATCAATAAATTTTCCATCGTCATTTCGAAATAATTTATCGCCCCCCACTTCATCTCGAATTGGTCGTTCATTCTTTTTGAGATTAAAACTCCCAATGGCTTGATAGGAATTATTCAGCAAGTACATATCCAAATCACCATCCTTATCATAATCGAAAAATACTGCATGCGTTGAAAAACCTTGATCTGCTAAACCATAGGCTTCCGCTTCTTCTTTAAACGTCCCATCTCCTTGATTGATGAAGAGTTCATTTTGTTTATTATCTCCTGCAATATCTCCAGAATTACACACATAAATATCAATAAATCCATCTGCGTTTACGTCTGCCATAGCCACACCAGTTGACCATGCTTTTGTCCCTCCTACTCCTGCTTTTGTTGTAATATTTTCAAATTGAAAGCCTGTTGTCCCATCTGACTGATCGCCTTTATTGAGGTATAATTGATTTTTATCCATATTGGAGGTAAAATACAAATCCATCCACCCATCATTATTGATATCACCAACAGCTACGCCTCCTCCATTATAAAAATTTCGATATTGATAAATATTGAAATCTCTATTGTAAGCTAGAAAATTTTCAAAATCAATTCCCGTTTCGGTAGCCGACAGTTTAGTAAAGGACGTACCTTCATAATTAGAATTGTTTGAACAATTCCAATTCGTTATTGAAATGAGAATGATCAGCGTTAAAAAATAAATGCGATACATAGGTTGTATTTCTAATATTCCTTCTTCTATCAGTAATGAATTACTACACCGTTTCAGTTAAAATCAGTTCATTACTATATTAATATT
The DNA here is from genome assembly GCA_020628645.1 of Saprospiraceae bacterium. Lineage (GTDB taxonomy): Bacteria > Bacteroidota > Bacteroidia > Chitinophagales > Saprospiraceae > JAHDES01. The sequence goes on from JAHDES010000001.1 coordinate 33,545, forward strand.
GTAGTTTATATTTAATTGTCGCCTCCAGCCGGCTGGGCTTTTACTTTTTTCATTGCCTAAAAAGTAAACAAAAACGCTAGAAAAGATAAACTCCCTCCGGTCAAACAGTATCTTTTCAAGCCACCCGCCCAGTACTTCATATTATTTATTATTACTAAAAAACATTCACGAGGTGGGTAATCTATATTTCTATTGTTTAATATAGTGCTACTTTTCTAGTTTAGTATAATGTGCGGTGACGCTATTATCATCTTTCTTTAATAGAATCTGGCGACTACCATCTACTTTGACAAAGACATCAACGCTTGAATTAGGTACATCCACTTGTATAAATGGATTTCCACCATGTTTTTTTTCTAAATATTGCACCACATCCAATTCGAGACTATCAGCCGAATGACTAGCATTCCAAGGCGCCCATCCTTCATACATAAAATGGGCAGGCATTTCATCAATCAAGCCTTCCTCTGTGAAATTAGGGTAAAAATTCATTCTTGTTTTATAGCGTAATCCTTCTGATAAAAATTCTTCTACGGTCATATTATTACTTCCTTGACGGAAGACGCCTTGTTTATGCAATTCCCAACAATGCGCAAAAAAATCGTCTCTAGACATTCCAAAATAGATGCCATGAAAGATCGTATCATTTGAAATTCCTGAGCGTCGTTCTTTGGTGACTAATTGATGATATTCCGAACGTTCACAAGCACTCCAAAGTAGTACAAAAAGACAGCATACTATTAGGAAAGTTATTGTTCTCTTCATTTTTCAATTATTTTTTCTAACAATCGAATCGGTTCATTATTCATAGCTACTAATAGATATTCCTTGTTTCCAATGGTAATAGCTTGAAAATCGCGTATTTGCCCCTCAATGGAAATACCAGATTGATTGGGTAAAAGAGGATCAAATGTACCATCTCTTTGATTCAATAATAATAAGCTATAACTACCATTTTGGATACCAATTTCTGGTTTGATTCCCATCAAATTACCCCCTAGTAAAATATCTGTATATCCATCCTTATTAATGTCTTCTAGTTCAATTGCATAAACACTTGATAATTGGGCCAAATTGGGTAATTCTTCAAGGCGAAAGGTACCACCTTCATTCCAAGCAATGGCATTCGCCATATAATTCGCTTTGAGTCGAATAGAACGATTGACGCGTTCTTCGGAAAAGATATCATTTATTGTTTTTCCTTTATAATCATGGTATTTTAAAAAGTCTTTTTTCAAAGCAGGAAGCTGTTTTACCAAATCGGAACGAAGCACTACAGGATAAGATGTACCTTCATTATAGGTACATAGGATTTGTTCAATCATTCCATTTTTATCAAAATCATTGACATATAATTCTGCTGGCTCATTTTGGGTAGTTTGAATGCGAGAATTATACCCTTGATTTCCTAATACTACATCCAATTGACCATCATTATTAAGATCGGCAACTTCCATGCAATTCCACCAGCCATTGGTATGTTTTAATCTTCTTTTTGTAAACGATCCATTTTCATTTTCTAAAATGGTAATTGGCATCCACTCCCCTACTACTACAACATCTAAATCATCATCTTGATCTATATCCATCCACTCCGCATCTGTAACTAAGCCTATTCGTTCAAAGGCAGGAATTTCTTTTTTAGTAAGTGCTTTAAAGGTGCCATCTCCTTTGTTTTCCCAAATGGTCGCATCTACAGGCACACCATATAAGAAAGATTTGAGTCGTGCTCCCGTAAAAATATCTAAGTCACCATCTTTATCATAATCCGCAATAGAAATACAGGCGGTACTTTCCTTTGCAAATTGTTGGGGGCTGAGCGAGAAATTCCCATTGCCATCATTTAGATATAATTGATCTTGAAGATTAGGAGAAGCACCCGTATATTCACTTCCTCCACTTGCAACAATTAGATCCATATCTTGATCTTGATCCACATCGAAAAAATGGGCATCTACCTCTTCATAAGCTGGATTATGTTGTGGAATGCTATATTGATAAAAGGAATCTTGATCAGTTTGTATCCATAAACTGCCTGTTTGACCTTTTGCGCCACAAAGGTAAAAATCCTCTTTTCCATCAGCGTTGACATCGCCAAGCGCAATCTTTGGCCCTTCCGTTGAGCGCATTTTAAATAATAATTGCTCTCGATCAAAATCTACAAATTCATTTTCTTGATGTAAAATAGGAGTTGAACTCACTATATTCTTCTCGGTAAAAAATGGGGTCGTTTTGTTTTGAGCATTTACTTTTTTTGTTTGTGCATCTTTTTCGTCCAAGCTTAAATATTGATTGGGAGTAGTTTCTTGTAAACGAGTTATTTTTCCAGACACCCAATTGATATGTATCGAATCAATTTGGCTTACTTCACCCAATCCAAAAAGTAATCGTTGATCTACCGTAGATTGAAAGCCTCTATTCGGGGCTACTTCTTGATAAAATTGTTGTCCACCAGCAAAAACGGTGACAGAAGTTCCCCAAGCAGCAGAATTTCCTTTTTCTCCTTTTAATTCCAATCCTATAAATGCATTTTGAGGTAAAATTTGTCGTGCTTCATTTTGATAAATAAAAGAAGGCATGTTTACATTATTGATGACTAAATCAAGATCACCATCATTATCTAAATCGGCATAAGCAGAGCCATTGGAAAAGCTTTTTTCGTTTAAACCAATAGAAGCAGCTTGGTTTTGAAATTGGAGGTTTTTTTGATTGATAAAAGCATAATTGGTCAAGGCTTCAGAAGGCATGGAGGCAATCATGGTCATAATCGCATTCTGATCTTGTTGGATTAAATTGCGTACAATATCTGGATTGGAATAATAATCGACATAATCTTGATCGGTTAAATCTTTAAAAATTCCATTGGCAACAAAAATATCTTTGAAACCGTCATTATCCATATCAAAAATGAGTGCTCCCCAACTCCAATCCGTCGCATCAACTCCCGCGAAACGGGAAATTTCACTAAATGATCCATTTTGATTATTGAGTTGGAGGACATTACGAGTAAATTGATGATGATAACCGTTTTTGATGGTGCGTTGGTATTTATCCCATTTTTCGAAAGGCGTTTTTGTTTTTAAGCGTGTTTCGATTTCTGGAAGCATGTCGGTGACAAATATTTCAGGATAGCCATCATTATTGATATCTGCCATATCTGCCCCCATTGAGCTCATACTGATTTCTTTCATTTGTGAAGGTAAGACTTCGTTAAATGTGCCATCTTTTTGATTGATATAAAGATAATCACGTTCAAAAAAGTCATTAGAGACAAATATATCTTGCCATCCATCTTGATTAAGATCTCCAATGGTTACCCCCAAACCAAAACCTATGGCACTTCCATAAATTCCTGCTGCTTCACTCACATCTGTAAAGCTAGCACCGTCATTTCGATAGAGTTTATTACCACCTAAGATATCCCGAATTAAACGTTGGTCTTTGATGAGATCATAACCTCCTACTGTACGAAGTGAGTTGTTCAATAAGTAGCAATCTAAATCCCCATCTTTATCATAATCAAAAAAAGCAGCATGTGTAGATAAGCCTTCATCGTTTAAGCCATATTTTTCTGATTGTTCGGTAAAGCTCAAATCACCATTATTAATAAAAAGTTCATTATGGCGATTATTTCCTCCAGGGCGACCAGATTTACAAACATAAATATCCAACCAACCATCTCCATTAATATCGACCATGCTCACCCCTGAGGACCAGACAGAAGGACATGCCACTCCCGCCTTTTCAGTAATATCTTCAAATTGAAAATTGCCTTTATTGAGGTATAATTTATTGTCTACTAAATTTCCACAGAAAAAAACATCTACTAAGCCATCATTATTAATATCCCCTAATCCAACACCTCCTCCATTGTAGAAATTACGGAAGGTATACATATTATAATCTTCTGCATAATCTAACTGATTTTGGAAATCAATTTGAGTAAATTCACTTGAATGTAAGCTAAAAAGGCGAGGAAGTTGTGTGTCCTCACTTGGTGTACAGGCAAGGAAAAAGAATAAGAATAGATAGGAAAGTGGTAGGATAACTTTTCTCATAGAGTAGGAATTAGAAAGCAAGTAATTCAACCAATTGAATTACCTGCTTTCTAGTATTTATTAGGTTATGAAATCCATTGTATTAGATTATCATAACTAATGCATCTATTAATACCCAGGATTCTGAACCAAGTTAGGGTTCGCATCTAATTGTCCCTTAGGAATTGGGAAAATACGTACTTCTGGATCGAAACGACCTGGATCAGGAGCTTGAGAAGCATCAGCAGTTTTACCAAACCACTCGTCATTAAATTTACCGAAACGGATTAAATCCGTACGACGATGTGCTTCAAAGAACATTTCACGTCCTCTTTCAGCTAATAAATCATCTTCAGTAAGTGATGCAAATGGATCAACACCTGCACGATTACGAACTTGGTTGACTAATGCTAAAGCATCTGCACTACCGTTGTTCATTCTCCACATAGCTTCTGCTTTCATCAATAAGATGTCCGCATAACGGAAGATTGGGAAATCGTTATTCATGTCAGGATTTTGTCCAACTTCATAAGCAAATTTACCTACACGAGCACCAGCTTGACGTAAACAGTTAGGGCCTAACTCATTAATTTCAGGAGTGAAGTTTAATTGTCCACCATCTGGATCATTATCTTCCACACCACCATCAATAGCAGGAGAACCATCTAAGTTAAACTGAGGACCAACTATAAAATTACTTTTACGAACATCATCATCTTCATAAGAATTGTAGAAATCCTCTAAAGAACACCATCCGTTCCAAGGCTGTGCTTGAAGTTGATAAGTTCCTTGACTTGCATAGTGTAATGTTTGCTGTACGATATTGAATCCTTTAGCATTTACACGATCATAAGGAATTGCGAAAACAGCTTCAGGAGAATTTCCATTATTAGGATTGAAGTTATCGTAGTAGTTTCCAGTCAAACCATATTTTCCAGAATTCACTAATTCATCACAAGCTGCTAAAGCATCTGACCAACGAGCATTACCTGTATAAACTTCTGCATTAAGGTATAACTTCGCTAAGATTGCTTGAGCTACATAATAGTTCATTTTAGCATAAGTAGAAATATCTACATTCGTGCTTAATAATGGAGCCGTTCGTAATAATTCACTTTCTACGAAGTTAAATACATCTTGACGACTTGAAGTTGCAGGTGCAAAATCAGCTGGTACATCGAATTCTGTTACGATTGGTACATTACCATAGTAATCCAATAATAACCAGTAGAAGAACGCACGTAAAGCTTCTAGCTCAGCGATAAATGCCTCACCACCTGGTTGGCTACTACTTTCTAATGTAAAGATTAGACGATTACAGGTACTAATACCTCCATAACAAAAATCCCAAGGTACACTAATAACTGGATCTTCAGAAGTCCATTGGTGTAAGTGTACACGACGCCAGTGACCACCATCATCCCAGTCTTGTCCACGTGTTGGTACCATTAACTCATCAGAAGAAACTTCTTGAGCAGCGATTGGTCCAACGGTACCTAAATAACCATAAAGGCTAGTATAAGCAGCACCAAGTGCTGCCGTAAATTCTTCATCAGATTGGTAGAAGTTATCTGTCAATACTTCAGAGTAGATATCTTCTTCTAAATCTGTACAAGATTGATTGAAGATCATTAATAGACCTCCAATTATTAATAATTTTGATAATAATATTTTTTTCATATTTAAAAACTTTTAATCCTCAAAAATAATGAGAATTTTAATTCTGTTCAAAAAATATTGAAATTTTAGAAACCTAGGCTTACCCCTAATGTATAACCACGAGTAGCAAAGTACGTATCACGACGATCAATACCAATACCTAGTTTAAATAATTCTCCCTCTACTGTATCTGTCCAACGCACCTCAGGATCAACTCCTTTGTAACCTGTCAATACTAATAAGTTTTGAGCTGTAACATAGAATCGTACTCTTGAGAATTTACCTGGATTCTTTAAAGAATATCCAATAGTAGCGTTATCAATTTTCACGTAAGAAGCATCTTCTACATAAAGATCAGAGAATTGTGGTGCATCACTGAAATTAGCAAATTCAGAAGCTGTACCTGATTCTAGGATATTATAAGAAGAAATATTATTAGGCGTTTCGTAGAATGCACGGAAGGTATTTACTAAATCATGACCAACGATGCCACGAATAAATACATTTAAATCCCAGCCTCCACCGAAGGTGAAGCTATTATTTAAACCAAATTCGAAATCTGGAATACCATTACCAATTACAGCACGGTCTTCTGTATCAATTGTTCCATCTCCATTATTATCCGTAAAAATCCATTTTCCACTATCATCAAGACCTTCATAGTTAAAGCCCCAAAGTTGACCTAAAGTTTGTCCTTCTTCTACACGTACTGTAGGTGTATTATTCTGACCAGGAGAACCTAAGTTAGAAATATCACGGAACGAACCGAAGTTGAAATCATCATTTGATAAAGATACTAGGTCATAATTCAAGTAAGCCGTACCTGTTAAAGTAGGATTCCAAGTGAAGTTATCATTATCAATTGCACGATAGTTTAATAATAATTCAATACCAGAATTATTTAATTCACCCACATTTACCAACGTAAATCCAAATAAGTTTGGAGGTACTGGTACACTAAATGGAAGAATCATATTCTCAGTTGTCGTATTATAATACTCCAAAGAACCTGTTAATTTGTAATCATTGAACGCAAAATCAAGACCTACGTTGATGTCAGATTTTGTTTCCCACTGAAGATTTGGGTTTTGATTACTTAATGGGCCATATGCTGGAACAAATACACCACCATTGTAGAAGTTATCCGCTAAAGGACCAATACGAGAAAGTGACTGGTAAGAGTCTTCTGGTTGCTGACCAGTTACACCATAACCTACACGGAATTTCAAGTTATCAACACCTGCCATGTCTGTTAAGTTGGTAATGTTCACACCCGCAGAAATACCTGGGAAAAGACCCCATTTATTATCCGCACCAAACTTAGAACTACCTTCACGACGTAAAGAAGCTGATAAGAAATAAGTATCATCTACGTTGAAGTTTACACGACCGAAGAAGGCGATCAAACGACTATCAAAACGATAAGAATCAGCGATACCTGTACCTTGTCCCCAATCTAGGGCAGCACTCATATTGTTTACACCAAAAGCATCCGTAACGAAATTACCTGCTTGCATGTACGTACCATCATCGCTAAAATCTTGGTAAGAATAACCCGCTAAGATTTTCATATTAACGTTATCAAAGTTGGTCTCATACTGACCTGTAACCTCTAATAATTGATCAAAGTCATTATCCAATATTTGTTCTGCTAAACCATTACGTCCAGCACCAATCCATTGGTCATCTTTAGAATAGTATGTTTGACGACGCTCTGATTCTCTTTGTTGAGAATAGAATACACTTGCTGTTAAACCATCCACTAACTCATAGTCACCACGAATACTTGCTAATAAGGTACGGGTAGTTAATTTATTTGTGTTTTGCTCTAAAATGGCAACTGGGTTGTAATAGTCAAATGCAGATAATTGATAATATCCACCTCGGCTATTGATACCATCATTTAAGATAGGTGCTGTAGGGTTATAAATCGTAGCTTGACGGAACGCATAATCAAATCCTTCATCTGCATCTCTTGTAGTAGAATTAAGATTGAAAGATACTTTCAAGCGATTGTCAAAAGCCTTTTGTGTTAAATTAACACGACCAGTTAACTGGTCAAATCCTGTGTTGATTGCAATACCTTGTACATCTCTATATCCTATAGATGCACGATAACTAGTTTGACCATTTCCACCAGAAATTGCTAAATCATGTACATTAGAAATACCAGTTTGTGTTAATGCGTCGAACCAGTTAGTATTTGAACCTTCATCTGTTCCACCAGCTGCAACATATTGTGAAGCATCCAATATATCAACAGTTCGCGCCCGATTATCAAAAGTTACATAACCATCATAAGTGATGTTAGAACGATCAGAAGAACGACCCGTTTTAGTAGTAACGATGATTACACCAGAAGCAGCACGTGTACCGTAAATCGCAGCAGCAGAACCATCCTTCAATACATCAATCGACTGAATGTCATTAGGGTTAAGTGAATTTAAATCCACACCGGGTACTCCATCTACAATTACTAATGGCTCTGCATTAGAACCCACTGTAGACAAACCACGAAGACGTACATTGAAAGTTGCATTTGGGCTACCACCTGGGCGAGAAATACTCAAACCAGCTACTTTACCTTGTAATAATTGAGCAGGACTGGTAATGTTACCTTTGTTGAAGTCTTCAGCATCTACACTAGCGACAGAACCCGTTACTTCTTTTACTTGTTGGGTACCATAACCCACTACTACAACTTCATCCATAACTGTTCCAGCAGATAAGGCAACATCAATTACGTTGGATGATCCAATATCCATTGTTTGTGTAGCATAACCAGTATAGGAAAATTCAAGGGATGTAGCACCCTCTGGAACATTCAAAGAATAAGTACCATCAAAATCTGTGATTGTACCTGTTGATGTTCCTGACACTAATACGCTGGCACCAATTAAAGGTTCACCATCGCCTGCATCTGACAAAGTACCTGTGATGGTACGTTGTGCAAAAGAAGCACTACTTAATGCTATTACAACAAATAGCGCAAGCAGACTTCTTAATAAGTAGTCAACTTTAAGTTTCATACAATATCAGTTTAGTTAAAAATTAAAAATGATTTTTCGTTTTGTTTGTTAAATAGTATAGAAAATAACTTTAGTAGAACACTAAAGGCAAATAAGTATAAGGCGAGTGCAACGTTCAAGCAACTCACATTATTTTAAAACATTCAAAATCAAAGGGTTAGTAATACAATCAGTGGGGATTCAGTTCAAAAAGTATTATTTGATAAGGGTTAAAAAGAACGATTAATGTGTTTAGATTACACTAAGCGTATGTAAAAGTAAACATATGTCTGAAAAATCCCAAAAAACAAAAGATTTTTTCTCAAAAAACAATCTAACAAAATTATATTAGGAATAGGGTGTTTCTATCTAAAGGATAATTTTTATAAGAAAATAGTATCTATTATTTTTACAATGAATTAACATCCTGCAGAAAAATTACGTTATGCTTATATATGTCTATTAAAAGCTTTCCATATTTATTGCTATTTTTTATAACAGTATTGAGTTTCTCCCTGCCAGCTCAATCTCTTGGTCTTTTACTTCCTGACAACAAAGCTTATGTAGATATTCCTTTTGAGTATGAAAATAATTTTATCATTGTAAATGTAGAATTTAATCGAGTTCTTCCATTAAAATTTCTCTTTGATACTGGTGCAGAACATACCATCTTGATGGATCGAGCTTTAAGCGATTTATTAGGTTTTGATTATGAACGTGTCATACCCATCATTGGAGCAGATTTAGAAACTATTGTAAATGCCTTATTAATTCGAAATGTTCACCTTAAAGTGGGTCGTTTGCATGCGCCCACTCAAGATATGCTTGTTTTGGATGAAGATATTTTTAAATTTTCTGATCATGTGGGTATTGAAGTACATGGGATTATTGGAGCAGATTTATTTAGGCGACACATAATAAAAATTGATTATAAAAAACGTATTATTCGAATATACAAAGCATCCACTTTTAGTCCTCCCCGAAAAGCAAGCTATGAAGTCATTGATATAGATGTTGTTAAACACAAACCCTACCTCCAAACAAATATTCAATTACTGAATGGCAATACATTAAATTCTCGATTGCTTATAGATACAGGCGCAAGTGTCACCCTATTATTAAGTACCAATACACATCCTGATTTGCAGTTACCTCGAACTGTAATACCCTCTAATATAGGTGCAGGATTAGGTGGTTATGTGCAAGGATTTTTAGGTCGAGTACAATCTTTAGACATTGCAAGTACTACCTTACCTAAAGTGATTACTTATTTTCAAGAACAAGAATTTTTTCATGATTCTACTCGATTATATTCTCGAAATGGCGTAATAGGTAATGTGATTCTTCAGCGATATAATATGATAATTGATTATACCAATGAGAAACTTTATCTATCGCCCACTAAATTGATAAAGAAAGCCTTTAAATATGATAAAAGCGGAATGAGTATTATTGCATCTGGAAGAAATAAAGATAAGTATATTGTCCAAATCGTCCATCCCAATTCACCTGCATCTGAAGTCGGCATACAAAAAGGAGATCAAATTATTCGCGTTAGAGGCATTCCGTCAAACTTTCTAACTTTGAGTACAATTAATTCAAGTCTAGAGCGAAAAGCAGGAAAAATAACTCGACTAGTTATTCTTAGAGATGGGGAAAAAATCAAAAAAAATATAAAGCTCCGTGATTTAATTTAAAGCATAATAATTTGTTAAGTTTCAGCACTAATTACCTTAAAGTTCAACCCTTAAATAACGTTTTTTGTTAAAAAAAGCGTTCTTGTTTTTTTTACCATTTATATTTTTTACTTTAGCATTCTATTCATACCTCTCACATCTCTCCCAAGTAGTAATTTTTTGTTAAAGTCTCCTAGAGTCCACACTAATAAGTAAACGATTAGCTTTTATACTATTGTCTTTATAAATAAACACAACTTTATTATGCATAACATTGTCATAACGATCTCTCGCATTTGTATTTTGATCGTATTCTCCCCTATTTTAATATTAAATGCACAAATCAATACCCCTACAGGAGCTACGATTCCCTTTGGCACAAATACTACTTATCCAGGTTCACATATTATGCCTACTAACCTTCCTTCTGGAGGGACGTATGGTGCTTCGCAAGATGCCGCCAATGCCTATAATCAATGGAAGACAAATTATGTAGAATCTTGTGGTGGAACACCTGAACGATTTCGAGTAACATTTGATACTCCAAGCGAAACAGTTTCGGAAGGTATTGCTTATGGAATGCTACTTGCCGCTTACGCTGCCGATCAAGCTCTCTTCAACGGACTTTGGCAATATTATAAAGATAATATGAATACTAATGGAGTGATGAATTGGAAAATTGGAGGGTGTAGTGGAACACTTGGTTCAGGAGGCGCTACAGATGCTGAAATCGATGCGGCGAATGCTTTAATCGTTGCCAATTATCAATGGCCCAATACCACTAGTCCACATGATTATGCAGCTGATGCAAGTGCGCTAATTACCGCTGTTAAAGATTATGAAATCCAGCCTAGCAATCAAAATGGGCCTTACCAAACCAATAATGGTGATGCATGGGGCTTTGGAAATAATTGTAGAAATCCAAGTTATCAAGCACCTGCTTATTATAAAGTATTTGCAGATTTCATGCCTTCTCAAAGTACCCTTTGGAATAATGCCGTTAACGCCAGTTATGGATTATTGAATGCAAATGTAAATACGTCTACAGGTTTAGTATCCAATTGGTCTGACCATACGGGTACACCTAATACGTGTAATGGGCCAGATGAATATGGATGGGATGCTTGTCGAAATCCTTGGCGAATGGGTACAGATGTAGCTTGGTATTCTGATGCTAATGCAAAAGCCATTTGTAATGATATGGCAGCATGGATTCAAAGTGTAGGTGTCGCCAATGTAAAAGGTCCTTTACCTCAAAATGGTACTGGAGGAAGTTATCATTCACCTGCATTCATCAGTACATGGGCCGTTGGTGTAATGGGAAGTAATAGTACCTATCAAACGCTTTTAAACGATATTTATACAGAAACTGTCGCTATTACCGATAATCCACCATTTTATTTTGGTAATACGTTACGAGCAATTAGTTTATTTAATTTGACTGGAAATTTTTGGTTACCTACCAATACCCCTCCTCCGCTTCCAGCTCCAGTAATCACACTAAATGATCCTATAAACTGTGCTACCGTGAATAATTTATTGACTATAAATGCTACTATTACAGATAGTGATGGAACAATAGCTAGTGTTCAAATGGATATAAATGGTACGCCTCTTTCTAGTACAAATTTATCTGGAAATATCTGGACAGCAGATTGGACACCTACTTCAGCAGGAACATTTACCTTGACCATTATCGCTACTGACAACGATAGTCAAAGTACCACATTTTCTACGCAGATAACTGTAGGAACAGGAACTAGCTCAAATCCTCCTTCTAGTTCTTATGATTATGGAGAAGTTTTATGTAAATCCTTACTTTTTTATGAAGCACAACAAGCTGGCCCACTATCTGAAAATAATCGCATTACTTGGCGTGCAGACGCAGCAATGAATGATGGTTCAGATGTAGGAATTGATTTAACTGGAGGTTGGTTTGATGCTGGCGATCATGTGAAATTTGGATTCCCAATGGCATACACTGCCACGATGCTTGCATGGAGTGGAATAGAAGATCACACCGCTTATCAAACTACAGATCAATGGGAGATTCTAAAAGAAAATTTAAAGTTTGTTAATGATTATTTTATCAAATGCCATATTAGAAATCCTGATGGATCTACGAATAAATTTTATGGACAAGTTGGAAATGGTTCAGCCGATCATGCGTGGTGGGGGCCTGCTGAAGTTATGCAAATGGCTCGACCTTCTTATTTTGTAGATGCTGCAAATCCAGGTTCAGATTTAACAGGTGAAACCGCAGCCGCTTTAGCCGCTGCAAGTATGATTTTTGCGAATGATGACCCTACTTATAGTGCTGAATTATTGGATCATGCTATTGCTTTATATGATTTTGCAGATACCTATCGCGGCAAATATTCTGATGCGATTACCGATGCAACTGCTTTTTATAATTCTTGGAGTGGTTATCAAGACGAATTAGTTTGGGGAGCAATTTGGTTATATCGTGCAACTGGCGATCCTACTTATTTAGCGAAAGCGGAAACAGAATACGCTTTTTTAAATCAACAAACAGGAGAAAATGTACCTTCTTATACTTGGACCATCGCTTGGGATGACAAAGCATACGGTTGCTATGCACTCATGGCACAACTGACAGGAGAGCAACAATTTAAAGATGATACGGAACGCTGGTTGGATTTCTGGACAGTGGGCTATAATGGTAATCAAATCGCTTATTCGCCCGGTGGTCAAGCGCATTTGAGTACATGGGGTTCGCTTAGATATGCCTCGAATACCGCATTTGTTGCCTTGATTTATAGTGAAGTTATAGAACAATGTGATCCGTCTAAAAGTGAAATTTATCGAGATTTTGGGATTGCACAAATTAATTATGCACTTGGTGATAATCCTAACAATCGTTCTTATGTAATTGGTTTCGGAAATAATCCACCTATTAATCCACATCATCGAACGGCTCATGGTTCATGGGCAAATAGTATCAGTATTCCTACTGATAATCGACATATTTTATACGGAGCATTAGTGGGTGGCCCTGGAGCAGCTGATGACCAATATGTAGATGATCGAGGTGATTATATTGCAAATGAAGTCGCTTGTGATTACAATGCAGGTTTTACAGGAGCAATAGCTCGCCTAGTTAATTTATATGGTGCTTCCCCTCAAAATATGTGCTTTACGATAGAAACATATGATATCTGTGAGGAATATTTTAACGAAGCCAAAATAAATGCCTCTGGAAGTACCTTTACCGAAGTCGCCGTTTGGGCCACCAATCATTCTGCATGGCCGGCTGCTGTAACGGAAGATGTTTGCTATCGTTATTACATAGACATCAGTGAAGGTATTGCCGAAGGATATTCAGCGACTGATTATACGATTAGTCTGAATGTTGCTCCTGCTGGTGCTACGGCTTCTAATTTACAATTATTTGCTGGTACGGAATACTTTGTTGAAGTATGTTTCCCTGGCACACTCATCTTTCCAGGTGGTCAAAGTGAAAGTCATAAAGAAGCTCAATTAAGAATTGCTTTACCCAATAATGCCCCTGCAACAGCTTGGGATCCAACGAATGATTGGTCGTATTATATTGATGATATGACCGCAATGAATAATACTTTACAAACCAATCCGCGTATTCCTTTTTTCAATAATGGTCAAATGCTTTGTGGGGTATTACCTGATGGCGGCACACCAAACAATTTACCTGTTGCTTCATTTACTGCAACTCCTATTTCTGGAAATGCTCCATTGATTGTTAATGTAGATGCGAGTGCTTCTTCTGATTTAGATGAAGATCTATTAACTTATACTTGGGATTTCGGAGACGGTACTACTGGTTCTGGAGTAACAGCAACGCATACCTATTCTACACCAGGTATTTACACGATTACCCTTACTGTAGATGATGGAAATGGTGGAACGCATACAACTACTACTACCATTACTGTAATTGACCCTACCCCTCAACCGCCAATTGCCTTTTTTACAGCAACTCCTTCAACAGGCGGATATGCCTTGATGGTCAACTTTGATGCTTCTGGTTCTACTGATCCAAATGCAGATGTACTATCTTATTCTTGGGATTTTGGCGATGGTACTATAGGATCAGGTCTAACACCTAATCATACTTATACAGCTCCCGGTGCTCATTTAGTAGAGTTAACGGTAAATGATGGCACATTCACAGATACTTATACCTTTACCATAACGGTGGAAAACAATCCTCCCATAGCAGATTTTTCGGCAACTCCATTAATAGGACAACCACCTCTTCTTGTTAGTGTAGATGCAGCTTTATCTTCTGATCCTAATGGCGGTACATTAAGCTATTCTTGGGATTTTGGCGATGGTACTACAAATACTAATATGACAGACACCCACACCTATACTACAGAAGGAACCTATACGATTACATTAACAGTAATCGATGAATATGGACTTAGTCATTCTACCACTAAAACAGTTAACGTTAGTTTAAGTACTTGCGGCATCGTCATTCATTACCGTACAAGTGATAATAATACTGGTTCTGCCAGCGATAATCAAATTCGTCCAGAATTTATCGTTGAAAATACAGGAACAACTTCAATCAATCTAAGTGATGTCACTTTTAGATATTGGTATACAAAAGAAGGGACAGCTACTCAACAAGCCCATGTAGATTATGCTGCTGTTGGAGCAGCAAATATTACAACCAATTTTGTTAGCCTGCCTAGTGCAGTGACGGGAGCGGATCATTATTTAGAAATTGGTTTTTCTGCAGCAGCAGGTACACTTGCACCGGGAGCTAGTTCAGGAAATATTCAAACACGCTTTCACAAAACAGATTGGTCAAATTATGATGAACAAGATGATTATTCCTTTAATATGGCATACAATACTTTTACTCCTTGGGAACACATTACCGCATATTGTGGAGGCATTTTATCCTATGGAATAGAACCGATTACTTCTTGTACTGATTATTTAAACATTCATGATAATCCTATCCTTAATGATACTTATCATGCTAAAATTCAGTTGAGTTCAGAAGGATTAGTTCCTGTATCTGGAAACGTGAGTTTTAAAGCAGGAAATTGTATTGATTTACTTCCTAGTTTTGAAGTTAAAAAAGGTGCAATGTTTGAAGCCACAATTGAAGCCTGTGTCAATTAGAAAGAGAACAAACTAAAAAACGTCTTCATTCTATTATGGGGGCGTTTTTTAGTTACTTTGCTTTTCATTCATCTTCTAGTATTTTCTCTAATTGTATGCCTCTAGATCCTTTAATTAAGAAGTGTGTATCTTTAAACGAATTTATAGTCATCCACTTTTTTAAAGCTTTTACATCTTCAAAGTGTATATTTTGATGCCTTGTTTTTTGAAACTCACTCCCAACTAAAATAAGATGTTGGTAGCCTTGTGCTGTAGCTAAATCAATAATAGCTTGGTGCTCATCGGCACTATAATCGCCCAATTCTAACATATCCCCAAGAATAGCGACTCTTTTGGAAGCAGGGATGGCTGAAAAATTTTCGAGTGCCTTGCGCATGCTCGATGGATTGGCATTATACGCATCCAAAATGTAGGTATTGGTTCCCTTTTGAACAAGTTGAGAACGATTATTGGTAGACACATAATTTTCTAATGCATTCTTTATTTTTTGAGCAGGCACTTTAAAATATTTACCCACTGCAATGGCCATCATTAGATTATTAAAATTATAATGTCCTGTAAGCTGTGTTTGTACTTCTACTAATTCTCCTGTTCGAGATAAAAATGCTAAACTTACCTTTGGAAAAGCATCTCTTAAAATGACTTCATGTTCGGGATGATCCAAACTTGGCATTTCGGTTTGTGTAGTCCAAAGTATTTTATTTACTCCTTTTACTAAATCTGATAAATAGGCTTCATCCAAATTAACAAACGCCATCCCATTATTTAGTTCAAGATAACGATATAACTCTGACTTCGCTTTTTTCACCCCTTCCAAACTTCCAAAACCTTCTAAATGTGCTTTACCTATATTGGTTATGATTCCATGAGTAGGTTGAGCAATTTCACAAAGTGCCTTTATTTCTCCAACATGATTAGCTCCCATTTCAATAATCGCCACTTCGTGTTGTTGATTAAGTTGTAGAAGTGTGAGCGGAACGCCAATATGATTATTAAAATTGCCTTTGGTATAATGAGTAGGATAATGCGTTGCTAATACACTACTAATGAGTTCTTTTGTCGTCGTTTTTCCGTTGCTTCCCGTGATGGCGAGTACAGGAATATGAAATTGTTGACGATGATAATTAGCGAGTTGTTGTAAACAGGTTAAAACATCTTTGACTAAAATAAACCGATCATTTTTTTGATATTCTACTTCATCAATAACAGCATAAGCTGCCCCTTTTTGTAAAGCATCTTCTGCATATTTATTCCCATTAAAACGATCTCCCTTTAGTGCAAAAAAAATACAATCTTTAGGAAGATTCCGTGTATCTGTAGAAACAATGGGACGTTTTAAGAAAAGGGTATATAATTCTTCTATCAGCATAAACTCAACATTTTATCCTACAAGTTACTTGATCCAACAAATTTAAAAAAAATCAATATGAAGTATTAATTCAGAGCTACGAGCGGTTGGTATTCGCCCAAAATTCGTGTATTCGTGCTTAAAGCAATCTATCATATTTTTTGTCGGATTAAGTACCTACAAGTATAAAAAAAAAGTCCTTAGAAAATTGATCTTCTAAGGACTTTTTTAGGGATATGTATTTAAGTATTTATCAAAATTTAACTTCCCTCTCTAAATTTCTCCAATTAGTTCAAGAAAACTCATTATCAATCGTTTATCTTTTCACTATTTGAAGAAAATCGGGAAGTAATTATTTGACCGTTACTAAAGAAAATTACTTGTAGCGACGATCTACTTTCTTTTTCTTAAATTTAAACATATTACCACCAGTATCTTCATTACCAGAAGGACCACCTACTCGTGTCATTGCACAACGGAAACCTAAGGTGCGATCTGATTTATCTTCTTCTTTGAAGCGACGAGCACCAGGAGCCATCCAGTATGCACGATCTGCCCAAGAACCACCTTTGATTACACGTGATTTATCAGAAATCAAAGTAGTAATTCCATACTCATAGAATACTTCTGATTCTTTGTCACCATCTAAGTAGTTATATACTTGACCTCTTTGGAAGTTTTCGCGATCAGCTACCTCATCATCTTCTACATAACGATAGCGAATACGACCAAGGCTATCTTTTTCTACAGGAGCTCCATTCTCATCTAAAACTTTAGTTTCAAATTTACCTCCACGATAAGGATTCAAATCATGATTTTCAACATCACGCAAAGCTGAACTTGTCAATGGACGATACAAATCCATAGTCCATTCACTTACATTACCTGCCATATTATATAAACCAAAATCATTAGGCATGAAAGAAGTTACTGAAGCTGTGATATGAGCGTGGTCATTTAATTTACCAGCCATACCCATATAATCTCCTCGTCCACGCTTAAAGTTTGCTAAGATTTTACCTTGATCACGGTTTCTTCTTTGCTGACGCACAGTATTACCATCCCAAGGATAAAGACGACGATCAGAAATACGCTCATCTTGTTCTGTAGTTTGATTTCCTACTAAAGCTAAAGCTGCATATTCCCATTCGGCTTCCGTTGGAAGACGATAGGCAGGTAATAAGATACCATCTTCAAAGCGAACTGCACGCTCTCCTCCTGTTTGTAAATCTGGAAGGTTTTTGCGTACATTTCCTTGGTATTGGCCAGCTAGATAAGATTCAGTATTAAAGTTATCTTCATCCTTTTGCTCAGAATTAGGATTTAAGATACCTTTTTCTATTAAAACCATTTCATTTACTCGATCCGTACGCCAACGACAAAATTCATTAGCTTGCACCCAATTTACGCCTACTACAGGATAATTATCATAGGAAGGGTGACGGAAATATGTTTCTACAAAAGGTTCATTGAAAGATAATTCCTCACGCCATACTAAGGTGTCAGGTAAAGCATTAATACGAACTTCTGGATAAGATTCTCCAAAAACACGTTTTAACCAATACAAATATTCTTTGTAGTGGATATTAGATACCTCCGTTTCGTCCATATAAAAAGAAGAAACTGTTACTCGTCTAGGAATATTTGACCAATCATAAGTTACATCTTGATCTGATAAGCCCATAGTGAATGTACCTCCTTCTACGAGGACAAGATTGGGACCTGTAACTTGACCTTCGTAATCAAGTTTTTCAAATCCACCCCATTCTTGATCATTATACATCCAACCTGTGGAAGTAGAACGCTCTTTCTTCCCACATGAGCTCATCATGAAGATAGCTAGAAAGAAGAATACGCTTAATTTTAAAAGATTTCTCATCTCTTTTTAAAGTTTTAAAGTGCAGTAGTTTTTAAAAAAGACCAACAAATATAGTGATTCAGCCCCAAGGCTCAAAATAAAAATCACTATGAAGGAAAAATAAGTTTTCCAAATGATATAATTACTAGAAAAAAAAGGATGAGCAATTAGAAGTAAATCTAATAGAATGGATACAATATTAACACCTTTCTTTTCTTCAAAAATTATGCAACTAGAATAGTTGAGTTTGCACTCAAATTGTATACGAGATATAAGATTAAATAGTTTTCAACTAAAAAACAATCATATATCAAGTTAAATATAAATAAATAGGCTGAATCTAATTTTAGCTTATTAAAGTCAACCTAATTTTATTTATTCAAGGCTTTAACGTACATTTTTAACAAAAAAGCATTTATGTTCTAAATTTTAACATTTCAGCCCTTAAATATTTTATCGAAATAAATCAAAGCAATCATTATAATCTACTCTTCTACCCGTTTCAAAATTTAAACTAATAGATACTTCGTGACTTCCTCCTGATTGGGTGTTCTCTAAAGATGAAACCGTATAATCATAGCTGTATCCAAATTTGAATACGCCTCGTTGCACACCCACTAATACAATTGCGGCATCACTATTAGTAAATGCTTGACGATACCACAAACCTGCAAATACTGGGCCTATACTAGCATAAGCTCCTACATTTAATTGAGCAAAATCACGCTGTTGAATATATAAAACATTCGGAGATATAAACGTCTTGGAATTACGTTTATTGCCTTCTTGAAGGGTGATTTGCATCCCGCCATGCACAGTCATTCGCATTGGCCAACCTGCATTTAAATTGGTATTGATATCCAAATAATTATCATTAGGAGTATTAATATGCTTTAAACTTAGACCGCCATAAAATTTAGGTCCATATGCTAAAATACCCGCTGAAATATCTAAAACAGTTCTATTCAAATTATCGGGTGCAACTTCGCCAGAGTCAAATGGTATTCCAGATGAATTAATAGGCCCATCAATTTGGTCTATTTGGTCGGGAAAGATGAACTTATCCCAAGCAATTCTAGTTTGTATAGCACCAGCCTCTACACCTAATTTCATGGAAAAATCTCGATTAACTTGTACTCGATAAGCGAAAGTTCCAGTAATACGATTGGTTTTCCATAGCCCTAAACCTGCATCATCTGAACTAACCATTAGCCCAAATCCACTATTTAGATCTTCAAAAAATTGATCATAAGAAAGTGTATATGAACGATAAGCCTGAGGAATTGAAGACCATTGATTTCTATAATTGATGCTTATAAAAGGGGCATAAGTATTTCCAGCAAAAGCAGGATTAACCTGTAAAGGTGCAGCATAAAACTGGCTGTAAATTTGGTCTTGGGCATTTATATAAGAGCCACCTCCTATTCCCAAAATGATACCAAATAAAATCGTAAATTGTCTTAGCATAAATATTATGTCTTGAGCTTGATATATATTATGAATATTGCAAAAGGAGTTCTATAATTCTAGTAAGTTTGCAAGGGAAAAGACAAAGAGTGTTAAGATAAACAATACACTCCAATACTTAACGTTTTGATAACATATTTATTTCATTTTTAAGGTTCAAACTTAATATAGCTGAAAATATACTAAAATGAAGCTTCTCCTTACCGTAATCATTAGTCTTGTCGTTAGTTTTACACAACTTTCTGCACAATCTAGTTTTTCAATTCCTATTCAATTAAAATGGAATTCCAACCCAATTATTCATTCTATTACTGAAGAACAACCACCCTTGGAAATTTGGAATTTCAAAGGTGCCATCCTTTCCTCAGAATCCCCTTCTATTCCTGCATACATCAAAACCTTTCCACTTTCTGGCTATTCCAATATTAATGCAAATTTACGAGTGATAGAGTCCAGTTCTATTACCATCAAAGAGGCATTCACTCAAGGGACTATTTCTAATGATTTTCAAATAATTACTAGTATTGAAAAAGATAGGAATCAATATATT
This sequence comes from Saprospiraceae bacterium, assembly GCA_020628645.1. GTDB lineage: Bacteria > Bacteroidota > Bacteroidia > Chitinophagales > Saprospiraceae > JAHDES01. The sequence continues at coordinate 54,287 of JAHDES010000001.1, forward strand.
GGAAAAGTACTCTTACTTCCTATACGAAAGCTTAGTACGAATAGTTATGAAAAACTCGAAAAAGCGCAAATAGATATTCGTATTTCTCCAAAAGCACTACCTAATTATCGCGGCCCTATCACCACCACTATCTCTGCATTAGCAGATGGAGAGCTTTATAAAATTGCGGTGGAAGAAGAAGGCATGCATCAATTATCCTACACTTTTTTAAAGGATGAACTCAATATTAATATTGATAATGTAAATCCTAATACCATAAAAATCTATGGCGCAGGAGGAGGGCCATTACCTGAGCTTTTGAGTCTCCCTCGTACGGATGACTTGAAAGAAGTTCCTGTGTATATTGAAGGAGGAGAAGATGGTAGTTTTGATGCCACTGATCAACTAATCTTTTATGCAGAAGGCCCCAATACCATTCAATTTAATCAAGAAACACAACAGTTTGATTATATCAAGAATGTTTATGATAATCGAAATTATTACTTCATTAAAATTAGTGCTGAAAATCGAACACCTATCACTACTCAAAACACTCTAAACAACACCGTGCATACAGTAAGCGGTTTTGATGCCATAGTACATTATGAAGAAGATAAATTTAATCTCTTACACGACTATCAATCTGGTCAAGGGGCTGGTCAAGATTGGTTTGGCGATTTATTTGAAGGTGTTCGTGAACGTAACTATGAAAATTTCAACTTTCCTAACATCGATGCTTCCACTCCTGCACGAGTAAAAGTTGAATTTGCAGGTCGTAGTGATAATTCAAGCCGATTTGAAGCTACTTTAAATAATACAACACTAAATAGTAGCACGATCCTTTCTACCAATACTGGAAATGTAGAGTCCACTTATGCATATATTGGTCGTGTGAATACCCTTATTGAAAATCCTACGGCTTCAATGGATGTTACTATTAATTATTTAGAAAATAGTACAACAAGTGAAGGTTGGTTAGATTTTATAGAAATTCATGCTAGACGACAATTACAAATGACAGGGGATCAACTAATTTTTAGAGATACAAATTCTACAAATTATGCTAGTTCTACTTTCCGTTTAAGCAATGCCAATACCAACACCCTTGTTTGGGATATTACTAGCCCTTTATCCCCTATTCAAATGGAAACTAATTTAAATGGAACGGAATTAAGTTTTGGATGCCCTACCGAACAGTTGCGAACTTTTATTGCCTTTGATCCATCAAGCACCTTGCTTAGTCCAATTGCTATTGGCGCAATTGAAAATCAAAATTTACACGCGCTAGATAATATAGATTTACTCATTGTTTATCCAACTTTATTACAAGTGGAAGCTGAACAGTTTGCCAATCATCGTCGTCAGTATAGTGGATTAGAAGTTGCAACAGTTGCTTTACCACAAATTTATAATGAATTCTCGTCTGGGCGTTTAGATCCTACTGCTATTCGAGATTTAGCAAAAATGCTCCATGATCGTACTGATCGTTTCAAGTATTTATTGCTCTTTGGTGATGGTTCTTTTGATGCCCGTGGTATTTATTCTTTTGAAGAGCGCTCTGATTTAGTGCCTGTATATGAAACCCCCAATTCTCTTCAACCTATCAATTCTTATCCTGCTGATGATTACTTTGCTCTTTTATCAGATGATGAAGGTGAATTCTTACAAGGTGCTTTGGATATTGCAGTAGGGCGATTTCCTGTTAAAACATCTCAAGAAGCACGACTAGTTATTAATAAAATTATCGACTATGATACCAATCCAGAATTTAAAGGCGACTGGCAAAATCGCGTTGTTTATGTAGCCGACGATGAAGATAACAATTTACATCTACGTGATGCTGATGGTATAGCTGAAATGATAGATACTTCTTATCAACATTTTAATTTGGATAAAATATACCTAGATGCTTTTCAACAAGTTTCTACTCCTGGTGGTGAAAAATATCCTGAAGTTACAGAAGCAATCAATAAAACGCTATTTAAAGGAGCATTGGTCGTTAATTATTTAGGGCATGGTGGGGCAAAAGGCTGGACTCAAGAGCGAGTTTTAGATATTCAAAATATTGAGTCTTGGACAAATGCAAAAAAATTACCTCTTTTTGTTACTGCAACATGTTCTTTTTCAGGTTATGATGATCCTGCTTTTGTAACGGCTGGCGAACGTACCATCCTACAAGCTGGTGGTGGAACAATAGGTTTATTTACTACAGTAAGAGCCGTTTATGCAAGTACAAATGAAGAACTTACTCGTGCTGTTTTTGAACAAATATTTGAAAAAGATGATGTATTAAATTCAATGCCTATTGGGGAAATTTTAAGAAGAGCGAAAAACTCTAATTCTGGCTTTGGGTTTACAAATAATTCAAGAAAATTTACTTTATTGGGTGATCCATCTATGCGATTAGCTATTCCCAAATATAGTGTAGAAACAACTTTTATTAACGGTCAAGAAGTTTCAGATGAATCATTAGATACCTTAAATGCACTACAGACCGTACAAGTAAGAGGAAAAATAGTAGCCCCCAATGGAAACCTAATAGATGATTTTAATGGTCAAATTTTTCCAACTATTTATGATAAATACTCTACAATCACTACGCTTGGGCAAGATCAAGGAAGTTCACCTACTAATTTTCAATTGCAAAAAAATGTCTTATTCAAAGGAGTAGCCAGTGTAAGCAATGGTGAATTTGAATTTTCTTTTGTCATCCCAAAAGATATAAATTACAATTTTGGCGAAGGGAAAATAAGTTATTACGCCAAAGATGATCAACTTCGAGATGCAGCTGGTTTTTATGATAAAATCATTATTGGTGGTACTTCTACTACTGCGAATAATGACCAAACAGGGCCTTCTGTAGAGGTCTTTATGAACAATGAAAATTTTGTTTTTGGTGGGGTGACTAGTGAAAACCCTGTTTTATATATAAAGCTATCTGACGATAATGGTATCAATGTTGCAGGGAATAGTATAGGCCATGATTTAAGTGCTACCTTAGATGAAAATACACAACAAACCTATTTGTTGAATGATTTTTATGAAGCAGCTTTGGATGATTATACCAAAGGCGTCGTAAAATTCCCTTTATTTGACATAGAAGAAGGTAGGCATTCTGTAGCAGTAGAAGCTTGGGATGTTGCCAATAATGCAGCTAAAGGTTATACAGAATTTGTTGTAGCCAAATCCGAACAAGCCGCTTTGGCACATGTATTGAATTATCCTAATCCATTTACAACTAGTACTCAATTTCAATTTGAACATAATTTACCCGATCAATTGTTAAATGTTCAAGTACGTATATTTACAGTAAGTGGTCGCCTCGTTAAAACTATCGAACAACAAGTACTTTCTGATGGTTATCGTGTGACGGATGTACACTGGAATGGCACAGATGATTTTGGCGATCAGCTCGCAAGAGGCGTTTATTTGTACAAAATAAAAATTAATAGTGGTGATGAAACGAGTACAACTACAGCGAATGAAAGTGATTTTGAAAAATTAGTCATCTTAAAATAGAAAAAACAAAAACAACTAACAATAAAAAATACACCCTAACGTTTGGATAGAGGTATTTATGAATACTAACAAATTTCTACCCTCGCCACATCCTTACTACCGTTACAGATTATATTTTTTTTGTGTATTTTTGCGAAAAATTTTGAAATAGCACTAAATTATGAAAAATTTGACTCTTTGCATTGCATGCCTTTTTTGTTGCATTACTTTTTTAAATGCGCAGAACGCACAATGTATTTTAGATCCAAGTACGGGTACTACTACTTCTCCTAACGGTGGCGATTGTGTCAACTCTATTTTTACAGCCGTTCCTTTTCTCCGCATTACACCTGATGCACGATCTGGTGCGATGGGCGACGCAGGTTTGGCAATATCTCCTGATGCGAATGCGATGCACCTTAATCCATCCAAATTAGTATTTGCTGAAGACCAATTAGGAATTTCTGTTACCTATACACCTTGGTTAAGAGCTTTAGGATTAACGGATGTTTATTTGGCATATTTAAGTGGGTACACTCAAATCAGTGATGATCAGGCGATTGGTATTGGTTTGCGTTATTTTTCTTTAGGTGAAATTAGTTTTACTGATGAAAATGGAACACCTACTGGTGTTGGACGTCCAAATGAATTTGAGGTGGCTCTTTCCTATGCTCGTAAATTAACCGATAAATTTTCTGCTGCCTTAACTGCAAAATATATTTATTCTAATTTAGCTGCTGGTCAACAAATTGGTGTAACGGAAATTAATCCTGGAAATGCTGGAGCCGCTGATGTTTCACTTACCTATAAAACCCCTTTAGAAGGTGTAGGAAGTGGTTCTGATTTATCTGTAGCACTTGCGATTACGAATATTGGTTCAAAAATCACTTATACACAATCTATCAATAAAGATTATTTACCTGCCAATTTAGGCGTAGGTGCTGCTTGGGGTATAGAGATAGATGATTATAACTCATTCACAATCGCAGCAGATGTCAATAAGCTAATGGTACCAACCCCATGTGTTGGCGATGCAAGCATATGCGATACCTCAGGTGAAGTGGATGTCCCTGATTATAAAGAACAAGGTATTGTATCTAGTATCTTTTCTTCATTTGGTGATGCTCCAGAAGGTTTCTCCGAAGAGCTTAGAGAGTTAATGTTTTCTGTAGGTTTAGAATATTGGTATGATAAACAATTTGCAGTGCGTGCTGGATATTATGGCGAGCATTCTACTAAAGGTAATCGTAAGTATTTTACGGTTGGTTTAGGGTTGAAATATAATATCTTTGGATTGAACTTCTCTTACCTAGTTCCTACTACCAATCAGCGTAATCCATTAGATAATACACTCCGATTTTCTCTTTTATTTGATTTAGCAGCTTTTCAATCAGCAGAATAGATCAATAAAAGCATAAACAACATACATCAAAAAAGCATTTTGGATTTGCTCCAAAATGCTTTTTTTTATAAGGTAGTCTAAACAAAAGAGTTCTTCTAAGTCATATGAATTGGCCACTCAATACGATTGATAAAATCGTCAAAAGCAAAAGTGTTATTTTCTTTTTTATGAAATAATAATAGTTTGTCACCATCCCTAGTAGTTCTTGACTCAAAATTGATTTCGTCAGATTTATTATTTAGATATAAATCAAAAATAGGCTCAACCTCAGCGATTAACTTTTCTTTAGTTTGCCATCTATTCAAAAAATCGTTAATACTTGATAATATTTTCAAATATTCTTGTCCACTAAGTTTTGTACTGATACCCCATTTTTCAATGTATACCTCTCCTTTCATTATTTCAACCTGAAGTTCATACTGCCAACTATAGTCATACTCTACAGGGATTCCGCTTTTATTTTTAACTACATTTCCCTCTAGGAGATTTTTTGTCAAATGAATATGCTTATTATTACTTTTTATGAAATTTGTCCTTCCATACATATGCAATAATGAGATACTTAACAGACTAACATTTTCACTTTTGTGTTGATTATCTGAACCCAAGTAGAAATCTATCATTCCATTAGAATCGATTATTACATTGAAATCAGTAATCACATTCATCTATTTTTCCTAAATATTAAATTGAGTTTATCACTTATTTTAAAAATGTTCCACCTACATTTCCCGTTCCAATAGTTGAAATTTTCATATCAGATCATTAATCAATTTTAGAAACTTTATACGTCACTTGATTTATGCTTAGAAAATACATGCCTTTGGGTAAATCAGAAAGATTAATTTGAGTTATCTGAAGTATTCCTTCTTGCATTAATTTTCCTGATAGGGCATACACCGCATAAGGTTCTCCAAAATTCACATTGCCTTCTAATTGGACAAAAGAAGTTGTTGGGTTAGGATAAATACGCAAAGATTTTTCTTCAATTTGAGTGGTAGTTGTACTAATAGGGCCATTCAAATCATAACGAGAAAAGAAGTCCCAAATCTCCTGAGAAGCATTAATATCATAATTGGTTACATCAAAATCAAAAGCTGCACTTGGCCATGTATGTCCTCCTCCTATTATTTTAAAGTGCTCCACATTGGCGGATAAATCTCCTCCATCATTCACAAAATGCTGAACAGTGCTTTCATCAGTCATATCAACATCAGGTACATCTGTCATAGTAGAATTTGTACAGTTATTATAATTCACCCAGTATGCGACCACATCGTCTATTGATTTTGTCCAAAAATCACCATTATAAGGAACCGTTCCATCCATCGTACCATGAATTTGAAGCACAGGAGTAGGGTGTTGAGGATTACACGCATCATAGGTTTCAGTTGTCATGGAACCTGTTACTGAAGCTACTGCTGCAATACGATCACTTAACTGGCACGCTAATAAAAAACTCATATAACCTCCATTCGACATTCCTGTAGAATAGACACGATCGGTGTCTATATTATAATTTGCAATTAAAGTATCAAGCAATGCACTCGTAAAGCCTACATCATCTACTGTACTTTCTATTGTCCATCCTCCTACATTAAAATGGGAAAGATCTGTTCCGACTAAAGGCGTACCTTGAGGATGAACTAATAAAAAGTTATTTTCAGCAGCTACCGTAAAAAGACCACTATAAAATTGTTGCTCACTAGCATTACTCCCATACCCATGAAAATTAAACACTAGTGGCACAGCCTCATCTCCAGTATAAGACGCTGGTACATACACTAGATAATCCCGTGTCAACTCATCATGTTCAATAGAACCACTTAGAAATTGTTGAGCAGAAAGTGAAAAAGAGAATGCAAAAAAGAAAAGAAGAAGTAAAAGATTTTTCATCTGTCTTGTTTTATTTTTAATTAGGTCACATGGAACTTACCATAATTGAAAAGTCATTTCGTTGTGCGTCTAAAGACTTTTTAATCATGGACGGTTTCATATAAAAAGATTTTATTTTGTTAAAGATAGTAGAATAAGCACTAAAAAGGGAACAATAGATCAGTATGAATGGTTTACAAGCTTTTATCAATTGATAAGCACTTTTTAAATTCTTCTAGCAACTAGAAAAATTCATACCTTTGCAGAAAATTAGAATTAACTAAACAATGGGAAATATAGTGGCCATCGTTGGCCGTCCAAATGTAGGAAAATCAACACTTTACAATCGTCTGATCGGAGAACGTCAAGCCATCATTGATGATATAAGTGGTGTCACTCGTGATCGGCAGTATGGATCGAGTGATTGGAATGGTAAATTCTTTACCGTAATTGATACGGGGGGCTTTGTAGAAAATAGCGATGATGTTTTTGAAAAAGAAATCCGTTCTCAAGTTCGTATTGCCATCGATGAAGCCGATGTCATCGTATTCATGGTAGATGTTATGACAGGCATTACGGATTTAGATGAGGATGTCGCCAATATGCTTCGTCGATCGAATAAACAGGTTTTTTTAGTCGTTAACAAAGCCGATAATCATCAACGCCTCTTAGATGCCAATGAATTTTGGAGTTTGGGTTTTGAGGATACGTACTTTTTGTCTTCTTTAACAGGAAGTGGTACAGGTGATTTTTTGGATGCTCTGACTGAACATATTGACGAAGAAAAAGATCTAACGGATGAACTGCCCAAATTTGCTATCATGGGGCAACCTAATGTGGGAAAATCATCCTTAGTGAATGCCTTACTTGGTGAAGACCGAAATATCGTAACGGATATTGCTGGTACAACACGTGATTCTATTCACACCAAATACAATAAATTCGATAAAGAATTTTACATTATTGATACTGCTGGAATTCGAAAAAAATCACGGGTGCATGAAAATCTGGAGTTTTATTCTGTGATGCGCGCTATTCGTGCTATGGAAGAAGCAGATGTGTGTATTTTAATGATTGATGCACAAACTGGTGTGGAAGCACAAGATATGAGTATCTTTCGTTTAGCCCAAAAACGACACAAAGGGGTCGTCATGCTCGTCAATAAATGGGATTTAATCGAAAAAGAAACCAATACTGCTCGTGATTTTGAAAAAGAAATACGTAGGCGTATTGCTCCTTTCAATGATATTCCAATCATTTTTGTTTCTGCTATGAATAAACAGCGGATTTTTAAAGCTATAGAAGCTGCATTAAAAGTTTTTGACAATCGAACTCGAAAGATTAAAACTTCTGTTCTCAATGAAGTGATGCAAGATGCTATTGCATATTATCCCCCTCCATCGCATCGTGGAAAATTCATCAAAATCAAATACATTACTCAATTACCCTTGTATTATCCTGCTTTTGCTTTCTTTTGTAATTATCCCAAACATGTAAAGGAGAGTTATCGCAATTTTTTGGAAAACACTCTACGAAGTAAATTTGATTTTACGGGAGTGCCCATTTCTATTTTCTTTAGAAAAAAGTAACTCAATTCACTTACATCTAGTATAAAAAAGAAATAATTATTGTATGCCATTTTTTGATACACCCATTCGGGATTTAAAAGTCTTTGAACCTCGCGTTTTTGGAGATGATAGAGGTTATTTTTTTGAAAGTTATAATGCTCATCTTTTTAAAGATGGTGGAATTGAAACTGTCTTTGTACAAGACAATCAATCCTATTCACAATATGGTGTATTGAGAGGCTTACATTATCAAAGAGGAGAACATGCCCAAGCCAAACTTGTACGAGTAAGCGAAGGAGAAGTCTTAGATGTGGCTGTAGATATACGAGAAGGCTCGCCTACTTTTGGTCAATGGTATAGTATTCGATTGAGTGCTGAAAATAAAAAGCAGTTATTTGTACCTAGAGGTTTTGCGCATGGATTTGTAGTCTTAACAGAGGTAGCTACGTTTATGTATAAATGTGATAATCTTTATAACAAAGCCTCTGAAGGAAGCATTCGTTTTAATGATCCTACTTTAGCTATTGATTGGGAAATAGATGCATCTAAAGTTCAATTATCAGAAAAAGATGCTGTCGCTCCACTTTTTGGTGAACACTTTTCTAGTGAAGTCGCCTTTTAAAAAATCTTAAAAGAAAAGAAAATGCCCATATTACTTATCACAGGCAGCAATGGTCAAGTTGGAAATGAACTCCAACAATTAGCAGAACAATACCCCAACTGGAGGTTTATATTTACAGATGTAGATGATTTGGATATTACCAGTAGTGATGCGGTCTTTGAGTATTTCAAAAAATACGATATAGATTATTGTATTAACTGTGCTGCTTATACTGCTGTCGATAAAGCTGAATCCAATGAAGCATTAGCTACAGCCATCAATGTAGATGGCCCTAAACATCTTGCGCAAGCTTGTACTTTACATGAAGCCAAGCTCATCCAATTATCGACAGATTATGTATATCATAATGATCAAAATGCGCCCTTCAAAGAAGGAGATACCACTAATCCGCAAAGTGTCTATGCCAGTACAAAATTAGCAGGAGATCAAGTTGCACAACAGATTCATCCTACTACAATGGTGATTCGCACTTCTTGGGTATATTCTACCTTTGGGCATAATTTTGTAAAAACAATGCGCCGTCTTGGAAAAGAACGCGACCAATTGAATATTGTATTTGACCAAATTGGTACGCCTACTTATGCACATGATTTGGCTTCAGCTATGCTCACTATCATTCATAAAATAGAAGAAGATGTGATTAGTGATAATCTATTTGGTGGAATTTATCACTATAGTAATGAAGGGGTAACGAGTTGGTATGATTTTGCGCGCGCCGTTTTTGATTTATCTGGAATTGAATGTGCTACTTTTCCAATTGAAACGGTTCAATATCCCACTCCAGCTAAACGACCTCCTTTTAGTGTATTAAATAAGGGAAAAATAAAAGCAGCTTTTGATATAACAATTCCACATTGGCGAGATAGTTTAGCAAAATGTGTTCAAAAATTGGAGCAATCCGAGCAAATTATGTCATAAATTGAGCATCCAGAATGGTGTCACAAATTTACCCCATTCTGGATTTTTAAATTATTCATTTCTTAACAATTTATAACTTTCTTCCATCTGCCACTCGTCGTTTCACTTGCGTCTTTTTGATCTTTCTCAAATCAACCATTAGAGCAGCATAAGCACTTTCTCGATCCGTTATATATTCTCGACCTTCATAACGAACCGTTCCTTGTCGGCGTTTCCATTCTTTTGCGCGTAGGGTGTATTTGTTATCTATTTTAGGATTTGGTCCAAAGATTAAATAGCGTTCATCATTATTATCTTCAAAAGAAATTGCAAAACGATCATCTTTAGGCGAAAATACCATGACCCCTGGTGTCCCTGATGGAATAACCAATTCTTCCACTTTTTGTCCTTTTACCATCCGTATTTTACCTGATTCTATAGTAGAAGAACCCTCCGTAACATTTCGATACAATACAATATCACGAGACAGATAAAATTGAATCTTCTTCAATTCATGTTCTGACCAATTATTTTGATAATATAATTCTTGAGTAAAAGGAGTGAGTCTAGGGCTACAAGAAGTGACGCCCATTAATACAATGCCCAGCAACGCGATCGTTTTTAATAATTTCATATGAACGGTTTTTTTAAGATACATTTGGAAAATATAATTAAGTAGTGGGGCACGAATAAATTTACATTTTCAATTCCTCGAATTAGCTCAATTAATATCATTTTCAACGACTTATAATTTTCGCTATTTCAAGGAAAGTAAATTTATTTTCTCCGCGTGCCTAAGAGAGGTGTTTTTCTCAAATCTTATATGAATTTATAAAATATAGCCATTGAACGCTACCCCATTAAGATAGTTTAACTTCTAATTAACCCATCTTTAACGTCACAAATTCGCCTTTTCCAGCTAAAAATATCGAATACAATTTTACACCTTGTACGCGTGAACCGATTAAAACTTAAAATCACTATAAAACCCTGGAAGGTTATGACACTTAAAAAACTTTTAACTGCCTTCCCCCTGCTAACATTATTGTTTTTCTCAAGTACTCTAAATGCTGCAGTTGCTTATTCTGCTCCACTGAGTGTAGATGGAGAAGAATTTGAAATTGGAAATTTGCTGGAATGGAGGACTTCTTCTGAAATTGAAAGTGCGTATTTCTTTATTGAAAAATCATTGGACGGTGTTTCCTTTGAGAATATTGGTAAAGTAGAAGCTGCTGGAAATTCTGATGAAGAGGTAAGCTATCGCTACATGGATATTCAAGTGATAGATGAAGAAGCTTTCTACCGATTGCGCCAAACGGACATCGACGGAACAGAAAGTTTATCTGATGCCGTTATGGTTAAAAAAGAAATGACTAATCAGTTTATGATTATCAATTTCAGTACGATTACAGTCACTTCTCTTTTTGAAGTAACCATTGATGCAATGACAGAGGGAGAAATGGAGTATTCTTTGATTTCTTACCGTGGAGAAGAAATATTTTCTGCCAAACAGCAAGTCATCAATGGATTAAATGAATTTCAGATCAATTTAGAAGATGAAAAAGAAGGAAAATACAAAATTGTTTTCCGAATGGACGATGAAGAAGAGAAACTCAATCTAATGAAAGTGGATGATGAAATCAAGAAAAAGCCAAATGTAGCTAGTAAACGTAGCTCCAGTGGTGGATAAATATAATCTACTGTAAGAAATTAAGTTACGGTCAAATAATTAATCTAATTTTTGACGAACACTAAAAGTAATAAATTTAATAGGTTAACAAATATTTTGCGAAGCCGTAATCACCCCTCGATTACGGCTTTTTTTATCGCCTTACCTTAAAAAAAGATTGGATCAAAGAACGGCATTCCTCTTCCATAAAACCATATTCTACCTTCGTCTTTGGATGTAAAACGGATTTTCCAAAACGCATAAATCCTCTCTTCTCATCCGATGCGCCATACACTACGCGACTCAATTGCGCCCACGCCAAGGCCCCTCCACACATCATACAAGGTTCGAGCGTTACAAAGAGCGTACAATCTGTTAAATATTTACTTCCCAAATAAGAAGCTGCTGCTGTAATGGCTAACATTTCTGCGTGCGCCGTTACGTCTTGCAATAATTCCGTTTGATTGTGTGCGCGTGCTATGATGCGGTCTTTGCAAACTACAACTGCACCCACAGGTACTTCTCCTGCTACTGCTGCCTTTTGGGCTTCATGCAAGGCCTGTTTCATATAGTACGTATCATCAAAAGGAGTAAGCATAAGATTTAGATTTTTTCAACTTCTGTTTTTTTCATCCAACCCTCTTCCCCATTTGGTAAGCGAAGTTTGTACCACTCGCCTATCTCGTCTAAAATTTCCACTTTTAATCCTTCATGAATAGCAATAATTGTGGGGCTTGTTGCATCAGGGGCATTTAAAAGAGCAACCTCTTTTTGTGTAATAATTGCCTTACCTGTATCTTGTTCATAGGCAGCTTGACTACTAGCTAATAAAAAGAATAATAGTGTCAATAAACTCCCACTCAACGCTAAAATAAATCCTTGCTTCCGACGATTTCGATCATTTCCAATAATCCAAAAACAAACGCCTGCTATTGCAATCCATAATAAAAGAATAGCTAAAATACTCCAAATGGTAGAGGAAAAAAAGTGATGTAAACCTTGCCACCATGCCTTTAAGAAAAAGGGAGGAAGTTCGTCTATTTCGTCTTTTTGTATTTGATTGGCTAAACCAAGATTGAAGGCAGCATCTTTATGATTTGGTTTTAAGAGAAGTGTCCGTTCATAAAATAAAATTGCCTTTCCTATTTGTTGATTACGATAATAGCTATTCGCTAAATTGTAATAAAGTTCTGAAGATTGATAGCCTTCTTGTACGACTGCTTCATATTTGGCAACAGCCGTTGCATAATCTTTTGCTTGATAGGCTGTATTTCCTTCCTCAAAGCGTACATCGACATTGGCTAAGAGTATTGACGTGAATAAACAGCAAATAAAAAGAAAAAAATAACGCATTATTCTTCTGGCTTTTTTGATGTTATTGTTTTTAAATTGGGTGCTCCTTCAATAGTGATTTTCTGTTGCCCATTTTGAAGGAGAATATCTTCTTTTGATTTGGGTCGTAAATTAGTTTTCCAGCCAATTCCATCTAGTTTTATTGGTGCTTTTTGCACTTCTTTCATGGGAACTAAATTGGCAGTTGGATTGGGAAAACAGTTAATTCGTTCTACTTCATTACTGCCAAATTCTATTTTCATATTACTACAAACGGCTTGATTCGCTGCAATATAAGCCTTATTATCATCCGCAATATAGTAGACAAATTCGGCATTTCCATTCACGAGCATTCGATCTACTTCATTTTCGGTAAACTCTACAATAGTGTTTCGACCTTTTATTTGATTAAATAGAATTTCATCTGGCGAATTTACAATAAAACTATTTTGGCGCAAAATGATCGTATCTAATTGCCCATTTTTGAGCTTCATATGAATCGTATCTGCCGAAAATTGAGAAGTATCCGACCAAATTAATGGGTCATCAAAGAAAGTAAAAATAGAATCTTGCCCATTAAAAACTAAGGAGTCACAAACGGACTGTAAATCTTGTTTAAAAATCTTTACATTTCGATAAGCATACAAATTTCGAGTACTATCTGAAAAAAGTGTATCTGTAGGACGCGAAACGAGGGTATCCGCTGAGAGAAATAAGGAGTCTCCATCCAATTTTGTAATGAGTAAAGGGCGTCCACCTGTTGCTTCTACATGATTTTCAGCTTCATTATAGTTGAGTATTTCTCCTCGAATCTCAAGATCGGCAGTCGTATCTATCCAAATGACGTTTCCTGTGGCTTGCCCTAATCCTGTTTCTTGAATATAATTGATGGCATCTGCTTCTAAATATTGAGAAGAATCGCGTAAAATAGAGCGTCCACTCGTGACAAATTGTTCTGTACTGGAATTATACACAATCGTATCGGCATCTACTATTTGATTTTCATCTTCATATAAGGCATCTCCTTCTAAAAAAGTAATATCATTTTTTTCGTCATAACGAATCAAATCTGCTTTTGCTCGTTTTTCATTTTCAATAAAAATTGCATTGCCTTGAAGTAAAATTTCGCCTCTATCGCCATTATAAAAAATACTATCGGCCAAGGCAATTTGTTCTTCTTTTACATATTGTGGATTACCTAGAAACTTCGCTTTTTTTCCTGCTGTATCGTAAAATCCGCCTTCACAATAAATTTTACTATCATTTTGATTAATTCGGGTTGGCCCTAAAAAGGTAACTAGTTTTGATTCAGTATTAAACAATAAGGTATCCGAACGCAATTCAAATTCAGGGTCAATCACAATAACACTATCTTTAAAAAACGCTTGACTAGATTCTGTATAATAATAGCCAATAGTACTTTGTAATTTTGTGGTTCCATTAGATAAAATCGCTCCTGAACGATAAGTCGCCACCTTTCTATTTAAGTCATAGCGCAAACTATCCGTAAATAATTGTTGTTCACCATTTTGAAAAATGACGTTCCCAAATAACTGAGCGATCTTGGCATTTCCTTTATAATCTAAAGAATCTGCAAAAATCACTAAAGAATCGCCTTGTTGGATGATGACATTTCCATAAGCATTTAAATTATTGGCAATAACTGCAATAGTCGCGGTATCACATGACATAAATACACTGTCTTGACGCAGTTCAACTTGTCCTGCTAAACGACGAATTTCTTCCTCATCTTCTCGTGTACCTTCTGCATATTCAGAGTAAATCACATTCACTCGACTAGTCGTGTCTTGTGTTTCCTCCACTTGTGCAAAAATTGTACTTTGCCACAAAAGGCAGTATAAAAGAATGAATAATAGCTTATGAATCTTCATTAAATAATTTTAACTCAATAAAACTTGCGCGCCCTTCTCTCCTACCAAACTCCCTAGTGCAACCCCCATTCCTCCTAAACGAATTGCTACGATTATCCGTTCAGATATTTTTTTTATAATCGGCGTTTTCTTAGCTCCCACTCCTAGTATTCCACTCCACCATTGATCTATGGCTACTTTTTGATGGGGTGAAATTACATTTTCTAATAATTGCTTCAATTCATTTTGTATAAAAGGGGTCGTTCCAAAAGAATTGGTTGCTTCTTCTTGCTTGGCTAAATGTCTTCCACCACCTAATAAAATACGATTATCAATATTACGAAAATAGAAATAGCCCCGATCATAATGAAAACATCCTTTAATTTTTAGATTGGGAATGGGTTGTGTAATTAAAACTTGATTTCGAGCAGGTTCAATCTGTAAATCAGGAAATAATTGCCGTGCAAAACCATTCGTAGCTACCAACACTTGTTGGCTTGAAATTTTCCAATTATTAGAAGTATGGATAACAACTTTATCCTTTTCTTCTTCCATTTGTTTGATTTCTATACCATTGTAAATCTTTATTCCTTTGTGATGAGCAATTGACAAAAGAGCATTCATCATTTTACCTGTATGAATTTGTCCTTCTGCTCGATTTAGAATAAGATGATGTACTCCTTTAAACCCAAATTGGTTTTTAGTAAGTGAGACATCTTGATATGTATCTGCAAATCCAGTAATTTTTCTTACTTTTTCATTGAAATAAGAGATTTTAGCGTTACAATTTTGAAAAATATCAATTTCATCTGCTTTAAAAATTTCATATCCTCCCCATTCTTTATAACCCAGTGCTTGATCTCCAATACGTTCTCGTAGTTTTTTTAACCCTTGCCAGCGTCGTTCTACTAAATGAAAGACTTCTTCTTCTTTTCCATTTTCAACATCATCAATCAATTCCGTTAAACTACCAAAACAGGCAAAACCTGCATTACGTGTACTTGCGCCAATGGGTAAGACCCCTCTTTCCAGAATCACAATATTCCAGTTGGGTTGTTTTTCTTTCAAAGTAATGGCTGCATTTAAACCAACAATACCACTACCGATTATGGCTACATCAATAGCGTTAAAAAAGGTCTCGCGCTCCCAATAACTAAGTTGTGCATGCATAACTACAAATTTAGAGAATACCGATTTAAATGGGGCATATCAGGTAGAATAAAGATTTATTCAAGTACTGCATTTTCTCAAATCCCGTATCTGTAAGCTTGGGAATATATTTTCGACATGATGTATACTATGATTCATTTAATTTTGTATGAGATTCCATCTATCACATACAATGGATTTGTATATTTGCAGTATAAAACTGAGAATTTATGATACAACGAATTCAATCTATCTTTTTATTATTAGCAGCAGGCTGTGCCTTTGCTCTCTTTGCCTTTCCTTTTGCCGATTCCAATCAACGAATTTCGGATTCAGCAATTTGGAGTGATGGTATTTTTGATATACAGGATCACGTAGGATTATTAGCTTTATTTTGTATTGCTGGAGGATTAGCGTTTATTAGTATTTTTCTATTTAACAATCGAAAAAATCAGTTACTAGTAGGCAGATTAGCTGTGGTGGCAAACATTTTAGGGTTTGTATTAGCTATGATTTTAATGTTTACCGATAAAGCAGCGCATGCAGCACAAGAAGCAGCAATTGGAGATGAGATAGGTATGTATTTACCCCTTTTATTTTTGATTTTTGGATTACTAGCACTTCGTTTTATTAGTAAAGATGAAAAATTAGTTCGTTCGATGGATCGTTTACGATAAAAAAAAGAGGCAATTCATTTATTGAATTGCCTCCAGTAGATTTTTTATACTACAGATCTTTACTTCGCCATTGCTTTCTTAATAAAGCCAATAACAGCCATTACCACACCTCCACCAACACCGCCTCCTAATACACTTCCTAGTATACTAGTAATATCCATACCTCCACTAGCTGCAGCAGCTCCCATTGCAGGAGAAATCATTCCTAATAACTGTCCACCTAATCCTCCTCCTAGGATACCAGCAAGTGAATTGCCTAAAGTACCAAGTGAAGAACTTTTCATCATGTTGCCAGCTAAATTTCCTCCTAAAGCACCACTTCCTAATTGAATAAGTAAAGGAATTAAATCCATAATCGTAATGTTTTGATGTTAGATAAAATGTTTTCTCAAGAAGTCACTTTTTATTAAAAGAGCAACTTCTTTGTTAAGTTACAAAAAAAAAGTCATTTTAAACCTATGATTCAAAATGACTTTTAATGATAATATGAAAAAAGTAATTATCGCTGCGCTCTAGGACGTGCTGAATAGTTTACTTTTAATTGATTTGCTTTTCTCAAAGCAGTTTTTACATCTTGTACAATACCCATTGTTACATCCCCATCTACCCGTAATGAAGTAGTAATTCGAGGACGCTGCTGCTCAGGAACTTTAATTTTATGTTTTTCTAAAAACAATGGAATTTCAGCTTCTAAGCTAGACTTTACGAAGGCATCATTTAACTGAACTCTAGGTGAAGTACCGTATTTAGCTTGATTCTTTTGCTTTGGTTTTCCTACATAAATATAGTTGACCAAAGATTTTTGCTGTAGTTTCTGCAATTCAGTAGCTTCTGGTACTACCACATCAACTAATAGTTCAGAATTCCGCATTACTGTTACTACCATAAAGAAGAATAACAGCATGAAGATAATATCAGGCAATGATGCAGTTGATATAGCGGGTTGAGATTTACCTCGTTTCTTTTTAAATTTTGACATTGCAATTAAATTTTCAGTTCAATCGAATTAGAATAAACCTAAATCGACTAAAAATTATTCTTCACCAAAGTTCGTTGGTTCTGCTTCAGATATTACAAATGGAATTATTTTCCTGATCTCTTTTTTATAGGCTAATGGTAGATCTTCACTATAATCTACACCATATAACTTTTGAGCTTGATCATTCCATAATTCGCTATAGGCTGCTTTCAACTCATTGTAAACCTCAAGGTAAGTCTCGTAACTTGTCCCCCTATCATTTTTTAAGGAGATAATCGCTTTTGTAGGCTTTTCAGCTAAATCTTCACGCTTTTGAGGGTTCAGAATAAATTCCTTCGTGTTTTCGCGAAGTTCATCAACATTAGCTAATTCACCACGAACCAATAATTGATTTTGAGCATTTACTAGAACAGAATATACATTTCGTTTATTCAATTTTGTAATGTCTGGCTCATCTTCCGACCAAGGTGGAAGTTTTACGGTAATTCCTTTATCTACATCAATCGTTGTAGTTACAAGGAAGAAAATAAGAAGTAAGAAAGCGATATCTGCCATAGAACCGGCATTCACTTCATTATTCATTCGATCTCTACTACTTTTTTTAGCCATGATTATCCTTTTACAAAATCCATTACTAAAGAAAACAAGAAAGCAACAACTGCAAATGCAATCAAGCCAAGGGTCACATTTAAGCCCATACCGACAAAGCTATCTTGAGCAGCCGTCAAACCATTTTCTAATAATGGTTCTGTACTTGCTTCTATTCTATCAAATAAAGCAGGGCGTATAACTGCGAAACTTACATAAATCCATGCAATCGTAAGAAGACCTGCGATAGCTGCTACAATTGGACGATGCAAATTATTGATTACAGAGAATACCAAAGCAGCCGTGATAGCTAAAAATATAAAAAGTAATACTACAGTAGCCCCTAATGAAACGGCACTACTTTTTCCTACTTCTTCTTTAACAAGATAACCTGCATCTGCATCAGAAACCGTCATTGCTACGAAGGCAGCAACGAGGATTGTACCAATGCCAAAGGCAAGCCCTTGTCCATATTTATTCAAAAAATGATACATAATTTTCGTTTGATAAGTTATTGTAAAATAAAGTTAAAATACGTTGGCAAAATCTTACTTGAAGACGTTGTTATTTGCCATGATGTCCACTAATGCAATAGATGCATCTTCCATTCTATTTACAATACCATCAATTTTACTAACGATGTAGTTGTAGAAAATTTGTAGAATAATTGCCACGATCAAACCAAATACTGTAGTCAAAAGTGCTACTTTAATACCACCTGCTACAACAGTAGGAGAAATATCACCCACCGCTTCAATTTTATCAAAGGCACCGATCATACCGATTACTGTACCCATGAAACCAAGCATCGGAGCAATAGCGATGAAAAGAGAAATCCAAACCAATCCACGCTCTAGAAGTCCCATTTGAACCGCACCATAAGATACAATTGCTTTTTCTACAGCTTCAGGACCTTTGTTTGCATTTTTAAGTCCTTCATAAAAGATACTTGCAGTAGGACCTTGAGTAGACTTACAAACTTCCATTGCACCTTGAAGGTCACCAGATTTAAGGTTTTCGTCAATACGACCCAATAATTTATTTGTATTGGTAGTGGCAATGTTTAAAGTAATAATACGCTCAATACAGAAGGCTAATCCAAGAATCAGACAAACCAATACTAAGGTCATGAATTCCCATCCACCCTCAATATATTTTTCTTTAAGCATTTGGAAACCAGTAGTATCCGCCGCTTCTTCAGCCTGTGCAAATAAAGTTCCAACAGATGAGATACTAACTGCTATAGTTACAAATAGGAATGCTAATAACTTTCGCATAATTAACAAGGTTTTTACGATTGTTTTTGAAGAATAATTTTTAGTTCGATAAATTTAGTCATATTTAATGATAATACCTGTAAAGGTTATTATCTTTTTTCTTTTGCTTATTGAATGGGGCTAGTAATTGATTGCGGAGAGAGAGGGATTCGAACCCTCGGTACCCTTTTGAGGTACACACGCTTTCCAGGCGAGCCCGTTCAGCCACTCCGGCACCTCTCCTCTACTATTTCAATATGTCAATTCGCAAATATTGCAAATTGATTGTACAATTCAAAATTTTCCTAAAAAAGAAAACCTAAATTAGTGAACAATCATATGGTTTTATGCCATTTTTTAGAAGATAATCAGGTATTGTCCCCAACTAAACAAATTTATTCTTGATTTAAGCCTTTTGTTTTGCTGCATCAAAAATAGCTTTAGCATTAGCTGTAGTTATAGCTGCTACTTCCTCTAAAGGTACGTTTTTTATACTTGCTACTTTTTCGGCAATTAATCGAATATAAGCACTTTCATTGCGTTTTCCACGATAAGGCGTTGGAGCTAAAAAAGGAGCATCCGTTTCTAACACAATATCATCTAAACTTACTTCTTTCAAGGTTTTATCCAAGCCTGCCTTTTTGAAGGTAACTACACCGCCTATTCCAAGATAAAAACCTAATTCAGTAATTGCATTCGCTTCTTCTACTGAGCCTCCAAAACAATGAAAAATACCTCTCAGTTTTTCATCTTTTTGCTTTCGCAAAATTTCTATCACTTCCCAAGTGGATTCCCGAGAATGAATCACTATAGGTAGTTCCAATTCTTTGGCCCACTCAATCTGACGATTAAATGCCATTTTTTGCTGTTCGAAAAAGGTTTTATCCCAATATAAGTCCAAACCAATTTCGCCCACCGCACAAAAAGGTCGTTGTTCTAAATATTGTTTAACTATTGCGAGTTCTTCTTCCACATTTTCTTTCACGGAGCAAGGATGCAAGCCCATCATTGCATGAAAATGTTGAGGGTCTTTTGCTTCTAATTGAAGCATGTCTTCAATGGAGTTTTGGTCAATATTGGGCAAATAAAATTCAGTAATTCCATTTTCTTTTGCCCGTTGTATTACTTCATCTATATCTTCCTTAAAACGATCTAAATATAGATGAGTATGTGTATCTATCAACATTTGCTATGATTTGAATTTTCACACAAATGTAAATAAATATGATACGACTTGGTTCTTTCGTCTAAAAATTATTCACTTCAGTGCTGTTTAAAAAATATTTTTTAAGTAGCAAAACAATCTTTTATTATAGAATGTATACTTATAGATGCAAAAAAATGTACTTTGGTGTTTGAACTTTTAAAATTTATGGCAAAAAAGAAAAAATATTACGTCGTTTGGGAAGGAAATGAACCTGGCATTTATGATTCATGGAATGCTTGCCAGCTTCAAATAAAAGGATATCCTAATGCGAAATATAAAGCATTTAAAAGTAAAGAAGAAGCAGAGGATGCCTATCACGGAGCCTTTGGAGATTATATTGGTGCAAATAAAAAACCAACGACCGCTACCCTTTCTGAAGATAAAAAGGCAGAAATTGTTTGGGATAGTATCGCTGTTGATGCGGCTTGTGCTGGTAATCCTGGGGTCGTTGAATATCAAGGAGTGGATACACAAACGGGCTATCGTTTTTTTTATAAAAAATTTCCGCTTGGTACAAATAATATAGGTGAATTTTTAGCACTTGTACATGCTTTAGCCTATTTAAAACAAGAAGGTCGCCATGATTTACCCATTTATAGTGACTCTAAACATGCAATGGCTTGGGTCAAAAAAGGAAAATGCAATACGAAAATGCAACGTACTCGTGCCACTGCTGATCTTTTTGATGTCATCAAGCGAGCTGAAACATGGCTTGCCCAGAATACCTTTGAAAATGAACTTCTTAAATGGAATACCAAAGAATGGGGAGAAATACCCGCTGACTTTGGAAGGAAATAATTCATAGATTGTTAGACTTTTAGACCGTAGATTCTTAGATAGTTGTGTTATGGAATTACCGAATGTAGAATCAATTAATAAGCCTTATTATACACCAGCGATTGCATTAGTTGCTATTGTGATGGCAGCGATCTTGGGTATGCTTATAGGGAGTGGAATTATGGCGGGTTTATTGGCGACTCGTGGTATTGATCCAGCGAGTATTGGCACATTTTTAAATGAAGAAAGTAGTTCAGGAGATCGCAATTTCATGCGATTGGTTTTAGCAATTAATCAATTGTTTACTTTTTTATTACCTGCTCTGGCAATTGCATTTATCATTTTCAAATCCGAAAAATGGAAGGAGTTATTATTAGATAAAACGGCTTCTTTTAGTACTGCTATTTTGGGGGTATTATTTTTATTTTGGTCTTTTCCTTTTATTCAATATACCTTTTTTTGGAATAAACAAATTCCTTTACCTGATTGGATGATGGGTATGGAAGAATCTACCAATGAGATGCTAAAACATCTGATGATGACCAATTCTTTTTATGAGGTTATTTTAAATTTATTGGTCGCAGCGGTGTTACCTGCTTTAGGAGAGGAATTGGTGTTTCGAGGTTTTTTTCAGCGGCAATTACAAAAAATCACTTCTAGTCCTCACTTGGCTATTTGGATCGTAGCGATTGTCTTTAGTGCGATTCATATGCAATTTCAGGGATTCATTCCAAGAATGTTATTAGGAGCGATGTTGGGTTATTTATTTTATTGGACGAACAATCTTTGGGTGCCAATCATTGCCCATTTTTTCCATAATGGTATGCAAGTGATCGCACAGTTTCTTTTTCATGAACAACTTTCCTCTATCGATTTAGAACAAATAGAAAGCGTTCCGATTTGGACGGCGTTATTTTCCTTAGTTATGGTACTTGCTACTGGCTATTTCATCTGGAAAAATAATTCTTCTCCTCAAACCCAAGCTTAATCCGTTTTATACAAGGCATTATAAATATAATTCCACATGGTCTCAAAAGGGAGAATTTCTACCTCATGCGCTTGATTGGAGAAATTAATATCTACTTCGCGCATTTTGTCCAAGTATTTCTGTGCGCGTGTTTCTATTCGATACTGTCGAAAACGTACCGTTGGAATTTGGATCAATAACTTGATAAAGCAATTACAGCGATAATTGGGGTTTTCTTTCTTTAAATAACGAGCGCAATATTTCTTGAGCGCATCCACTCGTTCTTCTGCTACTTCATATTTTTTCTGTAATAGTAGAATTGCAAACTGAATAATCAAGACTGGAATATTCATTCCTGTTTTGTCTTTAGAAAATTTAGGGACTTCATTTAAAAATCGTCCCAAACGAACTTTAGTAAAGGTTTTATCGCCTTTGTCTACTTCAATTTTGCCTAGTAAATAAAGGAAGTGGAGGTACATACGGTAAAGTTGCCAAGTTTCTTCAAAAAGATGTTGATATTGACTGTATCGTGGGTGTTCAGTTACCACTCTGTATGTTTCATAAGTTTCTTGATAATTGGCCGTATGGATGGAAAGTTGAAAAAAATATTGTTTTGCTTTAAACCAAATATATGATCCTTTATCAATAATTTTTTCACATTCTTCTGCAGCTTGTTTACCTAATGAAAATTGATTTAATTGAATATGACAGACTAATTTATTCAATAAAAAATTTCGTTTACCTGATACAAATGAATTCTCATTTGATTGGTATAAATTATGAATAGCCTCCTCACAAATATGAATAGCACATTGGTAATCAAATACTCCCATAGCTCCTACCAACTGAATCTGGTATAAATAATGATGAAATTTAGCTAATTGAATTTCTTCTTTGTAGGGTGAAAGTTGATTATAATATTTTTCAGAAGCTCTTTTAACTTCTGAATTCATCATAACGCTTCCCGTTCCATAATCAATTAATAAGGTTAGATAATATTCATGGGCTTTATTTTTATAATGTTCAATGCGTTGATATTTATTATATAAACTGTTATAATATCTAAATTTTTTTTTGTCTATTTTTCTTAATCCATAATATATACGTAAATTAAGGCTGATAGACATAACAAGATCCAGAATTTCTAACTCAATTGCTTCAGGTAAAATTTTTTCCATTTCTTTGACAGCAGCCTGAAAACCTGAATTTTCAAAGAGTGCTAAACATGTTACAAATCTGCGATGGCAACTCAATGATCTTTTTGACCGCATTCCTTTATCATCTACCCATAAAATTAAATCTAATAATTTTTTTTTCAGTTGGTGTTTTAAATTTCTATACTTACCTGTCACATGATTCTTACCATATAATTCATAAGAAGCTTCTTTATCATTTTTAACTTCTCCAGAAACTATCAAATCATATAATTTTATTAGTTTTAATTCCTTTTTTTTAACGTCTCGATTTGGAAATATTTCTATAGTACTTTTATCTATTATGTAGACTAATTCAATTAATTCTTTCATATTCCATTAACTAACATTTTTTTATTTAAAAATAACACAAAAACCTGACAATCAAATTTTTAATTAAAATAAATTATAAATTTTGCGAAAAATATATCTAACATAACAAAAAAACATGTCCTATTTTCAAATAAAAATCCATCTTACATTTGTATTAGCAAGGAAATATAAGGACTTGGGCTTTTAAACTGAGTCCTTTCAATATAAATTATAAAGAGCTTGATCAAAAACAAAAAAATTAAGGCTATGATTGTTTCACCTCTTTATTTTAAAGGTATTTTTCTATCTGTTTTAATGTACTTTTCAAAAACATTTTTCAAAAAACAATACAATAAGGAACTAATCCCAACGTTTTAGGGTTGTATTAAATACATACACTAAATCAAAAAAACTATCTATGACAACTAGCACAATTCGAAAACAACATCTCAATTCTTCCAGCACTTCAACATTTACTAATATTCTATTTTTATCCTTTTCTGTGTAATACAAGAAAGGTCAATTAGATTTAAAAGTCTACCCCAAAATACTTCAAAAAAAATTGACACACTTCCATTAAGTGTAGTCCATAATCGTACGTCAGTTAGAGATAAAATCTTCTTATAGAAGTTCTTACACACCAAACAAGGTAAAATGGTATTAGAAATCATTTTACCCCATGTACGGTACATACTGTTCACGTTTTAATTAATAAAATTTCAAAATTAAATCGTGTCGAGTATGCATGCTATGAAAATACATTTCTCATTCCAATGTGAGCATCTGTATATTCACTGATTTTTTAAATACACGCTTTTTGCTATATCTGTTAAGACGATAGCACTAGAAAAGTATGTCTTGGAAGTAGATTATATTTATTGTCCACCTAAACACCTATTATGAAGCTATTTTGTCAATTGCGTCCATTTGGTCGTATTCCACCCTTTTAAAGCTTTTAAAGATGAATTGAACGAATTCATCGACTTAGTAGTGCTGCCTAATATTTGGTCAATAACTGCTTTTAAGGATTCATCATAAAATCCCCGCCTGATCAGTCGGGCAGAGCGTACAACTACCTTATAGTCAGTTGTTTACTCTTTTCATGATGAACTTGGCTAGGCAAGCAAGTGCAATTATTCGACAAGCAAATAAGTAAGGCTACTTACAACAATTTTATTTATAAACGCTATTAAATTTTTTCGCTATGATTACAACAAATGTTGTTAGCAACAAGCTATGGAATGTATTAAACTATGGAAACATGTCATCAAAAGCATCTCTACGGAAGCTAAATTTTCAAAAAATTGTAACCGAAGATGACATAAAATTGTAATTCATATAAAGCTATAAAACACAAAAGCTACCAGCTCTTCGGAACTGGTAGCTTCTGGAATAGTTCTTTACGATATTATAGCCTAGCTAAATGCCTCATCTACAATGGCTTTCTGCTGATTATCGTGCATTTTCTTAAAGCCTGTTGCAGGGCTCGCGCTCTTCTTACGTGCGATAAGCTGTATATCCGATTCGCGATGGTAGCGCATGATAAAATCCCAAGCCCCCATATTTGCTGGCTCTTCTTGTACCCAATAAGGTTTTGCATGTTGGTACTTTTTCAATAAGTCATCCATGAAAACTTTAGGGAAGGGATAGAGTTGCTCGATACGGCATATAGCCACATCGTTACGCTTCTCATCCATCTTCCGTTGCAATAAATCGTAGTAAATTTTCCCTGTACAGAAGAGTACTTTCTTCACTTTTTTGATGTTTCGACCATTCACTGCATCATCATCATAGTACTCATAAAAACTATTCACTTTTTTATCTTCAAAGGCTTCTATTGGCGATACACACAATGGATGACGCAATAAGGATTTAGGAGACATTATGACTAATGGCTTTCTAAATGGTCGCGCCAATTGACGACGAATCGCATGGAAGAAATTCGCAGGTGTCGTAATATTCGCCACCGTCATATTATATTCTGCACACATCTGCAAGAAGCGTTCGAATCGTGCACTAGAATGCTCTGGCCCTTGCCCTTCATAACCATGCGGTAACAACATCACCAAACCACTCATACGCTGCCATTTACTTTCTGCCGCAGAGATGTATTGATCCACAATCGTTTGTGCGCCATTATAAAAATCTCCAAATTGAGCTTCCCAAACCACTAATGAATTAGGAGAGGCTAAGGAATAACCATATTCAAACCCTAATACACCAAATTCAGATAATAGTGAGTTATAAATACGATATTTTCCTTGCTCAGGCGACATTCCACTTAAGCGATTGTATTCACCATACGTTTTACTATCATTGAAAATGGCATGGCGGTGAGAGAAGGTACCGCGTTTTACATCTTGTCCACTCATTCGGACATCTTTACCTTCTAAAAGAATAGAACCATATGCCAATAACTCTCCCATTGCCCAATCTAAATTCCCTTTATCGAGAAGTTTTTGTTTACCTTTTAAAAGACGATTGACTTTTCCTAATGGATTGAATCCTTCAGGTATCGTCATCAAATGCTTAATCAGTTGATCTACTGTTTTACGCTTAATCCCTGTGATGGGCGACTCCGCATAATCTTCTGGTTTGGTTACCTTTTTGAGTTGTCGCCAAGCGAGTTCTGGTTCTTGATGCGAATAAGGAAGTGGCTTTTCTTTAACCAAATCCAAACGAGCTTGTAGGTTATTCCAGAATTCTTTTTCCATCCCTTTTGCCAAATCTTTTTCTACATCTCCACGTTCGATTAATACATTACTGTATAAGGCTCTAGGATCGGAATGTTTGCTGATGAACTCATACATTTCGGGTTGGGTAAATTTTGGATCATCACCCTCATTATGCCCATGCTTACGATAGCACACCATATCTATGAATACATCATTATTAAATTTCTGACGATATTCTGCTGCTAATTCTGCTGCAAATACCACTGCTTCTGGATCATCTCCATTGATATGAAAAACAGGGGCTTGTACCAAACTCGCTACACCTGTACAATAAGTAGATGAACGCGCATCATCATAATCTGTCGTAAATCCAATTTGATTATTGATTACAAAATGAATCGTTCCACCAGTATAATAGCCTTCTAATTGACTCATTTGTACCGTTTCGTATACGATACCTTGTCCTGCCACCGCTGCATCTCCATGAATTAAGATGGGTAAGATTTTATCATAATCGCTGCCATATAAAATATCAGCCTTTGCACGGGCGAATCCTTGTACTACCGTGTTTACCGATTCTAAGTGAGAAGGATTCGGAGCTAATTTTAAATGAACCGTTTTTCCTGTTAGTGTTTCTACCTGAGAAGAATAACCTAAGTGATATTTTACGTCCCCATCTCCAAAACTCAAATCAGGAACAGCGTTTCCTTCAAATTCATTGAAAATATGCTCGTAAGTTTTACCCATGATATTTGCCAAAACATTCAAACGACCACGATGCGCCATTCCAATAATGACTTCTTCCACTTTATCATCTGCTGCGGTATTAATGATAGCATCTAAGGCTGGAATAGCAGTTTCGCCTCCTTCGAGTGAGAAGCGTTTTTGACCCACATATTTGGTATGTAAGAATTTCTCAAACCCAACTGCACCATTCAATTTCTCTAAAATTCTTTTTTTCTTCTCTATACTCAATCCGTAACCCGCTTTTTTACGATCGTGTTCTTCGATTTTTGTACGCAGCCACATTCGTTTTTCACGGTTTTCAATGTGCGCATACTCAAATCCAATATTTTTACAATAGATATTTTGAAGCTTATCAATAATTTGCTGAAGGGTCGCATTTTTCAAACCAATTTCTTCTCCAGCTGCAAATACTTTATTTAAATCAGATTGCTCTAATTTATAATCCGCCAAATCAAGATGTGGTTTTAGATCCCTTCGATTGCGAATGGGATTGGTGGTAGACAATAAATGTCCTCGATCTCTAAATCCATGTATAATGGACATTACGCCAAATTCTTTATCTAGATTTTGAGTAGAAGCTGTTTTGGAAGCACCACCATTAGAAGCCCCATTTCCATTAGCACTACTTGCAAATTCAAATCCTTTAAAGAAGTGTCGCCAGCCTTCTTCTACTAAGTTGGGATCTTTTTGATATTGCTCATACATGGATTCAATAAAGGAAGGATGAGCGTTGGCGATAAAAGAAAAATCACTCATGATATTTCGTTAATTTAAATTGGTCAGACGAAGTAATACGTCCATTTTTTAGTCGGATTTACTATTGATGTATCAAACGCTATTTCGTCTAAAATGTTTGCTTTACAATTACTATAAAGACGCATTTTTCTTCTCATAGATACATTTCGGCAAATATCTATCTTATTTTATAAAAAAAGAGGATTTGTATAAAAAAGATTGGAGGAATCTTGGCGTTTTTTTATTAAAAAAATCTTAAAAACCAACCTTTTGCTTCTTCTGTGCTACTCTAAATATAAATCAAAGACGCTAGTTTTTTTCAAACGAACCCAATTTTAGCATGAATAAGACAGTAATTTACATGGTACTGACCTTACTTTGGTCGGTGGGGGCAAACTTTGCCTTTTCTCAAGCAGAAAGTTTTCAAGATGAATTCGAAATCGGAGGTATCAAAGTGGAAGGCGCACAATCTACGGATGCTTCACTCATCATCAATCGCTCTGGTTTAACCATTGGTGATGTTATCCAAATTCCTTCGTGGAAAACAACTCGTACTATTCGAAATGTAATGCAAATGCGTTTATTTGAAGACGTACAAGTACTTGAGGATAAGCAAATTGAAAATTATATTTTTTTAATTATAAAGGTAAAAGAATTAGCTAGTGTAGAACAAGTCATTTTAAAAGGCATCGTTAAAAAGAAACATCAAAAAGAATTACAAGCACTCCTCGATGATTTACTGCCCACTCACACTGCATTAACCGATCACCTAAGACAAGTCGCGCAAGAAAAAATTGCTCACTATTTAGAAAAAGCAGGCTATCCTAATGCTAATATAACAGTAAAAGAACAAGCAAATGCACTACATCCTACTCGTTTAGATGTTGAATTTGCGATTCAATTGAACAAAAAAATACAGGCTGAACGAATTAGTTTTTCAGGGAACGACCAAGTCTCTTCTCATACCTTACGCAAACAAATGCAACTGACGAAAGCAGGTCGGTTATTTGGAAAAAGCAATTTTGTAGCAGCAGATTTTGAACAAGATAAATTAGCTATTTTAACTTATTATCAATCGCTTGGTTATCGAGATGTTCGCTTTGGAGAAATTAAAAAAGTACAAGATAAAGAAGGGCAATTGTTTGTTCATTTGGAAATAGTAGAAGGTGATCGCTATTATTTTGGTGAAATCAGCTTTAAGGGAAATAGTGTGTATCCTAGTGATTTTTTAGCTGCTATTTTTGAAATAAAAACAGGCGACATTTTTGATCCATCTCGTTTGCACGAACGCCTTTATTTTAGTGAGGATGGTTCAGACATCAGTTCGCTATATTTAGATCATGGCTACCTCTTTTTTCAAGTTGACCAACAAGAAATTGGATTAAAGGGAAATAAAATTGATCTTCAAATCAACATTTTAGAAGGCCCCATTGCTACAATTGGAAAGATTACCATCGCAGGAAATGATAAAACCAGCGAAGCTGTCATTCGCCGAGAATTGCGCACTCGTCCTGGGGATGAATTTAGTCGCTCCGCCATTATTCGTTCGCAACGTGCATTGGCGAATTTGGGTTATTTTAATCCTCAAACTTTAGATATTAAAACGGCTATTGATCCTAAAAATGGAACAGTTGATTTAGAATATGTAGTAGAAGAACAAGCCAATGATCAACTCGAAGTCTCGGCTGGATGGCAGCCTAGTACGGGTGATAATAGAGGCGGAATAGTAGGAACTGTTGGCGTTACCTTTAATAATTTTTCGGTAAAGAATTTATTGCGGGGAGAACAACCTTTTGGCGATGGTCAACGGATCTCTTTACGCGCTCAATCCAATGGTAAGCCTTTTCAATCGTTGAATTTTTCCTTTTCGGAGCCGTGGTTGGGGGGAAAGAAACCACAACATTTAAGTTTTGGCACTTACTTTACGCGTTATACTTCTGATAATTTAACCGAAGAAGGTGAAACGCCTCATTTGCGCATATTGGGTGGTAAAGTAGGTTTAAGTACACGATTAAGCAAATGGGATGATTATCTAGTTGCTTCATCGGAATTAGCATTTGAGAATATTGATTTATTAGAATTATCATCCATCACACTTGATGATGGAAGTGCCATTACACGAGGAAATTTTAATAATTTGTACTTCAAACAGTCGTTCGTTCGCAATACAACAGATGCTCCATTTTTTCCACGACAAGGATCTATTTTTGAATTATCGGGGCAGTTTACGCTCCCCTATTCTTGGTTAGATCAATCGGTGAGCGATCAATGGTTGGAATATCATAAATGGCGATTTAGTAGTGAGGTTTTTCTTCCTTTGAGTGAAAAATTGGTATTAAGAGGTGCATTTCAAGCAGGATTTTTAGGGCGTTATTCGAATTCTAAATCACGTGCGCCTTTTGAGCGTTTTGATTTAGATGGGGATGCATTAAGTGGGCAATCGTCTAACATCACAGGGAATGATTTTATTTATATGCGGGGGTATGAGCGAGAAGATTTTCCTGCTGTGGCAAATGGAGGGGCTGCGCTATTCAATAAATGGACAGTAGAATTGCGTTATTCTCTGTTTGAACGAGGCTCAACTTCTGCCTATGGAATGTTGTTCGCCGAAGCTGGAAATGCTTGGGATGATGTACGAAATTATAATCCCTTTGATTTGAAACGAACATTGGGCATGGGCTTACGTGTACAAGTACCAATGTTTGGGGTTTTGGGTGTAGATTATAGTTGGGGCTTAGATGCTGTTACTTTTGATAAACAAAATTGGTGGCGATCGGGTAAATTAAGCTTAATTTTGGGGTTTGATCCGAAGTAAGAGTGAAGGGTTATAATTATATTATCAGTATTGTATTTTTTGAAACCATTTTATGGCAAGCGTTTCATGATGTTTGATAAAGGCGTCTTTTCCATCGCAGTATTTGCCCATATCGTGATTGCAATGTTCAGCGACTTCTAATTTTAAGGCTTCATATGCTTTTGCAATTGATGGATGTTGAATGAGATAGTCCCTAAAGGCAAGATGTCGCATAATGTTGGGATCACCCGATTGAAAGGCATGGATATGGTGGGTTCTATGATCTCCTCCTTTTCTAAAATATCGTCTGCCCACAATCCCATATTCGCCCATTGCTTCATAGCCCAGTTGTTCTAATTTATTCGTTTGCTGATCTAATGCTTTTAAATCATCAACATCGAGTATAATATCAATAATTGGTTTTGCCATTAAATTGGGTACTGATGTACTTCCGATATGGTGAATAGCATTGATGATACCTCCAATTTGATTTTGGATTACTTTAGCTTCAGTTTCAAATTTTTGAACCCATTTTGGATTATAGGGTACGACGATTACTTGCATTTTGACAAAGTCATTTTATTTTAAGCTTTCAATTCCTTTTTTTGAACTTGACACTTGCGCTTGAGTTTGTACTTTTCATACGTTAATCTCCCGCAAATGGAGTTCCAAAAATACCGACTGCCAATTCTGCCCAGATTAAAATAAATACAACTAAAATGGTGGCGATTATTATAAAACGATAAGGAGATTGCTTGATTTTTCGAACTACAACATCAATTAATAAACTTAAAGCAAATAATAAACTACCTCCAATCAAAAAATCGCCTAGATTCCAATTGACCTCATCTGTAAATTGCATGGCAATTAAGGGAATCAAAAGGATTGCAGCAACTATTGCTGTTATTATAAGAAGTCGTTTTTTATCCATTTATCTCAAAGACAATTAATTGATTAGAAAAGTTTATTGCACACCTAAGTTAAGAAATATTTCATCTATAGATTAGAAATTCTAGTTTTGTATGTAGTAGAACGATGCTCTAATGACCAAAAATTATTTCACCATCCACCTTGACGATGCGATCGTCATCAATACGCAGCGAAAAATACAATATGCAGCCTTGACCAAGGGAAAATCGCTACGCTATTCTAGAAAACTCATTTTTCTAGAACGCCTGACGAAAGTAGTGGCTTGGTATTATGATCGTCAAACGTACCCTTTTCAAAAAATGGGTATTCCTGTTGGGAAATTTGAGTTTGTGAACATGCATGAAATACCTGCTTTTTCAGCTACTTATCCTACAGATATTGAAGTATTCGATAAACTTCCAGAGTTTGATTATCAGGCTCAAATCCAAAGTTTGAAATCTTCTTTTCAAACAAAATCGTATCCTAAATTAATTAAACATGGTCAAATAATTTTACACGCATTAAACCCTTATGCTGCTCATTTTATTTTATATCGTCATTTGATAGAATCGATTATTCGTTTTTGTCAAATGAGCTTGATTCATCAAACTAAAATGAAAGATGAGCATTTAAAACTACGACTATTTAAGTTAAATCATTGGTTAATTCGTATGCATCTTTTGGTATTAAAACGATCCTATCAATTTGATCAAGAGGTATTTGAGATTCAAACAAAAGGGATTCCTTTTTTGTATCAAGATATTCCTAGTATTCATGTATTAGATAGTTTAGAAGTCTATCCAGAACAGTAATCATCAAATCATCAACTTGACTTTTCCAACTTGATTTTTGTCAAATCTAAACCGATTTTTCTATAAAAATACGATCAAAACAACTTTTTTGACAACCAAAATAACAAACGTCATTTTCAACGTAAAAAAATAGGGTCGATGCCTGTCAAGCATCGACCCTTTATCACCCTACCTAGTTTTAATATTAAAAACTAGCGCACTATCAATTTTCCTATGTATTCTTTACGATCGCCTGCACTAATTGCCTTGACAATATACAAGCCCGGTTTCATGGAAGAGAAACGCGTCATATCGTAGTATTTTTCTTGAACGCCTATTTTGTTAAAGACCTCATGACCGAGTACATCATAGACGAAAATGGATTCAATTTCTTCAGGATCGGTACCTCTATTCGGGATAATCTGGAAGGTAGATGTTTCATCCATTGGATTTGGATAAATCAATACCGTACCATTCTTTCCTTCAGGAACGGCAGGTCGTCCAATAATATTTGTCACGGTGTTGGTAATGATTGGATCTTGATTATCAAAATAAATCTCGGCTGTGTTATCAATGAATACGCCATCTTCTAAGTCTTCTTTTGTCTTCACCTTGAAAATGATGTAACCATGAGAAGCTGGTTCATTCGTCAGACTATCTGGCATATCAATATTATCAAATGTCCATGTCATATGACCATCTTCTACATCTAAACGATAAGGATGACTTACCATCCCCATTACGAAAGTATTCATATCCAAATATTCAATAGGAAGTTGATCTTCTACACGAACAGTAGATACTAAAGTATTACCTACATTTTGGAAACGAATTTTATACGTAAGGGTCGTACCTGCATCAATATATCCTTCTGGCGAAACTAAAATATCATTCGGATCAATCGCACCAACTGCTTTGGCAGTTTCAGTAATAGAATTATTCGCTCCATCACAATCTGCTTCATTGCCATAAAGGGTAGCCGTTATTGAAATGTCAGTGTCAATTGGTGTAGCGGTAGAAACAGAATCTGTTACATAAATGGTTACTGCTTCGCCTACTGCCACATCGCCTAAGACCCAACGTCGATCTTCGCCCACTTCTAAATCCCAAGGAATTGTAGCAGAAAGCGGAATCACATATTGTCCAAAATCAACAGTTAAATCAACTCCTGTTGCATCTTCTGTACCTGTATTGCGATACGTAATTGCAATAAGATTTTGGAAACCAACACGATGTGCTGTAGAAACTAAATCTACTTCTAAATCTGGATTCGGGCATTCTGGTCGAAGCTCCACATTATTATCACAATAGGTATTTCCTACACCTGATACAACAATTGTTGTTTGATTTGCACATGATTCAGAAGCCATCCAATTATTGCTATCATCAAGATATTCAATAGTATACGTACCTGCTTCTACAACAGAAGAATAATTACCTAAGGAATCGGTATATGCTACACGATCTCCTGGTTGAATGATGATTTTCTGATTAGCAATTGGTTTATCACCTGCATCGAATGTACAATCATCATTTTTATCATCGTATACTTTACCACAAATGATGTTACCATTGGGTTCTGTAATGGTGGTACAATTGGTCAAAGCTTGGTTTGTCAAGATTTGCTCATAACCCGAAGGCCAGTTAATGATAATAGAATCCACTTGTGTTGCATCTCCTACACCAAAAATGAGTTTCATGTCATTTTGACCACCGACACCTCCTCCAGTTTGAGAAGAAACTTCACGCATTTGCCATACATCTTGACCATAAATATTTGCTTTGACTCTTACACGAGCACCGATTGCAGAAGCATTTGAATTCGTACCAGAAATGGTTAAACAAGCTTTTCCTTGACAATAACCTCGTTCATTTTCATAAATGAAGTTTTCATTACTTTCGTGATTGGCTACATATAAATCCATATCGCCATCATTGTCATAATCTGCCCATGCAGCACCAAAAGATTGTCCTCCATCTTGGGTAATGGCATTGACTACTGGGGTAAAGGTGCCATCTCCATTATTCGTGTATAAGAAGTTATTTTCGTCTTGGTCGTTCGCAACAAAAAGGTCTAAGTCTCCATCGTTATCCACATCTACCCAAGAACTACCATGTGAGTTTCCAGCATCATTTACAACATCACCAGTGGTAATTTTAGTAAAGGTGCCATCTCCATCATTTTGATAAAGGAAATTATCTTCATTGGCGGCATTTGCAACAAATAAATCTAAATAACCATCATTATTACAATCCCCCCAACTTGCACCTACAGAATATCCACCATCATTAACGATATCACCTGTATTGATTTTAAGGAATTGTCCATTCCCCATATTTTTATAAAGGCTATTGTCAGATCCGTTTGTATTAGATACAAATAAGTCAATTAAACCGTCATTATCATAATCACCCCAAACACCATTTACAGAAAAATCTGCTTCTAAATTAATAGAAGAGTTGGTCACTTCACTAAATGTTCCATCTCCATTATTATGGTATAAACGATTGAAACGAGTAGAGAAATAATCGGCTACAAACATATCTAAGAAACCATCGTTATCATAATCCGCCCATGCAGCACCATGTGAGTAATAAACATCATTCACTAACGGATCATTTTGGATACGGGTAAATGTGCTATTCCCATTATTACGGTATAAAAAGTTATTGAACCCAATATTATTCGCCACAAATAAATCTAAGTCGCCATCATTGTCATAATCTCCCCAAGTAGCTGACAAAGAACTCGCTACATCCGTCGCGATAGCACCAGTTGTCACTTTGGTAAACGTTCCGTCACCATTATTGTGATATAAAAGGTTAGCTTCGTCAACTTCATAGTTGGTAACGAATAAATCAACATTTCCGTCGTTATCATAGTCACCCCATGCGACTGCCCAGTTGTTGTCTGATTCACCAAGACCAATTCCTTCTGGCTTTCCGAAGGTCGAACTTGGATCATACACCATAGACAAGGTTGGTAAAGCATCACCACAAGGACGATTTCCACCCACAGATAAAGTCGTGAAGTCCCCCGGTTTATAGTTATTATCTAATAAAAGATTAAATTTCAATCGTGCTGTATTGGACGTAATATCCGTTACGCCCACTAAGCCATCCATTCCTAATGTAGCACTCATATCGGCAGCATCAATGGTATAATTACTTCCCACTAATGTAGGATCGCTAATACTCACATAAGAACCTGAGATCGGATGCTTAAATTCTGCTGTACCACTTTCGATCGTTATCGATTGATTAGCAGGAATGTCTATACTAGCAAAAACATCCACAACATTTGCTAATTTTGAACTCAACATCTCTATTTCCACACTAATAGAATTATCACAAGGATCAAGTGGATTAGTGGTAATGAATATCTTCGTTTGTAATTCAGAAGGTTGTGGTACTAGGAATAAATCCATTTCATCTTGCTGGCAATCATAGGTTGCTAAATCAGTAGGATAACCTGAGCAAGCATAACCTGAAGTAGCAGTAAGCGAAGACATATTACAGTCATCATATTCCACCGTTACAGTATAGGTTCTAGTTTCATTCGCTGAAAATTCACCTAGTTGGTAAAAACCATTAGCATCAGGTGTGATAGCAGAACCCCCTACCTCGGTACTTAATAAAGTCATTGCTGCGGGTATGTCTAAATTTAACCAAGCATTTGGTGCTGGAGAATTACTATTATTTTTTAGTTTAACGGTCCAGCTTGCTGTAGGGAAGTTTCCATCCACATATTGTAAAGTCGTACTTACTTTCATTTGTGCTGGATAGTATTTCAAGTAATCTGCACCACCCGATTTTTCATTCGTGATTCCTCCACCTAGTTTCGCTATTTCTTTAAAATTCATATAGTAGCGAACAGGTAAATTAGCAGAAGGATTAACATCACAATCTGGTTCTAAAGTAACATATACATAGCCTTGATACCCATCATCACTGAGTGGAACTGTTCCGCCATTATCTTCATATAAGGCATCCATATCATAATAGACATCCTGTCCAACTTGGCTTGATATAGCTACTGGATTGACCACGACATCTTGAGTT
This sequence comes from Saprospiraceae bacterium, assembly GCA_020628645.1. Taxonomy (GTDB): domain Bacteria; phylum Bacteroidota; class Bacteroidia; order Chitinophagales; family Saprospiraceae; genus JAHDES01. The sequence goes on from JAHDES010000001.1 coordinate 90,818, forward strand.
GTACCTAATGCTTTATTATTTCTAAAGCGGAAATAAGTATTGGTAACCGTATAGCCTTCTGGAATATTGACCCGTAATTGATTAAAACGAGACCAATTTCTATATTCATAAGGAAACGGATTTCCTCCTGCTGGACTTGTACCCACATAAGCAAAAAAGCCTTGTTGTACTTCCACATCACAGTCGGTAATATTGTATTGATTAGAGCCCCAGCTATGATAATTATACCCTACAAACGTAATATTCCCAGCACGATAATCACACTGATAGACTGTACCATCTGCTTGGTCACTCACCCAAAGATCATTGGGGAAAGTAATTTGTTCAATTTGCGTACCTACATTTCCTGTTACTCGATAAGTTGCTGTTAAAGTTACTTCATCATCATTGTCAAAAATAAAACCTGTTAATGCACTACATCCACTTGATAAAGTAGCAGGACTATAATCAAAATCGACGGTTAAATCAGTTCCAGATGTTGCACTTGAATAAGCTACATTATTACAAGTAATCGTACTTCCTGAGGAAGCATCATATATTTCGACGGAAGCAGATAAAATTTCTAATTTATCTCCAAATTCATTAATTCTTGATTGAGAATAACCATGTGTAAAAGTAGGAGACGAGCCTGATGTTTTTACAGTACCAAAGAATACCGTATTGAAGGTATCATTTTCCATCACACGATTCGTCTTAATTTTCGTCATATCCAATGAACCACTCGCATCTGCATAACCATCTGCATCATTATCTGGTGCGCCAAATGTGGTACGTTCTACATCAAAAGATAAGTTTCTCATACCATGTGCACAAGGACTAGGACAATGGATATAAGAATCTACACTTTCATAACAAGAATACGGTAAATGATGTGGGCTAGGACAACTACTATCTGCGATATAAAACATTTGCATTCCTACAGTTACAATCTTACTACCCGATAACTGACTACAATCTACTGTTAAATCCAAGTCAAAAATAGAATACGTCAAATTAGTGAACGCCATCGACCACGGATAAATAGCCGTGAGTTCTCTTGTGCTACTATTATAGGTCACAGATGATGGTGTCCAAGTTGTATTATTTTTTTTCCAATTTAAATCAGTTGATGTACCACTCCAAACTAAGCCTACAGGAATATCAAAAATAACCTCAAAATAAGGGTTCGTTCCTTCAGGCATATTAAAATAACCACTTGTTATTTCAAAAGTAAAATTACCCGTTTGAGCATCGGACAAATCACTAGGCGATTCTCCTGTAATGGACATATTTTTTTCTAATCGAGGCGAACCCACCCCAGATTTTGTATACGTTTTGCTGTTACACATATCGGTATAGTCCATACCGTAATCCCATTCATATAAATCAATATCACTACAATAAGGCGCATCACAAGTATAGGAATCCCAATTGAGGGTCAAAGTCGCACCAGGTTGGATAGTAGGTAAGTTAATCTCAAATTTGCTGACAGGATTTTCACCTAAACAAGCAGGTTGCAAATTATTATAAGTCGTAAAAGGGGTGACGCTAACATCTGTAGCTGCTCCCATTGAATAAGTAACACTAGTTTCATCTAAACGTGTATTACTCCATTGACGCCCAATATCAATATACAATACAATTTCATTGGCAGGACCAGAACCATTATTGGTAATCGTTAATGTTTCTGGATTTGCCCCATCAAAACAGGTATTAAAATTCGGTGTAGGTGTTACACTTAGGCTAGGTGCAAATAATTCGATAGTCGTATACGGATATTTGGTATTACTAGCTGTGGTTTGTCCATCGCATCCCCAGTAAGCCGTTATTTCAGAACGATCACTATCACAACCTGATGCAGTAACAGTTTGCGTAAATATAATTTGCTCATTTTGTTCAAAATAGCCATCGCCATCACCAAAACCACTAATATCTGCACTAGAAAAAGTAATTTCGTTGGTAGATGGATTGAGCGTTCCAATATCTACTGCATCTAATGTTATATTAGATCCTTCTACATCTCCCACAACAAAGCTTGATACGGAACCATATCCCCCATTAACAATTGTTACTGTACGGGTAAAAGTTTCTCCTACAAAAACTTCACTTGACATAGGCGTTACTGTTACTACGCTCAATGCCGCATACAAAATATTATAGGAATCCGTTTGATCAGCATCTGAGCCTCCATTATGACTTACAGTTACAGTATTTGTAAAAACAGTACCTGCTTGAAAAGCCGTCATAGCAGCAAATCCAGCACTTAAATTAAAATCAAAACTGACTACGCCTTCATCGGGCACATTATCAGTAGTGAAGCTTAGTGTTGACCCAGAAGTATTCGTTGCAGTTACATTATAAGATGATGTTTCTGTCAATCCTCCTTCATAGACCATACCTGTAGGTAATGCTACACTTACTTGCACACCACTAATTGTACTACCAGAATTATTGGTAAATTCAACGGTGAAGCTTTCTATATCTCCACAAGTGGTTACTTCCGTTGGAATAGTATGATTAAATGAAATATCTTGAGCATTGGCTGAAAAGCTACTCAAAATGACAATCAATAAACCTAAGAAAAAATAATAAATATCTGGAATTTCTGATTTCATCAAAGGAATTTTAGATTCCTTTGAGTTTGAAGCTTCTAACTCATAACTACTTTGCGTCGGTCGCATCTTTTCAGTTGTCGATATAGGACGACCTGCTTGAACGCTACGCTCTTCTGCTTCAATGGATAAAATGTTCTGTTGATTTTTTTGTAAGATTTGATGCATATAAATCAGCTTTTAGTTTATAACTTTTTAAGTAGTAACTAATTTTTAGCCGATTTACAAAAGTCTGCTTTTCAACACTTTAAGGTTTAAAACATACTATATTTATTCTCAAAATGAGAAAATTTATGTTTTTGAGAGGAATATTTATTCTAAAATATATCTATCTCATTTAATACGTTCAATTGTTAATTTTTTAAATTATTCTAGCTGTCTTAGAAAAAAATAGTATTTTCGATTTGATCTAATAGTTTATACCAAAAATAGCCTTACCTTTGTTAGCTATTCATTGGATAATAAATATCTATTGAGAAAACTAAACCACGAACTGTTTGATTAACTTATTTCCCACAACTATTTGGGGGTTTTCATTAATTAAGCAACTAACAACACAAGATTATGTGGAATAATAAGAAAAAAGATACACCTCAAAAAAATACAATCATCCCTTCTGCTGGTACACCTTCTTTAAACAGTATTGTACAGGGTACTAACTTGGAGGGAACAATCTCTGCTGAGAGTGATATTCGTATTGATGGTACCATTAAAGGTTCACTCACTTGTAAAGCAAAAGTTATCATTGGTCCAACTGGTTATGTAGATGGTGAAATTCAGTGCGCCAATTCTTTAATTGAAGGACGCTTTGTCGGTACACTTCAAGTAAGCAACTTGCTACATATCAAAGAAACAGCGGATGTAAACGGCGATATTTCAACTGGAAAATTAATTGTTGAACCTGGTGCTGTATTTAATGTCTCCTGTAATATGAGTAATAAATCAGGTAATGGAAGTGTTGCTTCCACAAAAGAAGCTAAAAATATTGTCAAAAAAGCCGCCAAAGTCAACGGATAAGCAGACCTCACCGAAAAAGAAACTGAATCCTGCTTTAAAATATTCAGGGATGGCTGTGCAAATGGCGATCACGATATTCATTGCTATTTATTTAGGTAAATGGGTGGATAATTATTTTCAAACGGAGAAACCTTATTTTGTTCTCCTTTTTTCTATTGTATTTTTAGCAGGAATTCTTTATTCAATTATTCGACAGGTCAGCAATGATTAATACGCTATGGAAACCAAAACCTTTTACACTCAATTAAGTCTCGTCACCATTTTTACTGTACTTAGCTTATTGGGCATGCATACCTTCCCTCAAGTGGCAGCTTATGCTCCTTTTTCATGGATTTGTATTGGATTTTTTGTTGTCTTTAGTGTGCTAATTTATACCCTTGGAAAACGAACGGCTGTAAGTGAAGATCGAAATGCCTTCAGTCGATTGGCGTTGGGTTCGATTGGAGGAAAAATGTTTTTATCTGTTTTTCTAGTAATGCTTTACTACCAATTAGCGCAGCCTGAATCTAAGTTTTTTCTACTTTCTTTTTTTATTGTTTACTTGGTGTATACCATTTTTGAGACGTATGTCTTAATGCGATTGAGTAAAGAAGGGAACAAAACTTAATTTTTTACTACTGCGCTTGCTGATAATATTGCTGCGCTTTGGCAGGGTCAATGGATTTATAAATATCGCCAAGCGAGCGATTGATATAGCCTTTATTTTCTTCACTGTCCGTATGTTGTAAGGCTTGTTCCATGTAACGAATGGCTTCCGTCGTATTGTTCATACGCGCATAAGCTAAACCCACAAAATATTCATATTTACTTTTATCGGAGGTGTAGGGAATCGCTTTTTTAAAGTAATCCAAGGCGCGTTGATGTTGATTTTGATTCCCATAATATTTACCTGCTTCTTCATACACAAAAGCAATATTTTCATCAACAGATTTGGGATCTAAGGCAATCGTTTTTAATTGTTCAAATTGTTGAACTGCTTCTGTAAATTGTTGATTGTCTCGGTAAGAAAGCGCTAAGTTTTGAATTGCATCTCTATAATCGGGATCTATACGTAGGGCTTGTTCATAAAATGAAACTGCCTTTGGATACTCTTTCAAATAATTGTGCGCATTTCCTAATAATAGATAAGCGTTTTTATAATTAGGATGAATTTCAACTGCTTTATTTAAATGAGGAATCGCTTCTCGAAGAATAGCTTGTTTTTTCGTTTCATCTTTTTCTTTTGTCGCAGATGCAATAAGTTCTCCACCTACTGAATTTTGTAGTTTTGCACTATTGACAGACACATCTACATCTGTCGTAAAAAGGGTATAATTATCTTTCCAATCAAAATTTCGATCTATCGTTTTTATACTAAACAAAAGCACCACAATTCCTAAAATACCGAATACAGGATACAATTGCTTTACACTCAATTGCTTCTTTTTTGCTGAAATTCGTCCCAAACGATACAATAAAACAGCAATAATCAAACAAAAACCAACCGACGGCATAAAAATCAAGCGTTCAGCCATATTTGTGCCGATAGGAAATAGAATATTAGAAACAATAAAAAGTGTACCGAGATAATACAAAATTCCAAAACTGACCACATCTTTCTTTGGTAAACGAATTAAGGCATAGATCAATAAGCCGACATGAGATAATAAACCTAAAAGTGCTACAGGATTAGAAAAACTCATAATTCCAATATGCCGTGGATAATAATCATGCGTCAAAGGATGCGGTACAAAAAGGAGTTGAATATATTTCCAAAGCGTATAAAAAATAGTAGCTAAACGTTCGGAAACATCAAAGGGTACATATTGATTACCTACTACTTTTACATAAGGATTATTCATTAGTTCTAGTGGTGGCTCACCTATTCCACCTCCAATAATAGAAGCTCGTATGGCAACAAAAGCAATGGCACTAAGGACTAAAGGCCCCACATATTTTAAACTTATATTCCAATTTTCATTGGTAAAATAAACATAGATCAAAGGAATCACTCCTAAAAAAGTAATGGCATTTTCTTTTGAAAAAAGCGTCAGAAAGAAAATAATCGCCGCCCAAATAATAGATAAATTATTTTTCTCTTTATAAGCTTTCCAGCAAAAATAAGCAGTTGCTAAGGCTCCTAATAAGGCAATAATTTCATCCCGTCCTTTAATATTAGCAACAGCTTCTGTATGTATGGGATGTACTGCAAAAAGTAGGGTCGCAGCAAGGGCTACAAATATGGCATAAATTGGCTTATGCTGCTCACTTAAAAGTTGTAATAAAAGAATGTAAAGCAACATACATGTCAGGGCATAAAATAGGATATTGATGAGATGACCCATAAATGGATTTTGTCCAAATAATTGCACTTCTATCGCAAACAAAACCAAGGTCAAGGGGCGATAACGACCTCCTGATACTAATTGAGCTTTTCCAGCTTCTTTGAAAAATCCCCGAAAGGTATCGTAGCGCAAAATATCAGGAATTCCTGCAATTCCTTTTAAGGTATATTCATTATCTGTAATGACAATGGCATCATCCTGTGTGTAATCATGTGTAAGAGTATTGGCATAAAGCACAAAACAAAGTATCGCAATGAAGGCTAAATGAAGATTGGTATTGAAAAACCATGTAGGACTTTTCTTCTTGGAGGTTGGTTTCTTTGTCGTCTGTTTTTTTGGCTTTGCCATGTGGTAATTCGATAGTTAGAATGAAATATTAATGTGAAACATCAATTTTCCATTTTTATTTTCATTTTAATTGAATTAATCCCTCCTCTATACTTAAAAATCTATTCTTTTGTTCCAAAGTGTTGCCAGCCTTGTGCTTGGAGTGGGTGAATATTGCCACCTTTCGTATGTAATTTCACACCTTCTTCTTTAGCAACAATTTCGCCTGCAATATAAATTCCAGGTAAATATTTTACTTTCTCAATATCTTTTGGGTCAATAGTAAACAACAACTCATAGTCCTCTCCCCCACTCAAGGCGCAAGTAATGGGATCGAGATTAAATTTGATTGCCATCATTTCTGCTTCTGGATGAATGGGTACGCCACTTTCTTCTAAGAAAGCCCCTACATTGGAAGCTTTACAAATATGAAATAGTTCAGACGCTAATCCATCTGAAATATCAATCATACTAGTGGGTACTAATTGATTGATGCGTAAAGCATCAATTACATCTTTTCGTGCCTCAGGTTTGAGTTGGCGCCCCACCAAATAATTTTGACCTTCTAAATCTGTCTTCACCCCTGGATTAGATAGATAAACTTGTTTTTCTCGTTCTAATAATTGCAAACCCAAATAAGCCGCCCCCAAATCTCCTGTTAAACAAATTAAATCGCCTACCATTGCGCCATTTCGATACGCTAAATTACCAGAAGAAGCATGTCCAATAGCAGTGACACTGATAATCAAGCCTTTATTAGAAGAAGTGGTATCTCCTCCTATTAAATCAATATTATAAGCATCGCAAGCTGCGTAGACCCCTTTATAAAATTCTTCTAAGGCTTCTACAGAAAACCGATTAGAAATGGCGATAGACATGGTAATCTGTTTAGGAAAAGCATTCATGGCATAGATGTCGGACAAATTCACCACTACAGCTTTGTACCCTAAATGTTTTAAGGGCATATACATCAAATCAAAGTGGATGCCCTCTACCAACATATCAGTTGAAATGACTGTATTGTATTTACCATTATTTATAACAGCAGCATCGTCTCCAATTCCCATAATGGTGGAGGAATTTTTAGAAGGATGCCCTTTTGTCAAATGTTCAATTAAGCCAAATTCTCCTAACTCATTGACATCTGTTCTTTTATTCGTTTGATCAGCCAAATTATTTTAGTATTTGATAAGATTAAATATATTTCTTTACTAAAACCCAAAAGTACTTATTTCCGTTGAATACTTTAGGTAGAAAATGTAAATTTGAGCTTGCTGGTTCTTAACTTTTATTTAATAAAGTTGATTTCCTCGAAAAGTGACTTTTAAAAGAATATTAGGTATAAAGAAATAGATAAAGCTATTAAAATTTAAATCTTATTTAACCGTAAAATTAAAAATAAAATGGGTGGATACTTAGGATATATGATTATCACCGGCATTATGTCTTTAATTGGTGCAGGTATCAGTTCTCGTCTTAAAAGTAAATTCAATCATTATTCAAAGATGGGTATTGCATCAGGTATGAGTGGTAAAGATGTCGCTTTGGATATGCTACGTCATTACAATATACATGATGTTAATGTTGTAGAAGGGAAAGGTTTCTTGTCAGACCATTACAATCCCGGTACAAAAACAATAGCATTAAGTCCTGCCGTATATCAAGGACGATCAATAGCCGCCGCAGCTGTAGCAGCACACGAATGTGGTCATGCCGTACAACATGCTACTGCTTATACATGGTTAACGATGCGTTCTGCGATTGTTCCTGTAGTAAGCTTGGCAGCTAAAGCACAACAATTTCTTTTAATGTTTGTCCTAGGTGCTTTTGGTATGAGTACAGGCAATAGTCCAATTGGGCAGTGGTTATTGTTAGCTACGATTGTTGCATTTGCTGTTACTGCAGCCTTTAGTTTTATTACACTTCCAGTAGAGTTTGATGCGAGTCGTCGTGCCTTGGTTTGGTTGGATGAAACTGGTACAACAAGAGGAGAAGAGTATGACGGTGCAAAAGATGCCCTTTGGTGGGCTGCCATGACTTATGTAGCAGCAGCTTTATCAGCACTAGTCATTTTATTGTTCTTAGTAATGCGTTTGCTGAGTCAGCGAAATTAAGAATGAATCGCTTTAATTTGTATTGAAACTACAATTTGTATACATACTTGCAAGGGTTCTACTATTTTTTAAGGAGTAGAACCCTTGTTGTTTGTTCACATCTAATATTTTTTTTCTAAACATCATTTTTTATTTGACTTATACCACTTTGATAATCAATTCTTTAAAAAATCAATCTAGTACTAAAACACTGACAATCAAACAGATAGATTTCCTTAAATAATATCAGCCTAAACTTTCTTCAACTGCTATTTTTTTTATAATTTAGCAGCTGCATATTTTGAGAAAGACCACTACACAAATTTATTAGTCAACCTCCAGATTTTGGAATGCCGATAACAGTATTCTTTACGCTGTTTTGTGCAATTTTTTATTCTTTTGGTACTAATAATTTGTAAAAGACCCATTATTTTATGTCAAGCCGGAATAAACGATTTGTATTTGTTGAATATGAAGATTTAAAACGCCTCAAATTTAAAAAATTGGAGCGCGTAAGTGACCGCATCTATGTCCTTGTAGATGCACAAGAAACGAATATCCCCCTAACGCTTGTTTATCAGACCCAACGCCTTGGCAAACGCCTCCGCTGGGTTCCTATCGAAAACCCACAAGATGAAGATATGTCTTACCATATCGCTTTCATTATGGGGCAACTGCATGAAAAAGCCGATAAAGACATTGAATTTGCTGTACTTTCTAATGATATTATTCTTGATCCATTAATTGATTTTATCAATCAAGAAGGACGAAATTGTCTTCGTGTAAAACGGAAAAAAACAAGTATTGAAAAAGAAATTACAGAGAGTATAGAAACCATCAATAAAACGATAGAACCTCCCGTAAAAAAAGTAGAAATTCTCCCCGAAAAGAATACCTTACTTTCTAATATGGAAAATGTAGCGGTCAATGTAGAAGTAGATATTGAACGAACTTTGATAGAAGAAACAGCTCGCGAAACAGTCAAAAGATTGATTCGATCAGGGAATCGCCCCTCTGATGTAAGTTTATTGAAAAGTTATATTCTTCTTCACAATCAAGAATTGACTGAAAAAGGAAATATTGACAAAATCATTGAACGTCTGGAAGAGACAAAAGAAATTGTCTTACAAGATCAAGATGTCGTGTATAATTTTTAAGGATTTAAACAAATCATAAAAAAACTCCCAAGATAACTAGAGTTAACTTAGGAGTTTTTTAATTAAAGATCACTAGGAAGTAGATTACTTTCCTAACATAGCAAAAAGAGAAAAAATTCCACCCATTGCTGTACCAGCTACTTCTGCTGCTTCTTCATTACCTGTTAATATTCCTACTATAGCATGTCCTACAGCATAACCAGCAGCATCTGCTTTAACAAAGTCTGGTGTTGGGATGACTCTCCATGCACGAGCATTGGCATTCCAATATTCAAGGCTACCTTGACCTACATAAATACATCCTAAAATCATTTCTTTTTCATTTTTTGCAAGAGCTGATCGCTTGACTTCACCACTTAATTTAAGTAAAGCACCAACTTCAGCTTTTACTCCGTCTGAAAAATTAGTTTTCGAGAGGATATTATTTGTTTTTTGAACAAATTGAAGAGCAAGAGAGGAAACACCAGTAGATTGCAATGTTTTGATTACATCTTCATCATAATAGCGGTTCACATTGTTTACTATATTTAGCTTATCATGCTCTTCTTGAGGATAACAGTCAAATCGAGAAGACCAATATTTAAAAATTTCTTCATTGAGTACTTCTACAGATTCCAAAGATGAACTGGGCAATTGCTTGAATACATCCAAAAGCGTATTATGTTCTGTTCCTAAAGTGCTGATTGGAAAATCAGGAATACATGTTCCATTTCCGCCCCCTCCAATTTGGGCATTTAAATTGATTGTTGTAAATAGTGTAAAAAAGAAAATTATTATATTTTTCATGGTGTTTTTTTTTAAAGATTTAGTGATTTGAATTCGAAGTTTCAATGCTTTTTCTCAGATTTGTTAATCTATGAATTCTTTTGTCTATAAAATTACTAGCGAAAATATTACAAGAATTAATTAATCACCACAACCACAGGCATGAGATTCCTGAATCATATCATAGGTTTGATACCCAAAATTTAATATTGCAGCTGGAGGAATCCAAGAAAGAGCGAATGAACCTACGATTCCTTTAAAGAAATATTCAACTATAACATCTCTAGCACATGGGCCATCACAAGGTGTTCCATCTAGGGTATTTAAACATAAAAGACCAAATGAAGAATAAGGCGACACAGTATTAAAGGTAAAACTCAACCCATTTAAATCTATATGCTCACCTATCATTCTAGCCCACTCTTTCTTTTCAATTCTTTTTGCTTCTGGATATTTTTTAGAAAGCTGTCTGAGATTATCCATGATATTGAATATCATTTTTTGAGAATAATCATATGGTGTCTTAAAAAGTGAAGAGTACTCTTTTTTGCTCATTTCTCGATTAACATCAAATTTAATAGAAGACTGCCCAAGTTTTGTTAGTTCAACAGCATTTATATACTGTACTGTAAGATTTACACTTTCTTTAAATAGTTTATCATTAGTAATGCGTGAATAATTTTGACTAAATACAGAATAGGAAATACAAAAAGATAATACTAATAACATTAATTTTTTCATAATCATTTTTTAAATTAGTTAATAATTGTAATTCAGTTTAGTGATAGAAACTATTGATAAAGCGCGCTGATAATGTTGTAAATAATTTCTGTCACAAATATCAGATGGATTTAAAGATGAGCCAATTACACTTTTTGAAGTTTTTTCCTGTTCTAGTATAGCCATATGAAGAGAAGAACAACAAAAAAAGCTTCTTCCCAAAAAATCAGGAAGAAGCTTTAAAACCCTTATTTTATTGCTTTTAAGGTAATTTATTCCCTTAAATCCACTAGTGATGGATGAGAATCGAATGATTGCTTAATAGAAAATACATTATCTATAATATAGGTAATCATCTAAATTCGATTACACTTTTTCTAATTTTTTCATGAATCACTTCATTTTCAAAGGTATTTTTTAGTAAAAAACAATCTATCCAATATACTCACTCAATTCCGAACCTCCTTTATCATCATAAATACGACGCGTTTTATACTTGTGAGGATTAGAATTAATATAATTCAAAAAAGGTTGAGCACTTTTGAAGGAAGCATTATCCGTGTAGATAATTGTCCCTTTTTTAAATTTCGGCTCTAATAATTTAAGCAAGGGCAAATACAAGTCATTCCAGCCATCTAAGAGCAAGAAATCAATCCCATCTGCTACATCATATTTAAGCGTTTCTAAAGCATCGCCTTCTCGTAAATCAATGTAATCCGACAATTGCGCTTTATCAAAATTCGCTTGTGCCACTTTACATTTATTGGGGAGTAGTTCGGTCGTAATGACTCGCCCATTGGTTTCCTTTGCAGCGGCTGCCAAATAAAGGGTGGAAATTCCAAAGGATGTTCCAAATTCTACAATGTGTTTCGCTTTATTTTTTACCAATAAATTGTAAATATATTCCCCTTGTTGTTGTGAAATGGCAATATAGACATCCTTCATATCTGCTGGTTGAAGCTTACGAAAGATTCCTTTTGACATCCCTTTCAATATTTTAGGGAATTCATTATTAGATTCGGTATGCAATTCATCTAAGGTATGGAGAACGGTTTGATCTGAAATATTATACATAAAGTTTTATTTGTAAATTAATTGTATTTATACCACAAATTTCACACCTTTGTCTATATAAAACAAGTAGTTATAATTAAATTACATAGTCATTATTTTTAGACTATTATTGATTGTCAATAAATTACAAACAAACTAATTTTCTGATGGCTGAAAAAAAATCAATGACACTAGAAGATTGTCCCGTTACATTTACGATGCGTAAGATTGGTGGCAAATGGAAACCCATTATTTTATTCTTAATTTCTAATGGAGAAAATCGTTTTGGAAAGCTACAACGGGGCATAGAGGGCATCAGTAAACAAATGCTCACTAAGCAATTACGAGAATTAGAAGCAGACGGCATTTTAAAACGAACCATTTATGCAGAAATACCGCCTAGAGTGGAGTATTTCATCACCGAATTAGGAGCATCCTTAATGCCAATCATTGTTTGTATGAAAGATTGGGGCGAAGTGAATATGGGATCAAATAGCTAACCTTTTTGTTTTAAATTTAAAAATAATCAAATTTTTGTTTTAATTACAAAATTTCGTATCTTTACAAACTTTCGACCATCAATAAAATAATAGCTAAAATAGTATCTTTGGACTTTAGTGATAAGTTCAAACTAGATTTCATCACTATTTCTAGAGACGAAAATTGTAAGATAAATATGGATCAAGTACCTCAAAATGGACATGATACCGTCACCCTCTCGGGGATGTATAAGGATTATTTCCTAGATTATGCCAGTTATGTAATTTTAGAACGTGCCGTTCCTGGCATTTGGGATGGACTCAAACCTGTACAACGTCGTATCCTTCATGCCCTTAAAGAAATGGATGATGGACGTTTTCACAAAGTCGCTAATGTTATTGGACAGACGATGCAGTTTCATCCACATGGCGATGCAGCGATTGGAGATGCTTTAGTTAATTTAGGGCAAAAAGATTTATTGATTGATTGCCAAGGGAATTGGGGCGACATGCGAACGGGCGATCGCGCCGCTGCTCCACGTTATATTGAAGCACGACTCACTAAATTTGCCTTAGATGTAGCTTTCAACAAGCAAACGACCGACTGGCAATTGTCTTATGATGGACGTAAGAGTGAACCGATTGCTTTACCTATGAAATTTCCTTTGTTGCTTTCACAAGGCGTTGAAGGAATTGCGGTGGGTCTTTCTACGAAAGTAATGCCCCATAATTTTATAGAACTCATCAAAGCTTCTATCAAACTCCTCGAAGGAAAAAGTGTCAAAATATATCCTGATTTTCAAGTGGGCGGCATGGTGGATGTCACCGATTACAATCAAGGAAAACGAGGTGGAAAAATTAAGGTGCGTGGTAAGATCGAACAAGTGGATAAAAAGACCCTTGCTATTCGAGAACTTCCTTATGGTATTACTACCGAAAATTTGATTGATAGCATCATCAAAGCCAATGATAAAGGCAAGATCAAAATCAAAAAAGTAACCGATAATACCGCGGCGAAAGTAGAAGTTTTGGTTGAGCTTGCACCAGGAATTTCTCCTGATGTGACCATGGATGCCCTTTATGCCTTTACCAATTGTGAAATTTCCATCTCTCCCAATGCTTGTGTGATTATTGATGATAAACCTCATTTTCTATCGGTCATCGATATTCTAAAAACCTCTACAGAAAACACCAAAGAATTACTTCGTCAAGAATTAGAAATTCGCAAAGGAGAACTAGAAGAAAAACTCCATTTTGCTAGTTTAGAAAAAATCTTCATTGAAAATCGTATCTATCGAGATATTGAGGAATGTGAAACCTGGGAAGCGGTTTTGGAAACGATTGATAAAGGCTTACGCAAATATGTTCGTGTACCGAATGAAAAAGCGAAAGCTGGTGACAAACGTATTGCCCTAACCCGTGATATTACAGAAGAAGATATTGTTCGGTTGACCGAAATCAAAATCAAACGTATTTCTAAATACAATACCTTCAAAGCAGATGAATTAATTGCACGTTTAGAGGAAGAATTAAAACAAGTCAAACATGATTTGGCACACCTTACAGAATATGCGATTGCCTATTTTGAACGCTTATTGGATAAATACGGGAAAGGGAAGGAACGCCGTACTAAAATCATGACCTTCGAATCCATTAAAGCCACACAGGTAGTAGCTAATAATGCAAAATTATATGTCAATCGGAAAGAAGGATTTGTAGGGTCTAGTTTGAAAAAAGAAGAATTTATATCAGATTGTTCAGACATTGATGATATTGTTGTCTTTTTGAAAGATGGGACATTCAAAGTAGTACGGATTACGGATAAAGTGTTTGTTGGTAAAAATATTCTACATGTGGCAGTATGGAAAAAAGGAGATGATCGTACGACCTATAATATGGTGTACTTGGATGGCAAAACTGGTCGAGCGATGGCAAAACGCTTCAATGTCACTTCCATTACACGAGATAAAGCTTATGTATTGACCAAAGGGGAAAAAGGTTCTAAAGTCTTGTATTTTTCTGCGAATCCAAATGGAGAATCAGAGATTTTAGGTGTACAATTATCTCAAGGATGCTCCGCGAAGAAGAAAATTTTCGATTTTGATTTTGGTGAAATTTCTATAAAAGGAAGAGGATCACAAGGAAATATCTTAACGCGTTATCCTGTTCGTAAAATTAATCTAAAAGAAAAAGGTTCTTCTACGCTGGGTGCGATTAAGATTTGGATGGATGAAGTGAGTGGTCGTTTGAATACCGAAGAACGTGGTCAATTTATTGGTGAATTTGATACAGGTGATACCATTTTGGCGGTCTACAAAAATGCATCCTATGAAGTTTTAGATTTTGACATGAATAAGAAATTTGAAGCAAAAGATCTCCTAGCGATTCAGAAATTTGCTCCTGATACGGTTATCAGTGCCGTCTATTTTGAAGGTAGTAAAGATTGGACGATGGTGAAGCGTTTTAAAGTTGAAACGACTAAAAACAATCAAAACTATCCCTTCCTATCCGATCATCCTAAAACGAAGTTATTCTTTGCGAGTACCGATGTACAACCCAAAATTAGTTACAGCGTTCGAATCAATAAAGAAAAATTTGATAAGGAGTTAGATATCGCTGATTTTATTGATACAAAAGGTTGGAAAGCACTCGGTAATAAACTCAATGATGGACGTATCACCGCAGTAAAAGAATTAAAATCGGAGAAAAAAGTATCTACTTCCGATCAAAAATTAAAAGCAGGCGATTCTATTGAGTTTAATATAGATGATAAAGGACAAGGACTGATGTTTGAGTAAATTTGAACCACAAAAGCCACAAAAGAAATCATAAGTCTTTTGATTCTTGCTTAACTCAATTATAAGTAGAAAAAAATAGAACGAATTAATAAGTACATAAGACAAGAAATAGTCTAAAGTCCTCAGCTAAAGGTATGACACACGACGACTATCTAAAGGTATCCAAAACAATTCCTAAACAACCAGGAGTTTATCGGTTCATTGATGCCAATGAAGTCATTATTTATGTCGGAAAAGCCAAGAATCTCAAGAATCGGCTTTCTTCTTATTTTGTCAATAAAAAACACCAGGCAAATAAGACACGCGTGATGGTAAAGAATGCCCATCATTTTGAATATACCATCGTCGATACAGAAACAGACGCCCTTCTACTCGAAAATACGCTGATTAAAAAATTCCAGCCACGCTATAATGTAATGCTCAAAGATGGAAAAGGCTATTCTTATTTGTGTATTAAAAAAGAGCGTTTTCCAAGGGTATTCATTACACGAAAAGTAATCAAGGATGGTTCTACCTATTTTGGCCCCTACACCTCTAAATGGCGATTGAAAATCATTCTCGATCTTATCAAACAACTTTTCCAATTACGAACTTGTACCTTAAACCTGACCGAAAAAAACATTCAAGCGGGTAAATTCAAAGTTTGTTTAGAATATCATATTAAAAACTGTCAAGGCCCGTGTGTGGGAGAAGAAGATGAAGCAAGTTACAACGATAAAATTGCACAGATAAAAAACATTCTTCGTGGAAACTTCGGTGCTGTAAAATCGCATTTTAAAGACAAAATGCAGGAACACGCCATGAATTTGGAATTTGAAAAAGCACAACAAATTAAGGACCGTTTAACAGCCTTAACTGATTATCAAGGGAAATCAACAGTAGTAAGCACCACCATTCGAGATGTGGATGTGTTCAGCATTACCAGCGATGAAAAAACAGCCTATGTCAATTATCTAAAGGTCGCCAATGGCGCAATCATCAATACCTATACACTGGAAATGACCAAGAATTTGGACAGCGAAGAAGAAGAATTATTGGCGTATAGTATTCCCATTTTACGTGAAAAATTTAATAGTATTTCTTCTGAATTGGTCTTGCCCTTTGAGGTTTTATTAGCTGATCCAGAATTATCTATTACCATTCCTAAAATCGGTGATAAGAAAAAATTGCTGGAGCTTTCGCTAAAAAATGTCATGTATTACAAGCTTCAAAAACAAAAAGAAGCAGCCAATCAAATTCGGAAACAAACTTCCGCAGAGCGTATTCTTCGAACCCTTCAAGCCGATTTGCAAATGGAGGAATTGCCCATGCATTTGGAATGCTTTGACAACTCTAATATTCAAGGAACAAATCCAACAGCATCTTGTGTCGTTTTTAAAAATGCTAAACCCTCCAAAAAAGATTATCGCCATTTTAAAATAAAAACCGTAGAAGGGCCTGATGATTTTGCATCAATGGAAGAAGTGGTCTATCGAAGATATAGCCGCTTATTAAATGAAGGAGAATCTTTACCACAACTCATCGTCATAGATGGTGGAAAAGGACAACTGAGTTCGGCTGTCAAGAGTTTGAAGAAGCTTAATATTTTAGATAAAGTTACCGTTATCGGTATTGCCAAAAAGCTAGAAGAAATCTTCTTCCCCGGAGATTCTATTCCCATTTACATCAATAAAAAATCAGAATCCCTCAAATTGATTCAGCAAGCACGGAATGAAGCACACCGTTTTGCAATTACCCTCCATCGAAATTTACGCTCTAAGAACTTTACGACTACCGAACTCACTAATATTGAAGGCATCGGCGAAAAGACAGCTGAAAAACTCCTCTCCCACTTTGGCTCCGTTAAAAAAATAAAAACGGCGCTCTACTCAGAAATGGAAGAAGTCGTTGGAAAATCAGCCGCAAAAAAAGTGTTGGAATATTTTAAAAAATAGGATTGTCGAATTTATTCGACCTGCAGGTAAATAATAGCTTTTATCTCCTCCTTATTCCTCTTTTAGTCAAGTACCAAATTCATTTTATCGAAAAATCTCATTTATCCATTTAAATTTGGGGAGTTTAGTACGAAATAAATTTGTACATATGAAGACTTTCTTTAAATGGCTATTTAGAGCCCTCGGAATAATCATCTTAATCA
Source organism: Saprospiraceae bacterium (assembly GCA_020628645.1). Classification (GTDB taxonomy): domain Bacteria; phylum Bacteroidota; class Bacteroidia; order Chitinophagales; family Saprospiraceae; genus JAHDES01. Next base: position 108,279 of record JAHDES010000001.1, read on the forward strand.
TTCTAATTTCCTTTCTATTTCCTTATGTAGCTGATCCCAATCCATCTTACCAAAATGAGTTGGAATATGGCGAAGCCTTATCTCCTGAAATCCAAGAAATTTTAACTCCTGCTAAAGAACCCGAGCGAACCCGTTCCATCATGGTATTAAAAGACGAAAAAGTCGTTTTTGAATATGGACCAACCGATAAAATTATAAATGGACATTCTACGCGAAAAGCATTTTTAGGCTTATTGTATGGCATTGCAATACAACAAGGACTTATTGATACCACCAAAACCCTTAAAGAACTTGGTATTGATGAAAACACGCCCCTTACTGAATTAGAAAAATCGGCAACCATACGAGATTTAATGATGTGGCGATCGGGTATTTACTTGCCCGCTGCGGGCGAACATGATGCGCAAATCACAGATCGACCTAAACGAGGATCACATCAACCAGGAGAATATTTCTTTGCTAATAATTTTGATTCGAATGCGCTTGGCAGCATCTTCATTCAAGAAACAGGCTATTCCATTGGAGAATTTATGGAAGAATATTTAGCCAAGCCTTTGGGGATGCAAGATTTTGATCGAAATAATGTCAAAATGGGACCTCCTTGGTTTTTTCCAGAAAAAGATTCTCGTCACAAAATGTATTACATGTTTTTGAGTACACGCGATTTTGCAAGAATTGGAGCCTTAGTCGCCAATAATGGAAAATGGCGAGGGCAGCAAATCGTTCCTGAAGAATGGATTAAAGAAAGTACGCATTCCCATAGCTCCCTGAAAGGAAATCACATTACCTATGGACGTTATGATGCTTTTGGTTATTTATGGTGGATTGATGAGGATACCAACACTATCTGGACAGATGGATACGGCGGTCAATTTATGTTGATTGATCCTGAAAATAAACTCACTTTAGTAGAACGAAATTTCACAGGTAATTCCCATTTAACTTCTGGACTTTGGTTGATGAATCGAAATATGGACCATAGCTTATTTAATCTGATAAAGGCACACGAAATGATGGTTTCGAATTTAGATAGTGAGTAAGTAAATGTTAATAAAAAATAAGCTTCGAGAAAGAGCGTTTAAAGAACGATCAACACTCATCAAAATTCGTCTATAGAATACATCCTTACTTTTAAATAGCTTGTCAGTAAAATTAGTACAACTAAAAACTATTAATCCGCCAAAAAATCATTCATAATCTTCTCCCGATTACTATCGAGAGTAATTATTCACTCTTTTTATGACGGCAGTTTTTTTGCACAAGTAATTTTGACTGACCATTAACTTCACACTAAAACCCATGCTTTATGTTGCGAATAAGTCTATTTATTCCATTACTTTTTTTGTTTGTACAAACTCAAGCACAATCCAATCTTAATTTTGGTATTTATGTAGGCGCGAATGTACAACAACTGAGTTTCAATGAATTTGATGAAACGGTTTATTCTTCTATCGAAGCTGAATTACAACCTGGTTTTAATCTCGGCATTCAAACAACTTGGAAAATTTTCGACCCTTTACACCTCAGTCTTAAACCAGCTATTTCGTTTGAAGCATTTGAAGCTACTTTTACAGAAAGTCAAGTTCCGCAAAGACGAAAAATTGAACAAGTGAATATCCTAGTTCCACTTCAATTAGAATATCATTTCAGTCAAAAAAAGCATCATCCTTTTTTATTGATGGGATGGACAAATTTATTCGATCTCGATCAAGAAGACAATGATATATCCCTCGTCAAGAATACCTATTCTACAGGACAAGTGGGAATGGGTTTTAATTTTACCACTAAACATTTTAGATTTTATCCTGAATTAATCTATCAAGCCAGTTTAGGAAATATTGCCAATCCTACCTTCAATAGTATTTCCAATATAAGTAACAGTGGTTTACTTTTACGTTTAAATTTCTCTGGTTTGTAAACGTCTTTTTCAAAAAAAAGTCATTCGTTTTCTGAAAAAAGGGATTCATCGAAAAAAAAAGCATAAGTGATGATAATTTGCGTAATTGTGTAAAATTTAAATACCAAAATACCATCACTTATGCTTATTACTAGTACCGATTTCATTCCTGGAAAAGAAATTATAGAAGTTATTGATATTGCCAGAGGTAGCACCGTACGCGCAAGAAATATTGGACGTGATATTACGGCAGTCTTTAAAAGTATAGCGGGAGGAGAAATCACCGAATATACGCGCCTTATGGCAGATGCCCGTGAGCAATCTATCGATCGAATGATTGCAGATGCTGAACGTCTTGGCGCTGATGCCATTATCAATGTCCGTTTTTCTACAGCTATGGTGATGCAAAGCACCTCTGAAATTTTAGCGTATGGCACTGCTGTCCGTTTAAAATAAGCCACTTTTATTGCTTGTTCATAAGTTGTTCATAAAATAGCTATATCCGTTTATCTGATAGATTTTTAGTCATATTTCAGTATATTGTGTATCGTTTTAAGGGACACTACTAACTACTTATGGTTAATTAAAAGGTATCGAATTGTTTTTAACAGAAAAGGATTAATTTTTTCTGGTTAAAACTAAATGAATATAGTAGAAGCCCCAAAACCTATGACACGAGTTTTAGCGTACAAAGTCAAAGTCTTTTACTGGCTTATTTTATGTTTTATTTTACTATTTGCTCAAAATAGTAATGCCCAGTCGTATGTCATTCAAGATGCAACAACAGCCTATCATGACCTCCGAACTCATATTTCATTTTTACAAGATGAGCAAAATCTTACCTTAGCACAAATTCAATCAGGCGCATGGGATGATGCCTTCATTTCACATGCTGATTTAGCTACACAATTTCAGGATAATACATTTTATTGGGGAAAATTTAGTATTGAAAATGCAATTCCTGATCAACAAGCACCTTCCAATTGGTCTTTTCTATTGACTAGTATGATGACCTACTTGGATTTTTATGTTCCTGAAACCAATACTGCCTATCAAGAGATTCGCACGGGAACTTCTCGATTATTATCTCAAAATAATCATGATCCTTTTCCCGTAAGTATCAATTTAGTTGTTCCGAAAGGCGAAAGGGTCACCTTTTATTTCAAAATGATGTGCGATCAAAAAGATTGTGAATTTATACCTCAGTTTGGTTTAGAGCCTACTATGCAATCTCTAAAAGATCGACTATTCACCGCACAAACGATTTACGTCTTTGTGGGCTTTTTCTTGATGATGCTAATTTATAGTTTCATCCTTTATGTCTATCTAAAAGATAAGACATATCTCTATTATTCGGCTTATGTGTTTAGTATTTTATTTTATGTCTTGTATACGGCTGGAATTTCTCGCTACTTATTCCTTGATGCCCAAGTAACAGATAATCCAAATTATGTGCTACTATTTCGAACGTCGATTTACATTGTAGTCATTACCTATATTCTGTTTATGCAGAAATTTTTAGATACGCATCAATTTTTTCCAAGATGGCAGCAATTGTTTCGCTTTTTTATAGGATTGGGGGTGGTCTTGTTTGTGGTAGATAATATCTCTTTGATTTATTCTAATTTCAATCGTTCCCTTTCCAATCAACTAATTTTGGGATATATACTAATGGCAAGTATTGGCGTTCTGGCATTTTTATCCCCTTTGTATCAATCCAAACAAAAAAGAGGATTCTTCTTAATTGTAGGTCTACTTACAGTTTGTACGACGAGTATTATAGGTGTGATTTCTTTTTACAACTATCAAGAAACCACTAATTTTTTGAACACAGCATTAACAGGCTTTATCATAGAAATTATAGTCTTCTCCATAGGATTGGCCTATCGTCAAAAAGAAATTCAAGATCAACAACAAGCCACCACCCTCGCGCTTACTCGTTCTCAATTATTACAAGAAAAGAAAGAAGCAGAAACCACTCGATTAAAAGAACTAAACGAACTCAAAACCAAATTATACACCAATATCACGCATGAATTCCGTACGCCACTTACCGTAATTGAAGGAATAACGAAAGAATTAGAAGGAAATGAGGAAAAGAAAAAAATGATTTTGCGCAATAGCCAAAACCTACTTCATCTCGTCAATCAAATGCTTGATTTGTCCAAATTGGAATCAGGTCAAATGCCTATTCAATTAGAACAAGCCGATATTATCAGTTATCTCCAATACATTATTGAGTCCTTTCAATCGTATGCTAAAAGTCAGCAAATTCAATTGCATTTTATCTCAGAGGAAGAGCAATTAATGATGGATTTTGATGCGGATAAACTACTAAAAATTATTTCTAATCTACTTTCTAATGCTATAAAATATACTCCCGCTAGAAAAGATATTTATGTAAAAACAGCAATAGTTAATCAACAATTTAAGATTAGTATTCAAGACAAAGGAATAGGAATTCCTGCCAATGAACTTCCACACATTTTTAATCGTTTTTATCAATCTAAGCAAAATGAAACGACACAAAATGGTACGGGTGTTGGCTTAGCATTGACTAAAGAATTAACCGAATTATTAGAAGGTACGATTCAAGTAAAAAGTACAGAAGGGAAAGGGAGCATCTTCACTTTATTATTTCCAATTCATCGTACAAGCCCAATTCGAACTGTCAAAACTGAAGCTATTTCCTTAACAGCCACTTCTCCTATTGTCAATTCTAAGGATACTAAAATTACAGACGATAAACCCATTGTTTTGGTGATAGAAGACAATACAGATGTCGCTTATTATATTGAAACTTGTTTGAAGGATAATTATCAAACCATTTTTGCTACAGATGGTGCAATGGGAATTGAAAAAGCTATTGCTACTATTCCTGATATCATTATAAGTGACGTTATGATGCCTAAAGCAGATGGCTATGAGGTATGTGCCACCTTAAAAAAAGATGAACGTACTAGCCATATTCCCATCATACTATTAACAGCAAAGGCGGATCAAGATTCAAAATTATTTGGTTTGGAACGAGGAGCAGATGCCTATTTGGCAAAACCATTTGATCGAATAGAATTAGAAATACGGCTGGAAAAATTAATTGAGCTCAGAAAAATGCTACAAGCGCGTTATCAAAATATGACTTCCATACCCCATGTCGCCAATGCTAAGAAAAATAAGGAAGATGCCTTTTTAGTAAAAGTTCGTAAAATCATCATTACTCATTTAGAAGATGAAGATTTTGACACCAATCGTCTTTGCCGAGAACTTGCTTTAAGTCGCTCTCAACTCTTCCGTAAATTGAAAGCCCTTACCAATACCTCCACTGCGATTTATATTCGTAAAGTTCGTCTTCAAAAAGCCAATGAACTGCTTCATCAAACCCAACGCACCGTCTCAGAAATTGCTTTTGACGTTGGATTTAAGGATGTCGCTTATTTTTCAAGATGTTTTTCTGAAGAATTTGGAATCTCACCCAGTGCAACACGTAGATGATTGTTTTTCAATAACTTACAAAGGAATGCAACAGCTTTATCAGCAACAATAGTACAATACTTTTTTAGCTTGCAACAATAATCAAAACATTAGCACCAATAACACAAATTTGTTATTAGTAAGGGGCTTACTTTTACAAAGTATTTAAATTTTATACTAAATAACTGATTTCCCCAAAGAAGTTGATTTTTTGTATCTGTTTTAATTTCAACTTCATGAAAACCATAGAGAACAAATATAATCCTAAAAATGACCAAATGATTTTTTCAGCTATTTTGACAGATACATAGCTTGATTGCTCCATCTAAAACTACTAGTGATACGTCCAACAAAAGCTAAGTATCATAGGAATAGTTTGATTCCAAGAATTAGGCGTAAGTAGTTTTTATAGCACAAGAACTAAACTACATGTACATAAACAGGTTTCAGCTAGCTGGAACCTGTTTTTATTTTTAGACGTTGATGGTGCAAAAATCATTATCTTTGTACTATGTCAAAATCGAAAAAAGAGAAAAAGCCTAAAAATATAGAAATCATCAATCGCAAAGCGGAGTATGAATATAAATTCTTACAAGAACTTGAAGCGGGTATCATGCTCACAGGAACAGAAATTAAATCCGTTCGATTAGGCAATGCCAATATAAAAGAAGCCTTTTGTTATTTTAGAAAGGGTGAACTCTTCATTCGTAATATGTTTATTGCGGAGTATAAATTTGGAAATATCTTCAATCACGAACCTCGCCGTCTCCGCAAATTACTCCTCAAAAAAACAGAATTAAAAAAATTAGAACGCCGCGTTAAAGAAAAAGGCTTTACAGTCGTTCCTTATCGACTTTATATTTCTGAACGTGGACTTGCAAAACTAGAAGTCGTTTTAGCTACAGGTAAAAAATCCTATGATAAAAGAAATTCCATCAAGGAACGAGAAAACAAAAGAAGTATGGATCGCCTCAAAAAAATTCGCTTGTAGATGGATTGGTTATCAGGCATCAATGGATTTCGAAATTATCTACAATTAGAACGGTCTTTATCTAAGAATTCTATAGCCGCCTATACTGCTGATGTCAGAAAACTAGTTGATTTTCTTCAGTTGAAAAATTACGAAATTGGGCCTTTAGAATTGTCATCCAATCATTTGGAAGAGTTTATTTTTTCCCTCAATGATTTAGGCTTAGGAAGTACGTCTCAGGCGCGTATTATTTCTGGAATCAAAACCTTTTATCGCTATTTATTGGCAGAAGATTTATTGGATGACGACCCCACTCAATTACTGGAAGGGCCCCGTTTGCAACGAAAAATTCCTGAAGTTTTAAGCTATGAAGAAGTTCAAGATGTATTAGCGGCAATTGATTTGAGTACGGATCATGGTACCCGCAATCGTGCAATGTTGGAAACCCTTTATGCCTGTGGATTACGGGTTTCCGAACTAACAAGTTTAAAAATATCCAATCTGTATTCTGATATTGGTTTTTTAAAAGTACTTGGAAAAAATGATAAAGAACGAATCGTTCCTATCGGTGACGAAGCCCTCAAACATATTCATTTCTATACTAGAGATATACGCCCTAAATTAAAAACCATTCACGATGAAGATATTCTTTTCCTCAATAAACGAGGACGGCAATTGAGTCGTATTATGGTTTTTATGATCGTCAAAGAAGCAGTTCAATTGGCAGGCATCACCAAAAATGTAAGTCCACATACCTTTCGACATTCTTTTGCTACGCATCTCATTGAAGGAGGCGCTCCCCTACGCGCCGTACAGGATATGCTCGGACATGAATCCATTACCACGACAGAAATTTATACCCATTTGGATACCGACTATCTTCGAGAAACGATCTTGAGTTTTCATCCGATGAATAAAAAATCTCCTCCGTATTCTTAATAGTATCATTTAAAATCTATAGCCAACACTAAGATGCCCCAGTACACTTAAATGATTGAGATACCCTACCCAGAGGTCTCTTCCTACTTCACCATTTTGTTCATCTTGTGTTCTAATCGTGCGTTCCGTGTATAAAAATGGAAACGATCCTCCTAAGCCAAAAGATATTTCCCAGTTGAAAGAAGATTTAATTTTGCCTTTATAGCCAGAAAGGATTCCTATAGAGGTTTTATGGGTTCGGCTGGAAATCCAAGCATTATCGGTTGCTGCAAACTCTTTTTGTTCCACTGTCCAATTTTCCATATCCGTTACAGTTCTGTAATGTTGAAAATAACGAAGATAAGCACCATAGAAAAAACCGTGATGCGCATGTTTTTTAGCAGAATATCGTTTTAGTTTAGTATGTATATAAAAGTTATTTTCTCTATTTCCAACATCCGCATTAACGTAAAAATTGCTGGTTTTCTTCGTTCGAAACGAACCTCCTATTTCAATTCCAATACGCTCATTCACTGCATATTCTACTGCCAAACCATGTCGATCAAATGCCCCAGTATAAATTTTAACTTCCATTTGCCCAATTATACTTGAACACATCAAGATTGAGAATAGTACGATTCCAAAAAGTGATCTACGCATAATTAAATTTTATATATTTTGGTTCTTATACAAAAATTGTGATTTCAATGAAACCTACCCGACTTCGTCATTCAGGCGGGCTTCAAAACGCTTGTCTCTCAAAATCATAGATTTATCGAGTCATCACATTTTTTGTTCCACACAATTTGTCTAAGAACGTGTATTTTTTGACTTGTAGAAAAATTCAAAAAACAGCTATTTTAGCCACTGTACGAGAGTAGCATAATTTGGCTGTGTTAGCCATTGTTGTATGTCATTTTCATTTTCTACTGATTCGTATTTTGTTTCTATCTCAACAAGGATTATTTTTTCTCTCAACAACGATTTTTTTCTTTTAATAAGCTTTACAATTGTTAGGTGTGGTGTTTGAAAAAATAAGCTCGTATATAGTTTGACTTTTTGATTTGGTGTGTCGTATACATCTAATTTACCCTAAGGAATTTCTTTGCAAACACACCGTCTTCTGAAGAGATTCTAAGGATATAATTTCCATTCGCTAAAGAACTGACATCAATTGTTCTTTCATTGACAGCAACATTTTTGACTATTCTTCCAGAACCATCCAAAACAATAATTTCGTTTATAATGCTATTATCGGATAAAGCTACATTAATATAGTCGGATGATGGATTTGGGTAAATAGTAATGGCTTTATTGAGTCCATCAATTGTTGAAGCTATTGGGTCAGACGGCAATTCATAGCTAAGCATTGATCTTCCAAATGTAGCAGCTAAAAGTTCTCTATTATCATCATGAAGATCAAGATCTGTAAATATTGTTACAGGTAATCCATCTCCCAATATTTCCCAAGTGTCTCCACTATCTGTTGTGAAGTATATGCTCTCATCAGAAGCAATGTAATAATGATCGATTAAAGTGGGATCTATTAATATCTCATTTATTGGAGATTCAGGAAGACTTGCGCCAATATCTAACCAAGTTGCCCCATAATCAGTTGATCTAAGTACGTGTGGTAAATAATCATTAAAACGATATCCAGAGTAGGTGACATAAATGGTGCCTTCATCATAGGGGTCAGTAGCCACACTAGAGACAGAAAGCATAGGTAAACTATCGGATACCTTCGTCCAATTTACCCCACGATCTGTTGTGATTTGCACATTTCCATCATCTGTTCCAGCAACGATTATATCTTGATTAATTTCAGATATGGCTATGGCGGATATCGTTCCAAAACTTGTCACATTCCCATGAGGACCATTGGTTAGATCAGGACTTATGATCTCCCAAGTATCCCCAGCATCCGATGAATATAGAAGGTGTTCTGCTCCATAAAGAATTCCATTTTCTTCATTTGGGATCGTAACGAAAGGCGTATTCCAATTAAGCCGACTTCTGAGATCAGAACCAGGTTTGATATACTCAGATTGAGAAGAAAGACCAATTCTTCGCCTGATTCCTCCAAATTGGCTTGTAACATAATGAAGATCGGAGTTAACATCATCAAATTTTATAGTAAATCCATCGCCTCCATTGATCGATGTATAAGCAGCAGCACCAACCCCACTGGTCATCAGAGTACCATTATCTTGCGCACCACCATAGTATGTTCCTGGAAGTATAGGATGAATGGCACATTCATAGAGTTGCGTATTGGATATGGTCTCAACATGTCGAAAACTACTTCCTGCATCTTCAGTGATATAGATACCTCCATCATTGGCTAGGACAATGAAGTCAGGATCTGTTGGATGAAATTCCATACCATGATGATCTACATGAACACTAATCGCAAATGGATTCCAAGTTGCACCGCCATCAATTGTTTGGTAATTCCAAACACCAAGTATATAGGCTTCATCGGGATTAGCTGGATGGATTCTTACATTACCAAAATACCACCCAAATGAATTATATATACTGAATAATGCATCTCCATTCAGTTTTGTCCACGTATCTCCTTGATCAGAAGAGGAATAGACTGCATCAAAATCATTTGTAACTGCGTCAGTGGTATAACTAGCATATATTTTATTGGGGTCAGATGCTGATACTGCCAGTCCAATTCTGCCCGTCTCCACATTGGGTGCTGGTAATCCACCTTGTAATAATTCCCAACTAGCACCTCCATCTTTTGATCGGTGTATACCAGAGGTGGTACCACCGTAAATTCTTCCACTTGCATATCTAGTTCTTTCCCAAGAGGCTGCAAATAATACATCTGGCTCCTGTGGGCTCATGCTAATATCAATCACTGCCGTAGAATCAGAAATGAACAAGATTTGCTCCCACGATTCACCTCCATTTATTGTTTTATAAACTCCTCGTTCTTCATTTTTATCATATAGTTTTCCGGCTACTGCAACATATACAACAGCACTATTCTCAGGATGAACTAATATTCTTGCTATATGATCTGATTTAGGAAGACCAATGTAATCCCAAGTTTCACCCGCATCGGTCGATTTATACATCCCATTACCAAAGAAAGCACCAGATGTAGCTGAACCATTAGCTTCACCCGTACCGACATATATAATGTTGGGATCATGGCTGGACACTTCTACATTTCCGATGGAAATCCCGCCAGGTTCCTCAAATATCAATTCCCATTCGTATCCTCTATCTATCGTTTTCCATACACCTCCTACTGCCGAACCTGCATAGATGATATCCTTATTAGTAGGGTGCAGTGATACATCTGTCATTCTTCCACCTATATTAATGGGTCCCTCTTGCTTCCATTCTTTATCAAATCTGGAATCTCCACTTTTCGTCATCAAATCATGTTGCCGCCAGGCTAATTCTTTGGCTTCTCTATTTATTCCATTAGGGAAAGCTCTCTGGCTATACATCCATGAACTTGGGGCTTTCTCGTCTTTTTCAGGTGGTGTATTTACTTCCGTTGGTGTACAAGAGAATAGGATAAGTATTAAAATTGTAATTAAGTAGTTGGTCTTCATCTGTTTTCATTTTAAAGAGTATAAATATTTATGCTTTTATCACTATAAAAAAACTAGCTATAGCTCTAATATAGTCAAATATATAGTAGCTGGGGTAGTTTTAATGGAGAGAGCCCATTTTCGTCTCTATTTTCTTATTCCGATTTAAGGTTGCGTGTATAAGAAATATGAGCGAATGCGAAGTATTACCTCATATGCATTGTTGTTCCTCGTTTTTCTATATTTTAAATTTTCGTTTTTCTTCGCCAAGTTCGTTTAGTATATACTGATTTTGCACAGATTTTCACTAACAAAAATCTTTGTACTATATTTTTCTGTAATAATTACAACCACTTCTGTAATTTTGGGGCACTTTATGAGCAATATGTTACAACGTTTCTTTTCATTTCTACTACTCATCGCTTGCTATAGTATACTTTGGCAATCTTGCGCTACACCGCGTAGCCCTGAAGGAGGGCCTAAGGATACCACTGCACCCCAAATCGACTCTACTGCTTATTCCACCCCCAATTTTCAAACCAATTTCACCAAACAGCCTATCGAATTCACCTTTAATGAATGGGTACAGTTAAAAGATGTATTCAATCAAGTGGTGATTTCGCCTCCTTTAGAAAATCCACCTGATATTTCAATCAAGAAAAAAACAGTTCAATTTCTATTCGATGAAGAAGAAGTGCTTCGGGAAAATGCCACTTATACCATCAATTTTGGTGAAAGTGTTCAAGATTTAACAGAAGGTAATCCTGTAGAAGATTTGCGTTTTGTTTTTGCTACAGGGGACAAAATTGACTCACTTATTATTCAAGGAAAGGTTACTGATTTTGAAGGGAAAGCGGTAGAAAAAGTAGTGGTCATGTTGTATGAAAATACGGCAGATACGGTCGTTCGTACAGAACGTCCTTTCTATTTTGGTAAAACAGATAAAAGTGGCAATTATAAAATTGAAAATGTAAAAGCTGGCACATTTAAAGTTTTTGCATTAGAAGATAGCAATCTGAATTATTTATTTGATATTGAAACAGAAAAAATTGGTTTCCCAGATTCATTAATTACCTTGGTCGATTCCATCGCCTCCATTTCGCTAGATCTTCAAGTTTTTCAAGAACAAGCTCCGCTTCGTTTAACGGATGACGAATTAGCACATTATGGGCTGGCAAGATTGGGTTTTAGTCGTGAACCTTATGATGTAGAAGTGCGCTTATCAGATACTTCCATCACTCATTTTATTGAAAAAACGCGTGATTCTATTCGGGTTTGGTTTGATTCTGATGAAGAATTCAATCTCCTTTTTCAAGCAGATACCATTTTAAATGATACCTTGAGAATACCGATCAAGAAAAAAGATGAATTCTTAAACAAGGCAACATTAGCACCTAATATTGCTGGACGACGTACCATTCGATTTAATCCTTTGGATTCTCTTCGATTGCCATTTAATTATCCTATAATTGGTTTTGATACTAGTTTAATTAAGGTTTATGAGGATACAACTAGAACAATCATTTCGCCAAATTTTGAGCTAGATCCAGTTAAAAAAAGAGAATTAGTCTTATCTTATAATTGGAAAGGAGAAATTCCTTATCAAATGGAACTCTTACCCAATGCACTTAGCTCCTATTGGGGAGTAAAAAATGATAGTTTAGAAATAAATTTTTCACCTTTAGAAAAAGAAAGCTTGGGCAATATTGCATTGACCTTAGATAGTTTGAATACAGAATACAGCTATATTTTTCAATTGATCGCTCCTGATAATCGTATAAAAAATGAAATCATCATTGAAAATACGAAAACATGGCAGCAAACGTTTAAGAGTATGCCCGCAGGAACGTATACCGTTAAATTAGTCGAAGATCGAAATGGAAATAAACGCTGGGATACAGGAAATTATGATTTGAAACAACAACCCGAACGAATTTATTCACAAGCACTAGAAGAATTACGCATTAATTTTGATTTAGAAGCCAGTGTTATTCCAAAATGGTAAAGCATAGGAATTCTCAATTTAGAAAATAAAACATGCAATTACGCTCTGAAAAATTAGTTAAAATATACAGTGGACGAACGGTCGTTAAGGGCGTATCGCTTCATGTGAATCGAGGAGAGATTGTGGGTTTGCTTGGTCCAAATGGTGCAGGCAAAACGACCACTTTTTATATGACAGTGGGTTTCATCAAACCCAATGAGGGTAAAGTATATTTAGATGAAGAAGAAATTACTACTTTGCCCATGTATCGACGAGCGCAAAAAGGCATTGGGTATTTACCTCAAGAAGCATCTGTTTTCAGAAAGCTAAGTGTAGAAGATAATATCAAAGCTGTTTTAGAATTGACAAAACTGAGTAAAGCCGAACAAAAAGATAAACTGGAGCAACTCATTGATGAATTTAATTTGCATAAAGTTCGTAAAAGTAATGGTGATACCCTTTCTGGAGGCGAACGCCGTCGTACCGAAATTGCACGTGCATTGGCGACCAGCCCCAACTTTATATTATTGGATGAACCCTTTGCAGGAATTGACCCCATTGCAGTAGAAGATATTCAATATATCGTTGCCAAATTAAAAACTAAAAACATTGGCATTCTTATCACCGATCATAATGTACAAGAAACCCTTTCGATTACCGATCGTGCCTACCTCATGTTTGAAGGAAATATCTTAAAAGCAGGAACTGCCGAAGAACTCGCTGCTGACGAAATGGTGAGAAAAGTGTATCTTGGAAAGCATTTTGAATTAAAACGAAAAGTGATAAATTTAGATGAATAGATCCTTCTTTGACAAATCCCGTGGTCAGTTCAAAATAAAAGAGTAAACGACTGCAAGAAGTGAACGATTTTAGATTTGAATTGACTTTTCATGGGGAAAGTCAAAGAACCAATAAATATTACATGGTTTTACTGATTCTTCTCGGAAGTAGTTCTTGCCAAAATGAAAAGCAAGATCAACAAAAACATTTGATCGAATATTACATTCAATCTTACAATAAATTTGATGTAAAAGGAATGCTTCATGACTTGAGCGAAACTGTCGTTTTTGAAAATAGTACCAATGGACAAGTAGATTTGACGACAAATGGCATAGAGGAATTTAAAGCACAAGCAGAAACAGCCCTCCAATATTTTAGTCAGCGAAAACAAACCATTACTTCTTGGGATTTTCAAGATGATAAGGTTATTATTGGTATTGATTATGAAGGAATTTTAGCCATTGATTTACCTAATGGTTTAAAAACTGGCGACACCCTAAAACTGCAAGGGCAATCTGAATTTATTTTTAAGGATGGTAAAATAATTAGCATCAAAGACAAAAGTTAGTTATTAAGCATGCTTCGATCACTTTTAGTTCTTCTCAGTATTTTTGCATTCTTTCTAGTGGCTTGTACCCCACCTGAGCCTCCTCGTGTAACGCCCGTTATGCAAAAAGAAATAGATAGTTTATTTAAAGATGCTATTGTAGAAGTAAAGAAAGAAACGGACTCCCTCTGTCTCATTCTTACACAAGATATTATTGAATCGGTAAAGGACTCCATTATCCAAGTCCGTTTGGAAGAACGAAAAAAACGACTAGGATTCTAAAAAATCACGCTGCTCCTCTTTCTAAAACAGAAGTGTTTTTGTCATCCACCTCATCTGTTTTTATCGAATCATTATGGGGCATATTCAAGCGTTTATCAATAGTAAAATAGAACGAAGTACCTTTACCTACTTCTGATTCCACCCAAATTTGTCCACCATGCCGTAAGATAATTTTCTGACAAAGTGAAAGTCCTATACCAGTGCCTTTATATTCTTGATTACTGTGTAGACGACGAAAGATTTCAAATATTTTTTGCTGATATTCTGGGGCAATTCCAATACCATTATCGGCAACTGAAAATTTCCAAAAGCCATCAGGAGCATCCGTATGCACGCGAATATGGACAGTTGGCGTTGTACTTTTATTAAATTTTATGGCATTATTGATGAGGTTATAAAAAACAATTCCAATTTGATTTTTTTCACAATGGATTTGAGGTAAATCATCCATTTCGATGCTTACATTTCTTTCTTTAATGACTTGTGATAAATCAAATAATTTTGCTTCAATAATGGTATTCAGTTTTATGCTCTGAAATTCCATTCCCCGTTGACCTACTCTAGAATAGGTCAATAAACTTCGAATCAAATTGGACATTCGGTCAGCAGCATCCACCGAAAAATTGATGTATTCTTGAGCCGTAGCATCTAGTTGATCGTTGTATCGTTTTTTAAGTAAGGATAAGAAATTGATAATCAATCGTAATGGTTCTTGTAAATCATGGGAAGCAGCATAAGCAAATTGTTCCAAGTCTTGATTCGAACGGGTCAATTCTTTATTGGAAGACTTTAGACTTTTGGTGCGTTCTTCTACAAGGCCTTCGAGTTCTTCGTTTCTGATTTTTAGTTCTTCAAGTAATTCTTTGACTTCATTATTCTTAATCGCTAATTCCTTGGTTCGCTCACCTACCAATTCTTCCATGTATTGTTCTCGTTCATACAGGATTTTTTGTACACGCTTACGCTCTTGGATTTCCTTATTGAGATTCTCATTGTATTCTTTTAACGCTTGATTACGTTGGCGTACTTTTTTAGTATAAAATTGAAATCCTCCATAAATGCATCCTATTACGAAAAGCGTTGAAAGAAATTGAAATAGAAAGGTTTCCCAAAATGCAGGCTGTACAGTAATTTTCAAACTTGCTCCTTCTTCGTTCCAAATACCATCGTTATTCGCAGCTCTTATTTTAAACGTATAATCACCATGTTTTAAATTCGTATAAACCGCAGGCATATTCGCACTCCCTTCGATCCAAGTATCGTCAAAGCCTTCTAATTTATATTGATAGATGTTTTTTTCAGCGCGATTATAGTTTAGTGCTGCAAAATGAAGTGCGAGATAATAATCATCATGATGCAATGTTACTTCCTGATTTTGTACAATTGCTTGATCTTCATCTCCATTTGGATTCATCGTTTTATAAGCCGTAACATAAACTGGTGGGGGAGTATTATTGGTGACCAAATGATTAGGATTAAAACGAGTGATTCCTAATCGACTACCAAAATATAAATTCCCCTTAGCATCTTGATTACTCGCCCCATGTCGAAACGTAATGTCTCCTAGTCCATCGGATTTATTAAAAACATTATAAGCTTGATTTTTTATATCATAATTAAAAATCCCTTCTGCTGTACAAGCCCAAAGGTCGTTATTAGAAGTAGTTTCCATACCTAGAATATAATAACGATGTTCTTTTTTGCTGAGGTTGTAAAATTTATTTTCATTCATTGAATAACTACACAAACCTGTTGTTGTACCAATGTATAATTGCCCATTTATATCTGTTATAGACATTACTCTATTAGAGGGTAAGGAATGAGGATTATCCACTTCATGATAAAATCGCTTAAACAAAATAGGATCATGAATAGTAGAAACCTTTAGTTGATTCAAGCCATTGTAAGTCGCAATCCATATATTTCCATTCGTATCTCCATGAATATGATTAATTGAATTATCACTAATCGAGCTATCATCTTCGTCATTATAATGATAACTTGTATATTTTTTCGTAGTTGGATCTATAGAAAATAAACCAATGGCCGTACCTACCCAAATTCGATCCAATTGATCTACATACATACATCGAATGATAAATTCTGGATAATTTTGTTTGATTTCCTTTGAAATTGGATATTGACGATAGCTTTTTGATTGTAAATTGTAGATTGTAACGCCATTCCTTGATCCTATCAATAAATTTTCATCATCCTTACAATATAATGAAGTAACATTGGGATCAATTAATTTATCATTGTCTTTAAATTGTTCTAGTTTATTTTCTTTAAAATTGTATCGAACCAAGCCTTCTTCTCCATTGCCCATCCATGCTGTCCCCTCGGGATCTACGTAGAGACATTGCGTATTGGGTACATTTGTAACTTTATCATAAAGCTGATGGACTTGAAATTGATTGGTACTCCAATTATATTTACTAATACCACAAAATGTCCCAAGCCAAATTAAGCCTTGATCGTCTTTATAAATTTTTCGGATATTATTATGAGCGAGTGAATGAGGATTGCTTGGATCAAAAAAGTATTTTTTAAACGATAATTTAGTTTTAGTTTTTTTTAGATCAGCAGGATTAAAAACATTTAAGCCATAGACTGTACCTACCCAAATTTGATCGTTTTCATCTTGAAAAATACTTTGAATCGCATTATCTGAAATTGATTCTTTATCATTAGGTAAATGCTTATAATTCAAAAACTGGATGTTCCAATCTTGATGCGCTGGATGATTAGAAGCATCCTCTGGCACTTCCATCAAATAAAGTCCGCCTCCATGCGTACCAACCCAATTCCTTAAATCTTTATCTTGAAAAAAAGTCCACACATTTAAAGATTCTTTATCTTCTCCAAACTTGAATTGTCTAAAGGTATTTTCTGAAGCATTTCCATTTGGTGACTCCAGCATTAAATAAAGCCCTCCTGCCCATGTACCGATCCATAATCGCCCTAAATGATCTTCATTAATTGACAAAATGGCTTTTACTCCAATCTTTGAAGCATCATGTTTGTCCATTGGAAAAGCATGAAAATCATCCGTTTCTGGCAAATACAGATTAAGTCCATTTTCTGTTCCAATCCAAAGTCTTCCTTTTTTATCTTCTTCTATACATAAAATCTCATTATTACTAATTCCCTTTTCATCCTTGGCTTGTTTGACGTAGGTTTTCCATGAATTTGTGGCAATATCATATCGACTCAATCCTCCTAAACGAGTTCCAATCCACAAATAATTATTTGAATCTAAATGAAGTGCTGTAATGTGACTCGAACGTAAGCCATTTTCTATTTGGGGATCATTAGCGGTAAATACCTTGAAATTATGAGGTGTATCATACCGACAAAGACCATCATTCGTCGCCACCCATAAAAACCCTAAATGATCCTTGATAATATCGTTTATATTATTATTAGAAAGTCCATCAAGATTGGTAAGATTGGTAAGATTGGTAAACCTTAGGTTATTGGAGGGTTGTGCCTCAAAAGCAGAGATGAAAAATAGATTAGCAAATAAAAAAAGTAGTATATTCCTCGTTTGGTGCATGGATTAATTGCTATTGTTAAGAGCAGCACTTAAAACAACACCTATATTTTATGTTATAAATCAAGTAAATACATCTGAAATTTTATGTGCTAGTATTATAATGAATAAACAAATTTCATGCCTAGAGCATATAATTTATTTGAATAAAATAAGCACTTCTAAACCTCAAAAAATAAACAAACCCGTACCTTCGTTTTAACAATAGATTAATTTCTAAAATCTACTAAATTTGAAAAAAACAATTCTTACAACGCTAGTAGTGGCTTCCTTCATCTCACTTTTTGCATTCCAGCAAGAAACAGATACGCCCAAACCCACCAAACAAGAAATCATACAAGAAGAACTCAATAAAAAACTAAATGAATACCGTAAAAACAATCTCAAGCGATGCCGAAAAGATGCCTTAACGAAAGCAGAAGAAGTGGTAGATTCCATACTCCTTGCCCGCGCACGATCCGAACGGCAAGACTCTATACCACGCCCCATCATCCCACCCAAGCCCAATATTCCTGACGCACTTCAAGCTTCGGATAGCGATGCAATTGCTCCAATTGTAGAAGATACCTTTCGTCGAACTAGCAAAAGCCCTGTTAATGAATCGTTAAAGCAAGAATAATCTGTGAACTAGCACCTCATTTTCGTGCTTTTTTTCATTTTTTTTATCAACTTTGTAATCCTAAAATCTAAACCTGCGTTTAGTCAGAAAATATACTGATTTCACAAAACGAACGTCAATCTATAATATGCAGCAATCTATAGATATTGAAGCACTCAATCAGCAAATTTATATTGATAGTGCCTTTATTGAAACCCTAATAACAGAAACATCCAAGGTCATTGTTGGACAAGAATACATGATCGAACGATTATTACTTGGTCTCCTCGCCAAAGGACACGTTTTATTAGAAGGTTTACCTGGTTTAGCAAAAACCTTAGCCATCAAGACCCTTTCTAACGCCATCAATGCTGATTTCAGTCGTATCCAATTTACGCCAGATTTATTACCCGCAGATATTATTGGTACGATGATTTTCAATCCTAGTAAAAATGAATTTACGGTACGTCAAGGTCCCGTTTTTGCCAATTTTGTACTCGCCGATGAGATCAATCGTGCGCCTGCAAAAGTGCAATCTGCTTTGCTCGAAGCCATGCAAGAACGACAAGTAACCATTGGAGATAATACCTTCAAATTGGAAGAACCTTTCCTCGTATTGGCAACTCAAAACCCGATTGAACAAGAGGGAACGTATCCCCTACCAGAAGCGCAAGTGGATCGCTTTATGTTTAAAGTCAAAATCACTTATCCAACTAAAGAAGATGAACGCGAAATCGTTCGCCGAAATTTGACTGGACAAATTGGGCAAAAAGTACAAGCCGTCGTAAAACCTGAAGATATTCTAAACGCGCGAAAAGTCGTTCGAAAAGTTTACATGGACGAAAAAATTGAGCAATACATCCTCGATATTGTATTCGCCTCTCGTCAACCTACTGATTATGGTATGGCAAATCTAGCCCCTCTAATTAATTATGGTGGTTCGCCTCGTGCCAGTATCAATCTAGCCCTTGCCAGTAAAGCTTATGCCTTCCTAAAACGTAGAGGCTATGTGATTCCTGAAGATGTACGAAATGTCTGTCAAGATGTAATGCGTCATCGTATTGGCTTAACGTATGAAGCCGAAGCTGAAAATATCACACAAGAAGATATCGTAAACAAGATTTTAAATACGGTCGAAGTACCTTAATTTTCATAAATCTTTTTCATTCAAATGTAATTGAAAAAAGCTCCTAAATTATTTATGCGATTATATTGGCTGGTTTTCCTATTATCTTTTCATGTATACAACACCTTTGCACAAGCAAGTGCCTCAAAGGATCAAGGTTCTTCTTTGGTTACTATGGCATCTCAGCAAGGCTTAGTACATTATCTAGGCACATTAGATGATGTAAATGATATTTTACTCTCTTTTAAAACAGATGGTAAAAATTGTCTTGGTGAATTGACCTATTTGAGAAGCCAAGAAAATTTTCAAGTGAAAGGTATCTTACAAAATGACGAACTTCGTTTGGAGGAAATAGATGGAGAAGGACAAACTTCAGGATTCATTTTAGCTACCATAAAACAAAATGATCTATCTGGCGAATGGAGTAATTTTGACGGAACAATAGCTAGTGCTTTATCCCTCACTAAAGTGGCAAAACCATCTAATGTTCCCACCAATTGTAGCGACCAAAAATGGGTAAAACGCTATCAAGGAGTTATCAAATGGGATGAAGTCAATATGATTTTGCATCGTTTACATACCTCTGAAATTCAAGGCACCGCTTTTTTTAAAAATCAAGATAAACAATATCAAGTAGAAGGCACGATTGATACAGATGGCAATATGACACTTACTTTTTTCGATCTTGGTGGACTACAAATTGGTACATTGATGGGAAAAGAGAAAGGAAAAAATGTACGAGCAGAATACATTCAAAAAAGTGGGTCTAAAAACTTCGCCTCTTTTGAAATACAAAATGAACTCAAAGTAGTTTGCTTTGATTATGCCGATTATCAAACGAGCTATGAAATCGTCTATCCTCAAACCACTAGTAATTCCTTCAACAAATGGATGACACAATACGTCAAAGATTGGATCAATCAATGTCGCCGACAAGTAAAAGAAGCCAAAAAAGGAAATTCCTTATTTGATCCGAGCGCACGCGCCCAACATCGCGGCTATGTTTGGTTTGATATGGTACATTTGGATAAAGATATCATTAGCGGAAATCTATATTTTAGCAATACATGGCAAGATCAAGAATACCACAAAGTCATCAATTTTGATCGGGTCAATGGAAAAGATGTTGAATTGAGTGATATTATCAAACTAGGTAAAAATTTTGATCCTTTTTTCAAGCAATACATCAAACAAGAACTCATCCGACATCCACAATATGTCGACGAAGGATTTAGAAAATGGGTGAACAAGGAAGACTTTTCTGCTTTTTATGTAAAAAAAGATGGATTAGCCTTCAGTACCCCTTATAATGTAATTTATGGTCAAGCGGAGATTGTCATTCCTTACTCAAAGCTTCGTCCATTTATGAAAAATAATTCAATTACGGATAATTTATAAATTTTGGAAACCAGCGAATTACTCAAAAAAGTACGAAAGATTGAAATCAAGACCAAGGGCTTGAGTAAACAAATCTTTTCGGGTGAATACCACAGCGCATTCAAGGGGCGCGGTATGTCGTTTAGTGAGGTTCGCGATTATCAATATGGAGATGATGTACGTAATATTGATTGGAATGTAACAGCACGTACAGGCGATCCTTTTATCAAAGTATTTGAAGAAGAACGAGAACTCACCGTCGTTTTAGTTGTAGATGTAAGTCCTTCGGCTTTCTTTGGTACACAACAACAACTCAAAACAGAAATCATTACCGAAATCAGTGCTGTACTTGCTTTTTCAGCGATCAATAATAATGATAAAGTCGGAGTTATTTTCTTTTCAGATAAAGTAGAAAAATACATTCCTCCCAAAAAAGGAAAACAACATATCTTACGAATTATCCGTGAATTAATTGATTTCCAACCAGAAGGACAAGGAACAGACATTGGTGTAGCCATGCGCTATCTGAATAATCTGATAAAAAAACGCTGTATCTGTTTTGTATTATCCGACTTCTTGACTACTGATTATGAGTCGCCACTTCGAATTGCAGCGCGACGTCATGATATTGTAGGCATTCATATTGTTGATCCAAGAGAAGAAGAATTACCTAATGTGGGTTTGGTTCGTGCTTTAGATTCCGAAACGGGAGAGTTAATGTGGATTGATACTGGAGTGAGTGCCGTTCGCCGAAAATACAAAGAATGGTTTGAGCAAAATCTTTCTTATTTCAAAAAGATGTTTCAAAAAAGTGGTGCCGACATTGTGAGTATTCGTACTAACGAACCTTATGTAAATGCACTTTTAAAATTTTTCAAAAAACGAATTGGTTAATTTGCAAAGACAACAAAAATATCATCTATTCTATCTAATGCTTTTCCTTTTTACAGGAATAACACTCCAACTTAATGCCCAGCAAGCACAAATCAGAGCAGCTTTAGATACCAATGCCATTTTAATTGGAGATCAAATACAATTAAAATTACAAATCTCAGGACAAAATGGTATTAACAATCCACAATCTATTCTTTCCAATTTAGATACCGTTTCAGGGATAGAAGTATTAGAAGTAAATGAATGGGATACCCTACGCATTAATAATAGAATCGTTTTTGAGCAGAATATTACACTGACTTCTTTTGATTCAGGCTATTATGCTATTCCTCCATTGCCTATTCAATTTAGTGTAAATGGACGTTCTATCGCGCGTTCCTCTAATCAACTTGTCCTAAAAGTAAACACGCTTCAACCCAATTCCGATCAAGTTGCTCCAAATAAAGATATCATCTATGAACCCTTAACGCTAGAAGATTTTTATCCTTATTTATTAGGTTTATTAGCGATAATGGCTTTGGGTGCTTTGATTTATTATTTCATGAAACGACGAAAACCCAAAGAAGAAAAAGCAGAACCTATTATTATACGCCCAGCCCATGAAATTGCCTTAGAAAAATTATTTGGTTTGAAGAAATCAGATCTTTGGCAAAATGGCGATTACAAAAGTTATATCAGTCAATTAACCTATATCGTTCGAGAATATTTAGAAAATCGTTACGAAATTCAAGCATTGGAATCAACTACTGATGAAATTTTACGCGATTTGAAAAAAAGTGAGATTACAGAAAATCATCGTGGCCAATTGCAGCAGATGTTTCAAATGGCAGATTTAGTGAAATTTGCAAAAGCAGAGCCACCTCAAGATGCCAATGTGCAATTAATAGAATATTCAGAAGATTTCATCATACAAACTAAACTAATTCCTGATCCAGAAAAAGAAAGTGCCGCTTAGTGTTTAATTTTCCTAACATACAATTCGTCAATCCAGAAGCTTTTTGGTTGCTTTTACTCCTTCCTTTACTAGGACTGTGGTATTGGTATCAACGTAAAAGTTATCACACGACAGTTAAGATGTCAAGTTTACAAGCCTTGGCTGGCGTACGTTCTTTGCGAGGATACATGCGTTCTTTGCTGCCTCTTTTACGGATACTTAGTTTTATTGCGCTTGTTTTTGCATTAGCTCGTCCACAAGAGGTTTTAAAAGAAGAAGATGTAAAAGGAGAGGGAATCGACATCAATATGATTATTGATTTGTCGAGTAGTATGCTGGCTAAAGATTTCAAACCTGATCGCTTATCGGTGAGTAAACAAGTAGGTGCTGATTTTGTAGATAAACGTGAATTTGATCGTATTGGCTTAATTGTTTTTGCAGGAGAAGCATTTACACAATGTCCTCTCACTACGGATCACGGGATTTTGAAAGCTTTTTTAGCAGGTTTACAATGTGGTATTTTAGAAGATGGAACAGCTATTGGAATGGGATTGGCAACAGCCGTTAATCGCTTGAAAGATAGCGATGCCAAAAGTAAAGTCGTTATTTTACTCACAGATGGAGTCAATAATGCAGGCTATGTACAACCCAAAACGGCGGCCGAAATTGCTCGTGAATTTGATGTGAAAGTGTATACGATTGGGGTAGGTTCGGAAGGAAATGCGGTTGCTCCAACAGGAAGATATAGCAACGGACAGTACCGTATGGGAATTACGAAAGTAGAAATAGATGAACCATTATTAAGAGAAATCGCTGAGATGACGGATGGTAAATATTTCCGCGCTAAAAATGAACAAGCTTTAGAAAATATCTATGCTGAAATTGATCGTTTGGAGAAAACAGAAATAGAGGTCACTACCATCAAACGATATAGCGAAGAATTTCATCGTTTTGCATTTTGGGGAATGTTATTTTTAGTATTAGAAGTATTATTACGCTATACCGTATTACGAACGATTCCTTAGAAAAAATTAATAGTTAAGAACGAAAAGATGTTTCGATTTGAACATAGCGATCATTTATATGCACTCATCATCATTCCGATTTTGATTGTCTTTTTCTTATTGACGTGGTATGCGCGTAAACGAGCTTTTGATCGTTTTGGAAATACTGCCTTATTAGAAAAAATAGCTCCTGAACTGTCCAAATACAAACATACCATCAAATTCATTCTCTTACTTTTTGCGATGAGTTTTCTCATTTTAGGCTGGGCCAATCCACAATGGGGCATGAAAAAAGAAAAAGTAAAACGTAAAAGTTCAGATATTTTTATTGCCTTAGATATTTCTAAAAGTATGCTGGCAGAGGATGTTCGCCCTAGTCGTTTAGATCGAGCCAAACAGTTTGCCCAAAATTTAGTTAAACAACTCAAAGGAGAACGAATTGGTACCATCATCTTCGCAGGAAACGCCTATTTACAAATGCCACTCACCACGGATTATGCTGCTGCCCAACTTTTCCTTAAAAGTGCCAATCCTGAGATGGCACCCGCACAAGGTACTGCCATTAGTGATGCAATAGAATTAGCCGAACAAGCCTTTGAACAAGATAATAAACATCATAAAGCATTAGTTATAATAACAGATGGTGAAAATCATGATGAAGAAACCATCCAACGTGCGCAAGAAGCCAATGATAATGGTTTGTTGATTTTCACCGTTGGGGTCGGAACTACCGAAGGTGGACTCATCCCTGAAAATCAAGGTGGCCGACGGGGTTATAAAGCAGACAATACAGGTAATCCAGTAAAAACGCGTCTTGATCCCGAATTAATTACAAAATTGGCAGAAGCAGGAGATGGAGCGGCATTCAGCTTATCCGATGACACGCAAGAGATTGTACGCCAATTACGAGAGCGAATTGATAAAATTGAAAAAAGAGAACTTGAACAACGCTCTTTTTCTAAATACGAAAGCTATTTTCAGTATTTTATAGCACTTGGATTATTGCTTATTATTATTGAATTTTTATTGACTTATCAAAAAAGTCGTTGGTTTAAAGGACGAGAGTTGTTTTAAAAATTCAAGTTTTAACCCCTTGCTAAGTTTAAAGAATATCTCAAGGAGATGAATATAAAATTTATGCAAAATATAGTCGTTTTCGGCATTTTCTTATGCCTATTACTTAGTAATGATAGTATTGCTCAATCTGCGCATCAATACCTTCGTTCTGGTAATCAAGATTATGAAGAACAAGATTATAGCAGTGCCGAAGAAAAATATCGTAAATCCTTAGAAGATGAATCTACTGCCCGAGGTAGTTATAATTTAGGCAATTCTATTTATCAACAAGGGCGATATGAAGAAGCCGCTAAACATTTTGCGGATGCTGCTGAAAAAGCAAGAACAGATGAAGTGAAAGCCAAAGCCATGCATAATTTAGGCAACTCCTTGCTTAATCTACAACAATTTGACAAAAGTGTAGATGCTTATAAAGGTGCACTTCGCTTAAATCCTAAAGATTTAGAAACAAAATACAATCTTGCCCTCGCTCAACGTCAATTGCAACAGCAGCAGCAACAACAACAACAGCAGCAAGACAATCAATCAAACGAAGAAGAACAAAATCAAGAACAACAAGAACAGCAACAGCAAGAACAACAACAGGACGATCAGTCCAATGAAGAAGAGCAGCAACAGCAGCAACAAAACCAAAATCAAGACGAACAACAAGAACAGCAGGAGCAGCAACAAGCACAAGAAAAAGACTTAAATAAAGAAGAGGCGGAAAAATTGCTCCAAATTATGGATGAAGAGGAACGAAAAGTGCAAGAAAAGCTTAAAAAAGCACAAGCAGGTCCTAATAAATCATCGAAAGATTGGTAATAAAAGAACATTCCTTATAAATTTAAAAATCGTTTAACGAATGAATAGCCCTTAAATATCCGAACTTATGCGGCAATTATTTTTGACATTATTTTTATTATTTGGATGGATTCATTTAATCATCGCACAAGACGTTAGTTTTTCTGTGGAAGTAAGCACAGATTCTTTATTAATGGGCAATATGATAGAAGTGAAATTTGCTTTAAAAAATGCACATGGAACAGCTATACAAACCCCTGATTTTGAAGGTTTCCAAATTGTAGGTGGCCCCAATCAATCTTCTAGTTTTTCTATGATAAATGGTACTACTACCCAAGAAATAAGTTATACGTACTATCTGAAACCTATTGAAGAAGGAACATTCTATATCTTGCCTGCAAGTATCGAAGTAGAAGGTGAATTTTTAGAAACTACACCCATTGAAATAATTGTATATCCCAATCCTGATGGAATTATACAAGAAATGCCTTCTAAAAAGAAACAAGATATGTTTTCATGGGATCGCCCCTTTTCTACTCCACCCAAAGCAAAAGAAAAACCAAAGAAAAAACGAAAAATCTACAAAATGTAAGCCCTTTACACACTTATGCAAAAGTATAGCATCATACAATATAGTCGGTCTATTCTCCCCTTCTTTTTTCTATTAGTAATTATAGCATCAGTTGGGGCGCAAAATATATCTTTCCAAGCATCTTCTGATGCACGACAGGTAGTTATAGGAAATACCTTTACCGTAAGTTATACTTTAAAAAATGCTGATCCCAGTGATTTTACTCCTCCTAATTTTAAGAACTTCCAAATCCTATCTGGCCCCAGTCAATCAACAAGTGTTTCTATTATCAATGGTAGAAAAAGCCAAGAAATTGGATACTCTTATGTTTTACAACCAAAATCAATTGGTAAATATCGTATTAATCCTGCTTCCATACTTGCAAATGGTAAAAAAGTACAATCTAATGCCATCCAAGTAGAAGTGCTCAAAGGCAAAGGAAATGCGACTACACAAGCTCAAATCGACCAAGAAATAGGAAAAAATGTCTTTGTAAAACTCATTCCCAACACTTCCGAAGCTCGAATAGGACAACAAATCGTCTTAGATTACAAATTATTCACCAAGCTTGATATCAATCAGTATAATTTCGTTAGTGAACCTGAATATCCTGGGTTTTATGCACAGGAAATGCGTCAATTTAACAATCGTCCCGTACAAGAGGTGATTGATGGCGAACAATATACTACAGCTATTCTAAAACGAGTAGCCTTGTTTCCGCAACAAGCAGGAGTAGTTACCCTCGATCCAGCGCTATTGCGTGTACAAATCGTGGTAGATAAAACACAAGCTCAACGACGAAGTTTTTTCTTTCGTCCAAAAACTCGACCACATAATTTAAGAACTGAATCGCTTCAACTCAATGTGCTACCCCTACCAGACAATCCCCCAGCTACATTCACAGGTGCCGTAGGAAAATATCAATTGTCTAGTTTAGTTGATCGTAATCGTTTAACGACAGATGATGCTGTAGCAGTCAGAATGACAATTCAAGGAAATGGAGATGTAAAACAAATCCAATCTCCTGCACTTATTTTAAATGATAGTTTTGAAGTGTATGACCCTAAAATTATAGAAGAAATCACCTACGAAAGCCAACAAACCTTATATGGAAAAAAAGAAATTGAATATTTAGTCTTACCCAAATATCCAGGACGTTTTACGATACAACCAGAGTTTACCTATTTTGATACTGATAGTTTGCGCTATGTGACACTACGCCCTCAACGTCATGCTTTGATCGTATTGAAAGGTTCTAATAAAACCACCACTATCGCACCAACGACTACACAAGATATTCCAACAGAAGATATTCGATTTATCCAATTAACGACCAATCTTCAAAAAAATAAAACTGCTTTCTTTGGCTCTATTCCTTTTTGGATTTTATTGATCCTTCCCTTTTTTGCACTTGGTGGTACAGTTGTATACAAACGTATTCAAGATGCTAAATTGAATATCGACCCAGTTCTTGCCAAACGAAATCGAGCAAAAAAATTAGTAGAAAAACGATTGGTGAATGCGAAAAAATATTTAGGTGAGAATAAAAGTCATCCATTTTATGATGAAATCTCACGAGCTATGCTTGGCTATGTTTGTGATAAATTAAATATTCAAACCGCCGATCTTACCAAAGATAATGTACAGGAAAAACTTCGTTCCTTAGACGTGAAAGAAGAGAACATTAACCAGTTTTTGGAGATTATCAAAAATTGTGAAATTGCTCTTTTTGCTGGAATGGATAATTCTGCCGCCATGCAAGCCACTTATGATAACACCTTGGATGTAGTCACCAATATTGAAGCCAATTTGATGTAGCGTCAACTATATTCTCAACCAACCTTAATCTTCTAGAAGTATCATATTAATACTAAATGCAGAAGTTAGAAATTTTGCACCTATCAAATTCCTCAATAATGGAATGAAGCTATTGATATCAATTATATTATACGCAATTGAATAAGTGATTTCGTAAATCACACCTTCAACGTATAATGCCGATTTGAAAAAATCGTAAATTATGTACGAAAGAATTTTGTCAATTCGGTATTATAGCTCTTTCCTCATTTCATCGTATATATCCTTCTATATTTCTCTTATTATTTATGATGATTTTTTCTAATATTATTTTGTTATAACAATATATAGAAGTATTTTAGCGAAAATTCGCTAAATCGCGAATTATGTAACCATTTTAAAACCACACAACTAATTACACCAATGAAAAAGATTGTACTCTTTGCCTCCATTTGCCTTTTCTTCTTTGGCTGCCAAAAAGAACTTATAGATGACACATTAGTAACTTCAGATCCATTATCAAGAACCGAAATCGATCAACTTATCTTACAAAAGCTTCAATCCGAAAATGAATTTTGGTGGTACATGCTTAATGACCAAGTAATATGGAGTGCTCTGCAAGAAAGTGATGGTATATTAAGTGTTGGATATAAACCACGCGATTACCAAAATGTGAATCAAACGATTCATCAAATTGACCTTCAAAGTAGTGAATGGTCTGCTGCTAGAGAAGAAACTATTTCACTTATCGAAAAAATAGCTGCTGAAGAAAATCTAGATTTTTCTAGAGACAGTGACATTCGAATAAAAACTAATTTACCAGTTATTCAAGTAAAAAATATAAACTTTGCAATTGTACAAGCATTGCGTGCTGATAAATCTTTGATTCGCTATGCAGAACCTATGGGTTATTCCATAGAGCCCGACGTCAATTTATCTCAATTGAAAAGTAGTTCAGGCTGTGATAATTCACCTTCAAACAATATCAATAGCAACGATTACACTACGATTTCTCCTAATGCAACACAACCTTGGACGTTTGATGGGTTAAATGTTCCTAATGCTTGGGCTTATAGTCAAGGAGATAATATTGGAGTAGCATTATTAGATACAGGTACTTCTGATGACCAAGTCAAATTACGCTCAAAATATGATTCTGGGCAATCCAAAAATCGTTATATCGACCCTCAAAGTACACACTACACGGCAGGATGGTGGTGGTGGCAAAGTGCTACCTTGGATTCCCCTCACGATCAATGTGGTCATGGTACGCAGATGGCAGGAACCATTGCTGGGCCTCGTGCAGGAGGAGGTTCTACAGTAGGAGTAGCTTACAAAGCAAACCTTATCCCTTATCGTTGTGTAGAAGATGTCGTTATCAATGAATCATCAGAGAAAGATGGAGTAAGTGATGCATTGGTCGATGCTGCTAACCGTAATGATGTTCAGATTATCAGTATGTCATTGGGAGACATTATTTCGAGTAGCCAAGTTGCTGATGCTATTCATTACGCAAACAATAGTGGTGTATTGATCTTTGCTGCTGCAGGAACATCTCTTTCTTGGACTAGTTGGTATGGAGTTATTTTCCCTGCTTGGATGCCAGAGACAGTAGCAGTTACAGGAGTGACCGATGCTACTAATTATGAAAGATGTGCTTACTGCCATGACGGTAGTGAAGTAGATTTTGTAGTAGCTATGCAACGTGCTAATGATGATAGCCGCACTTCATTAACTTTAGCTCAAAGTGGCAATACACCTTCTTATGTTGGAGGTTCGTCAACTGCTACAGCACATACAGCAGGTGTGGCAGCTTTGATTTGGGCTCATAATTCAGGATTTGATAAAACAGATGTATTAGATCGCTTAAAACTCGCTTCTGAAAACTATCCAAATCGAGATGGAAGTTTTGGTTATGGAAAATATGATGCCTTAGTTGCGGTGAGAGGATATTAATTTCCTTACCTCATATACAATACATATTGATTATTCAATAATAAAAATAGCCACTTCAAAAAAGTGGCTATTTTTTTATTTTCTCCCCTTTAGTTCTTTTGACAAGAAATTCTTCTGTGTGGAAGAAAATATCTTCTTGCTCATCAATAATAATTTTCTTTCTTCTTCTAAAGACAAATGTTACTTCATCAAGTTCAGGGGTTTAGTAAGACACTGAACATGCAGGTGGAGCAATCATATGAGTTATGCTTACTATTATATCGTTTTGACAAAATCCTTTCGTATATAATTTATGATTTTTTCAAAGCGGCATTTTCTTGAATCCCGTACCTGCAAGGTCGGGGATACGTTTAAGGTGTGATTTACAAAATCACTTATTCAATTGCGTTAGTACTTGCCAAACTAGAATGTTCTTTTCTTTTATCATTTTACTAGATAGAGCCATAAATAACTAAAATTCAAACTCAAGTATCAAGTTCAAGCACAAATGCTCAAATAATAAAATAGCTTTTTTGAATTTGCGTTTGATACTTGCACTTTGAGATTTATTATTCTCTTGTGTATTTATCTATACCATCATTGGAAGGTAGTATTGTTTATTATAGAATGAAAGATAAGTTATAGAAACAACAAAGCCACACCCAGGACGGGTGTGGCCCAACAAAAAAATATAAAGCTATGAAAACTAAAACTATTAAATTCTTTTTATTCTTCTTCTACACTTGCAGTAGGTTCTACACCGCCATCAAGGTAGTCTTGGTATTTTTCTAATTCTTCCCACTCACCATTCACTGCCATTGCAGCTTGTTTAGGCCATGTAGTAGGATTATGCATCTGATAACGATTTCCAGCATTTACTAATACTTCTTTAAGTTGATCGAAAGAAGCCTCAGATAGTGCTTTCCAAGTAGGAATTCCCGCTGTAGTTAATAATTCTGCAATTTTCGGGCCAATTCCTTCAATGAAAGTTAAGTCATCTGCCTTGACTTTCTTACCCGAAGGTAAAACAATTTTTTCAGAAGATGCAACTTTTTGAATAGGTTCTTTAACCTCTTCCACAACAGGAACGTCTGGAGCAACTGATTTGTTTTGTGATTTAGTAGTTTTTGCTACTTTTTCTTCCACAACTACTCCTGAAGGGATCACACTTACGAAAGTACGATTCTTTTTTCTTTTGTTGAACGTAATTGTTCCTGCGATTGCTGCATGGAGGGTATGATCTTTACCCATATAAACATTTTCGCCTGCATGGAATTTAGTCCCTCTTTGGCGAATAATAATATTTCCAGCTATTACTTGTTGCCCTCCGAATATTTTTACGCCTAATCGTTTACTCTTACTATCCCGTCCATTATCCGTACTACCAACACCTTTTTTATGTGCCATTTCAAAAAACTTAGATTAAAGTTAATTATTTTTATTTAATTATCCAACTATACTATCCACTTTGATCTTAGAAAAAGATTGTCGATGACCATTTTTCACTTTGTATCCTTTTCTTCGTTTCTTCTTAAAAACGATCACTTTGTCTCCTTTTACATGCTCTAAAACTGTGGCTTTCACAGATGCAGCACTAATATTCGGCGTGCCAACAGAAACAGTGCCACCATTATCTACCAAAAGTACTTGGTCGAAAGATAAGCTATCCCCTTCTGCAGCTTCTAACCGGTGGACGAAAAGCTCCTGCCCTTCCTCTACTTTGAATTGCTGACCGGCTATTGATACGATTGCAAACATTGTTAGGTAATTATATTAAATTTTAAAAATAGGTCTGCAAAGATAGAATCTTAGCAGTAATAAAACAAATTCAATCATGAAATTATTTTTCAAAAGAGCAAAAAAGAGCATTTTATCAAAAAAATGATAAAATACTCTTCTGGACAATATCAACTAATCAATTATTATTCGTTTTATCGTTTCATAATTATAGGTTCTCCATCAATCTTAATACTATTCTCCTCTCCTATTAATTTTTGATAAAGGCTATCGCTGACACTCAATTTTGCCTTCCCATTCTCCATACTTATATCACCTACTAAAACACTGTATCGTTCTGCATCCAAGGAAGCACCTTCTTCCAATTTTATCTTCAATCGTTTTCCTTTTCCACGCAAATCCAATTCATGTTTTCCTTTTTGAACTACTTCTAATTCGTCTATATCTGCATTTAATTTTATATCATACTTTCCCTCATGCTGAATGTGCATTTTATCCTGTTGAAAGTCATAAATACTAATATCATCTGTATTTTTACTGTCCAATTTTTCTAAAGAGGGCATTGTCACATAAAGGCGAATTGGAGAACCTGTTCTTGTTAAATCGGAAGATACAATCAAGGTTTCATCTTTCTTTTTTAGATTAACATCTTTTAGATAATGGTGTCTGCCATCCAAACGAACTCTATAAAAATCGCCATGTTTTATTTGCACTTTCATCAAACCATCAATCTGTAGTTTATTGAAGTCTTTAAATCCATACACGCCATTCTTCCCTTCTGAATCTACAGGTGCATTGGTATGAATAAAGCCATCATTTCTCATTTCCCAGATTTGATTATCTTCAAATGAGGTATATCTAAAATCGTCTTCTTTCTCAAAATGATTTATGATACGATAAATCGAACGATCTACTTTGACAGCTTTCCCTTTGGGGACATGAATTATAATTTTAACATTCTGACCGCGCCATTTTTCTCCTTTATTAATCAAAAAATGTTGAGGAAACTTCACTAAATCGTCTTCTAAATGAACTTGATAATCAATTTGATCCACTAAATGATTGGCTTCTTCTGCATTCTTACCTCTAGCTCTATTTAATTGTTCAATTTTAAATTTTTCATCATCTGCTTGTACAACATCTAAATAGATACGAGAATTAACGATATAATCTTCTGTAATTTCTAAATTATTAAAAGTAGTCATCGCATCAGGTAAATGCTCGTCCATTACTTTTATTTCGAGAGTCTCCACTTCGGTAGTAGGAATATCATAAGTTGTCAAAGAACGTGCCCCTTGGTTGAATTGCTTTGCTGTTGTAACCGCCACTGTAAAAAAGGTAATGATGCTAACAATCCAAGCCACTCCTAATCCAGAGCTAATCGTATGATTGAGTTTAGTTTTAAATAACAACCGTAGAATACGAGTTGCTATATAAAAGACAGGAATACCAACCATTAATAAAATAGCAGCAGCACCGAGAAAAGACATGAAAGGACGATCGGGAAGTAAATAATTGGTAAAAGGAAGGGCAAAAACAAATCCGACAATCATTGAAAGCCACATAACGACCAAGACGATGATAACAATCATTCCTGCCAAAACGACTATGGGTCGCCAAATTTTGATAATCAGTTGTAACAACTCACTAAACATTTTTCCGATCATTCTTACACCATGAGCTAGACTGTCTCGTACTTTACTTTTTTCTTCTTGGCTTTTTTTTTTGAGCCTATTTCATCTCCCCATTCTGAAATTTTATCTGAAAAATGATCTATTTCTTCTTCTATTGTTTTGGCAATAGAGGCTACATTAATTTTCTCTCCTTTCATCGACAATCGATCTGCAGCTGTTTCTGCTTTTGGAAGAATCGCCCAAAGTATCAAGTATGCTATGATTCCAAATCCTCCAGAGATTGTAATCAAGACAAAGAAAAGACGCACCCACAAAGGATCTTCTATACCAAAATAAGCCGCGATACCCGAGCATACTCCTCCTACTACTTGATCGTTTGTGTCTTTGAATAAACGTTTTCCTGTTTTAATATTAAACTTGCTTGATTTAGTTTTTACTTTTTCTTCTTCAGGAATTTCAGCACCAAAATCCTCGGGGGTTCCCATTATTGAAATCGCAATTTCTACATCTTGATTCGTAATGATAGGGCGGCCATTGAGATTTTCTTGAAATAACTCCGCCATTCGGGTTTCTATATCTGCTACGATTTCTTCATAGCCTTCAGATGATCGAAAATGATGACGAATGGCTTTTAAATAAGCTTTCAATTCTTCGTATGCATCTTCATCAATTGTACATGGATACCCTCCTAGATTGATATTAAAGATCTTGTTCATTATTGGTTGATATTTTTAGTAGATTGGTTGACCGCGTAAACTAATTTGTTCCAAGTTTCAGTAAGTTCTCCTAGAAAAGATTTTCCTAAATCTGTAATTTGAAAATATTTTCTTGGTGGTCCAGAAGTTGATTCTTGCCAGTAATAACTTAACAAACCTGCATTTTTCAAACGTGTTAACAAAGGATAAATCGTTCCTTCAACTACCGTCAATTCATGTTTTTTCAATTGCTTGATAATATCTGACGGATAAACATCCTTTTCCGAAATGATGGAAAGGATACATAATTCTAACACGCCTTTTCGCATCTGAGCCTTGGTGTTTTCTAATTTCATTGAAATATGATTTTCATCAATTACATTACAAATGTATAAAGAAATATAGTACTATGCAATACACAGTACCTTTAAATACATAGATTTTTCTATAAACAGGTACTATTTGGCGATAAAAGCCTGCTTTTTTAAGAAAAAGGGGTGAATTTGTTTAAAAAAAGCCGTTTTTGTGTTCCTTTTTTAATTATTTAACGTAGTAATCATGGGGAACTCTGAAAGAATCCCGACTTTTGTACTTCATTAAAAGTTTACTTAAATAAAAACTTGTTGAATAACCGTCAAAATTAACAATCAATGGTCACTAAAATCAAATTTGGTACAGATGGCTGGCGTGCCATCATAGCGCAAGAATATACTGTAGATAATGTCAAACGTGTCGCTGCTGGTACAGCAATCTGGATGAAAGAAAAAGGCTACTCCAAAGTAGTCATTGGACATGATTGTCGTTTTGGTGGACAGCTTTTTGCAGAAACTGCAACTCGCGTTTTTGGTTCTTTTGGTATCAAAGTCAATCTTGCTAAAGGCTTTGTTTCTACACCTATGGTATCTTTAGGCGTTGTAAAAACTAAATCTGATCTTGGTGTTGTGATTACAGCTAGTCATAACCCTCCCTCTTATAATGGTTTCAAATTGAAATCAAATTATGGGGGGCCTACTATTCCAAAAGAAATTGCAGAAGTAGAAGCAGTATTGCCAGATACTTTTACTGCCGATCTTCCAAGCATTCAAGAGATGTTTGACAATGGTTTGCTAAATTATATTGATTTAGAAAATTTATATTTAGATCATGTTTATCAAAATTTTGATATTGAGGCGATCCGAAATGCTGATTTTAAAATTGCTTATGATGCAATGTATGGTGCAGGAATGAATGCCATTAAGGAATTACTTCCAAACGCTGTTTTATTACATTGTGATGAAAATCCATCCTTTAAAGGACAAGCCCCAGAACCTATTCATCGAAACTTAGGAGAATTATCTGAAACGATTAAAAATGATCCTGCCATCACAGTAGGTTTAGCCAATGATGGCGATGCTGATCGTATTGGTATGTATGATGAAGATGGTAATTTTGTGGATTCTCATCATTTACTTTTGCTTTTACTATTATATATGGTGAAACACAAGAATCAAACAGGTAAAGTAATCATTACCTTTTCTGTTACAGATAAGATGAAAAAGATGGCAGAATTGTTTGGTTTAGATATTGAAGTTACTAAGATTGGTTTCAAATACATTGCTGAAATCATGACACAAGAAGATGTGGTAGTAGGAGGAGAAGAATCAGGTGGATTAGCCGTAAAAGGGCACATTCCCGAACGGGATGGTATCTGGATGGGTTTATTGATTTTCGAATTTATGGCAAAAACAGGTAAGTCCATCAAGGAATTAATACAAGATGTTTATGATATGGTTGGTTCATTCTGCTGTGATCGAGATGATTTACATATTAAAGAGGAACAGAAAATCGCTATCATTGATACTTGTAAAAACAATCCTTATCAACAATTCGGAAAGTACAATGTACAATCCATTGAAACAATTGATGGCTTTAAATTTTTCTTGAGTGATGATGAGTGGGTCATGATTCGTCCTTCTGGCACAGAACCTGTCCTTCGTGTATATGCGCAAGCTCCTACTGCAAAAGGAACAAGAGCTATCTTAGATGCAGTACAAGCGACTGTTTTAGCTGGAGAACGAGTAGGATAATTTTAACAAAACGATCCCGCTTAAAAATAGAAAACGGCTATCACAAATTTGTGATAGCCGTTTTTTATATTTTAACGTTTGTTACTATTAAATAGTACTACGTTTTATTAATTATATAATGGAGGCCAATCTGAACCATCACCTCTAGTTAAGGTAACTGTACCAGCTTCTCCATAAGTATTAGCCCAAGAGAAGGTTAAATCAGCTCCACTAGTTGATACATTAGAAATATCCCAAGTATCTCCATAATTATCTTCTCCAGCAATTGCTAATTGATTACAAACATCCGTCAATTCTAATGATCCCCAAGCTGCTGCCATGAAACCATCATAACATGCAGGATAAGCACCAAAAGACCAATCAGAGAACGTATAACGACCAGAACTATTTTCTGTTAAATCAACAGAACCTGTAATTCCTGATTCACCACACCAGCCAGAGCTTACATAGTTGTACGTACCTGCTAAAGCAGAAAAACAACTAGCAGTAATACTTCTAGCACCAGATTTAGAACCACCAACTTGTAATTGCATCGTAAATACATCTCCAATAGCAACATCGCTCATATTGATACCTAAGGCAGCAGCAGCATCTGCTAATGAAACACTTGAATTACTTGGAATACTAAGGCTTCCTAAAGAAACAGGGCCAATAGCACCTGCCGCACCAGAATAAGACAACATTAAATCGCCACTTGAAGCAGCCGCACCAGAAGCGTCTGTATCGAATGCTACATTTGCATTCATTGGATCTCCTAAATCGAAGAAACCTGGATTTACATTTAGTAATAAAGGTAAAGTACCTCCTACTGTAAATAATTCATCCTCCGTTTTTTCAATAAATGGTTCATCATCACAAGCAGTAAATAACAACCCAATCATTAATAAAGGAAGAAGAAATTTTATATTAACAAATTTCATTTCTATTATTTAGTTTATTTATTTAAATAATCAAAAAGAGCGATCAAATCAGCTTCTTCTTTTAAATTCAATTTATTTTTCTGAAGATAACTTGATACCCGTTTAATTTGGGAAAATTCTTTAATCGCTTTTTTTCGAGACTTCGGAACGACATAGAATTGATCTTCATACTGCAGTACAAAAATTTCTTTTTTAACCAACTGATCTTTTACAGTTCCTACATCTACCGCAGGATTGTAATTGGCTTTTTTCACTTCTATATCATAAGAACGATATAAAGCATAATCGCCGTCAATCAGTTGTTCATAAAGACGAATTGCACGTTTCTGATCTACAATTCTTTTGAAATTCCGAACTTCTTCTTGAAAAGTCGTTTTGGAAACTTTATTTGTCTTAAATAGCTGGAATTCTACGAGTGGTAAGGCCATTTTTTTACCTTCTAAAACCACTACAAGTTGATTTGCCTCTAAATTGTAATTAAACATTTCTAAGGTTAACTCTTTTCCATTATTTAAAACAATGCTTCCTTTTTCCCAATCATCAAACAAAAATACAGAACCATCAATCGTTCGATCTCTACTATCAAATGTACTTATACCTACTTGAGCCAAATTTTGATTATTTGCAGCTTCTATTAGGCCTTCACTGTTCCGATTTTGAGCACTTAAATAAGTGCAAGATAATACAAAAACTAGTATGATAAATATATTCAATAGTAGCTTCATAACGATTGATGATTTTTTTATTTATAACTCAATTTATTGGAATGCCCAAACAGGAACATCTAATAAAGCACCACCTTGTGCTGCACGAGCAGCATCTACATTTTCTCTATTCGTCTGTGTTTCAGATTCTACATAAAGAAAACGTTGAGGAATAGCACCAGATGGATTCAAACCACCAGCTCCACCTGGAACAGGAGAAAGAGATGGAATTCCAGTTCTTCTCCAGTTTGACCAACCTTCTAAGAAATTGAAACCATAATAAGCTTTGTAAGCCTCTGTCATAATAGTCTCCATATTTGCAGCAGGTAAAGCAGCAATATATCCATTATCTTCTACTCCTACTAACTCAAATGAAGCAGCAACAGCAGCTGCTAGATCAGCAGTCGCATCGCCACCTTCACGCATTGTAATCTCAGCCTGGATAAATGCTAATTCTACATAAGAGATCATTGGAATACCAGCATCACTTCTACCCCAAAGTAAAGCACCTTCAGGAGCATCAAAATATTGCCAGAATGTACCATCAAAGAACGTATAAACTCCTTGACGAGGGTCACCATCTAACATAGTTGCAAAATCCTCATCAAATGCTAAGGTAGATGGACGCTCAATACCAAACTTAGCCAAAGACCAGTTAGCAGTAGTAGATGTAGTAAACTGGAATGTAGGGTTTTCCGCATTAGAACCAAACGCCTGTGCTAATTCAGCTTTTGCATTTGCTACATCACCAGCATTACGCTTAGAAGTATGAATATAGTAACGTGCTTTAAACGCGTGAGCAGCTTTTGCCCAAGCAGCAGCATCACCACCATATACTAAGTCACCACCAAAGTAACCACCACCATCTGTCATTGCTTCTAGATCGCGAGCAGCTTCATCCAATAAAGATTGAACTGCTGCATAAACGGATTCTTGCGAATCATAAGCAGGCTTTAGATTATCAGTACCTTGGAATGCTTGAGAAAAAGGAATATCACCAAACATAGAAGTCGCTTTACCTAATTCGTTTGCCATTACAATTTTAGCAACAGCACCATAAAAAGGACGAGCAGCTTCCGTCGATTTTTTGATAATTACATCGCATGAACGTAGAACACCAGCATATAGACCAGTTCCCCAGTAGCCGTTCATTACATCTTCTCCTAATACATAATTGGTATATGCAATTTGCTGTGCATCAATACCATAAAGTTGTTGTAAAACCATACCTGCAACACGAGCAGGGTTAGTTCCTTGATTGAAAGCAGATGAAGATAAAATCTCTGGCATTAATAAGTTAAGATTTACATCATCTGGATTGGTTGGATCAATGTTTAATTGAGCTAAGTCCTTTTCACAAGAAGAAATGAAAAGAGCCATGATCAATACCATTGGTATAAATAATAATTTTTTCATATTTAATTTAAATTCTTACGTTAAAACTAATGATTAATACTTATGAGTAATACCAATAAGTTTTATTAGAAATTAAGTTTAATAGTTGCAGTATAACTCTTTGTATTTGGCATATTGAAATAATCCAAACCATAACCATTTGAGTCACCTGTTAAGTTCGTTTCAGGGTCGATACCTGGATAGTCTGTGTTCAACCATAAGTTTCTTCCAGATAAAGCGATTGATACATTATCAAATGTATCCCCTAAAATACTCTTAGGAAGTGTATATCCTAAAGTTACCTCACGTAAACGAATCCAAGAAGTATCAAAAATACTCATCTCTGTAATACCACCAAATCCGTAACGTACACGGTAGAAAGAAGCAAAAGTAGCTTCAGGATCAGCTTGTGCTAAAGCAACTGCTTGTGTATTAGGAGCATAAGAACCATCTGCTTGTTCTACTACGCCATTGAAAACAACTACATCATTACGCTCATCTGCTGATACTTTAGAAGTACCAAAGTAATTAATGATACCACATGTACCACACCACATATCTCCACCTTGACGTACATCAACCAATGCAGATAAGCTCAAACCTTTGAAAGAGAAAGTATTACGAGCACCCATAGTCCAATCTGGATTAGGATCTCCTAAAGCTCTCTTTGTTGGATCTTGTAAAGGCCATCCGTCAGCACCAATGATCATATCACCATTTTCTGTACGTTGGAAACCATTACCATAAATTACACTATAAGGTAAACCTGGAACAAGGTCAGCAGAAGTAGAGGTAAACCCAGCTAAAGCATAATCATCAATACCTTCTGCTAATGTTTCTACTGTATTTTCCATTGCCGTGAAGTTAACAGCAATATCCCAAGAGAAGTCATTTGTTCGTACTGGAGTAGCATCTACTACTAACTCAATACCATTATTACGAATTTCAGCAGCATTTGCCACAAAATTGGTAAAACCTGTAACAGATGATAATTGTAGAGGAATAATTACATCTTCTGAGAAGATATCAAAATACGTAATATCAGCACCTAAACGACCACGGAAGAATTTGAATTCACCACCAAATTCAATCGTTGTTGATTTTTCAGGAGTTAATAATGGATTTCCTAAAAGTGTACTTCTTTCAAATGCATTCGTACCAAAATTAGGGAATTCGATACCAGTAATAAATCCATCACCACCTGAAGCAGCCTGTGTAAATACATTACTAGTTGCATATACAGGAGCATCATTACCTACAACTCCCCAAGACGCACGTAATTTACCATAGTCAAAGAAAGAGCCACCTAAATCCAATAATTCAGAAAATGCAAAACCAGCAGAAATAGAATAAGACTGGTAAGTATTATTCTCTATAGGAAGAGAAGAAGACCAGTCATTACGACCTGTTAAGTTTACAAATAGATAATCACTGAAAGATAAATCAGCAGTTAAATAAACACCATGAATACGTTTCTCAGAAATTGTTTCACCTGCTGTTAAATCAGTAGCATTAGAAATGTGGAAAAATCCAGGAATTGCTAAAGTGTTACCTGTTGTAAACTGGTTATTAAATTGAGTTTGGAAAGTGTTATATCCAGCTAAAACATTCAAACCGAAATCAGAAGAAATCTGCTTGTTATAGTTCAATGTCAAATCAGAGTTCAAATCTGTATTGGTAATTTTTGACTGTACAACTGTACCAGGTTCCTGACGGAAAGCATTCGTTTGAACATCAAGAGCAGCATTACGCTTATCCGTATAAGTATCTAAACCTAATTTATATCCTAAAGTTAAGTCATTGGTCAATTTATAACTTAAAGATACATTACCAATAATACGGTTTACATCATCAATAGATGGGTTACGATTAACTGTCCAGTATGGGTTATCATAAATACCATTACGATAAGAACGCATATCTCCATTATCAAGGAAATAAGTTTCCGGATCATCTGATGCTGCTTGTCCTTCTTTACCATTACCATTATCAAATGTAGGTGCTGTACGCATTAAACCTAACATAACACCATTTAAGTTAGAACCTCTTTGAATACGAGTACCACCAGAATTTACGAAGTTAGCAGACATGCCAACATTTAATTTATCTGTAATATCTGCATCGGTGTTTAAACGAAAAGATGTTCTTTGGAAAGTAGAGTTTGGTACAATACCATTTGATTCTAAACGACCACCAGAAAGGTAGTAACGCACTTTATCTGTACCACCAGATACAGATGCATTTAAATCATAGGTATTACCTGTAATAAAGAAAGTGTAAGGATCATAAGCATTCACTGCTTGGCCATTACCTGTACCTGCTGGAACAGGTGTACCATTGCTATCGAACTCTGTAGGTGTACCATCATACTCTAAATCAGAGATTAAAGGTCCCCAGCTAAATCCATTACCTGTCGATGGGCCTAAGTAAGTAGGCACACCACCCAATACACGACCTTGTGCATACGTACTTTGACGTTCAGGCATTTTGTTGTATTGATCTGCTGAATAACTTGCAGAGATCGATACTTTAGGTGCACCTGAAGTACCACGCTTAGTAGTAATAACAATTGCACCGTTTGCTGCACGTACTCCATATAAAGCAGTTGCTGCTGCTCCCTTCAAAACCGTTAATGATTGGATGTCATTTGGGTTCAAGTCAATAGCACGGTTAGATTGATCTACACCTGCTACGTCATTTCCTGAAGAAGAGTTGTCAATTGGCACGCCATCCACTACAAATAATGGAGAGTTTGTTCCTACGATTGATTTGTTACCACGAATACGAATGTTTGAAGAAGAACCAGGTGAACCAGAAGAACTTACAACGGATACCCCTGCTACTTTAGAGTTAAGGGCATCTACTAAGTTAACTTCTCGTGCATTCACTACGTCGTCAGCTTCTACATTTTGTAGGGCATATCCCAATCGAGCTTTATTTTTTTCAAGACCACCTGCAACTACTACAATTTCATCGAGTAATTGTCCTTCAGCTAGTACTACTGATACTCGAGATTGACTGGTAACATCAATTTCTTGTGTAGTATATCCTGTATAGCTTACTACAAGTGTTGTTGTGCCATCAGGTACACTAACTGAGAACGAACCATCAATATCAGTGGTTGTTCCAGTAGAAGTACCTTTTGCAAGTACACTGGCGCCGATAAGAGCTTCTCCAGTATCGTCTGTAACTGTTCCGCTAACAGTTTTTTGAGCCATTGTTAATCCAATGGAAAAAACAACTGTTGCCATAATTAGCAAAAGTTTTTTCATACTAATCCAATTTTGTTAAAAAATTAAATAAAAAAAGAGATCAAAAATAGTTTAATATATTTAGATATAAGTACAATAACACTAACTTTTTTCTATTTGAAAAAGAAACTGAAGCTATGACTTATATTTATAAATATCAAAATAACGTTCAAGCTAACATTTTAACAAAATGATTAGCTATTTAAAAAGATCAAAAAGTGGGTTGATATGAAAGTATTTAGGAGATGAATATCTCTAAAATAACAGATCAAGATTGGTTTATTGTTTCAAAAATACATTTATTTTGCTAGCAAACAAAAAACTTTAACGATTGTTTGAAATCACCTTTTTATCAGAAAACTGACTATTCCCACTATTTTAAACAAGCTAAATATCGTTGTATTGTATCTTCTAATCCAAAATATAAAGCATCTGAAATAAGCGCGTGTCCAATGGATACTTCTAATAAATTTGGAATACGATCTTTAAAAAATGTAAGATTATCTAAATTCAAATCATGTCCTGCATTGATACCTATTTCCACTTCATTCGCGACTATTGCTGCTCTTGTAAATGGAGCAACTGCCGCTTCTCGATCTTCTTCATAATTCTTTGCATAATCCCCTGTGTATAACTCTATTCGGTCGGCTCCAGTATATTTTGCGGCCGCAACCATTTCTTCTATCGGATTTACAAAAATGGAAACTCGAATCGCTGCTTCTTGTAATCTCCCTATTACATCCTGTAGAAAAGATTGATGCTTAATCGTATCCCAGCCTGTATCTGAAGTCAGCACATCAGGGCTATCTGGAACTAGCGTGCACTGATGAGGTTTATTCTCTAAAACGAGTTTTAAAAAACGCTCATTTGGATTGCCTTCTATATTAAACTCCGTCCTGACTAATGCTTTTAAAATGGGTACATCATTGTAGCGAATATGACGTTCATCTGGACGTGGATGCACCGTAATACCCTGCGCACCGAATCGTTCACAGTCTTGAGCAACTTGGGCAAGATTGGGCAAATTTTCTCCTCTTGCATTGCGAAGTGTCGCTATTTTATTGACATTTACACTGAGTCGGGTCATTTTTTTTGGACG
The DNA here is from genome assembly GCA_020628645.1 of Saprospiraceae bacterium. Lineage (GTDB taxonomy): Bacteria > Bacteroidota > Bacteroidia > Chitinophagales > Saprospiraceae > JAHDES01. The sequence continues at coordinate 151,844 of JAHDES010000001.1, forward strand.
TAGGACATTTTGACTTAGGATATAGGACTTCTATACCTTGGTTTATAGCACAAAGGTAGATTTTTAGTTGTAGAAGGTGTATTGATTCTGTCATAGAATTTTCATTTTTTATTGTAAAACGTAAAAAGGCAAGCCCTCTTTACGAGAACTTGCCTTCTTTCAATTCTATTTCTTGAACTTATGGAGTGATTACTTTTGGGCTTTTGATTTCATTTTACCTTTAGCCACTTTTTCTTCCAGTTCACGAGTTTTTTCTTCTGCCTTTTTAATCTTATCCATTTTTTCATCGTATTCTTTTTGGGAAATTTTCTTTTCCTTTAGGTCTTTTTGTGCCTTTTCTTTGGCTGCCTTAATTTTGGTACGCGCTTCTTTAGATTTGGTATTTCCTCGTTCAATGGATTTTTCTAAATTTTGGCGTTTTTTAGCATTTTGAGTGCGGGCTTCCGTAGCGCGCGCTTGTCCGTACTCTTTACCTTTAAGTTCGCCTTTATTTTTACCGTAGGCATTGCCTTTGTTAGCTTTTTCCTTATTCTTTCCATTGCCTTTACTGCCAGCTTCTGCTGATTTTCCTTTTGTTTTTTCCTTATTCTTTCCTTCTCGCTCATCGTCATCGTCCTCCTCCATTTCTTCATTTTCGTATTCGCCATCATCATCCATATCCATGTCGTCATCATCTTTGCCTTTATTTGACTTATCTTTATCTTTTCCTTTCCCCTTGCTTTTTCCTTTGGAAATTTCTTCACTTATTTCATCTTCTGCTTTATCTTTTTTACCTTTTATTTTTTGTTCCATCTCAGCTTTTTTCTGTAAGCCTTTCCCCTTGCCTTTTCCTTGAGCCAGTACTTCACTTGCTGTCATTGTAAAAAGCAAACAAATACAAAAAGCTGTAATTTTTAACATTAAATTTTTCATAATTCTCGGTTTTAATGATTGAATTATTACCGATTTAAATGATAAATGTTGTGAACTCCATTTCCATTACATCGGCATTATACCTTTTCTATAGAAACTACATAATCTACCATTAGAAAAGGTATAAGAATTTTTAAGTTTAGACGTAAGTCATCTAGTTGGAGTCAATATCTTGCAATAATCCATCCAATTCATCAACTGTCTCATCAATTTCTTTAGTTTGAGACTCCATTTCTTTACTTAATGAATCTAATTTTACCACTTCTTCTTTTTGCTCTTTATTTTCCTGATTATCAGATATTTGTGAACCATTATTATTTCCACAAGCAGAAAATAAGCCCATAGATATTAAGGCAACGAATAGTATTTTTTGCATAATTGTTAATGTTTATTTAAAAAAAGAAAATGAGTTTTAAGAGCATAAAAATTGACTATACCAAAGCCCCATCTTTGATGTCTTCTACACATTCTGGATTGAGTAAAGTAGATACATCTCCAAGATTGGAGGTATCACTTGATGCTATTTTTCTAAGTATACGACGCATAATTTTCCCAGAACGTGTTTTGGGAAGTCCGTTGACAAATTGTATTTTATCAGGTTTGGCGATAGGGCCTATTTCTTTAGTTACGACTGCTAAAATTTCTTTACGGAACGCATCATCTAAATTTTTATCTGCTGTAATAACATAGGCATAAATTCCTTGTCCTTTAATATCATGAGGATAGCCGACTACTGCAGATTCAATTACATTAGGATGTTCATTGATGGCATTTTCAACTTCAGCTGTTCCCATTCGATGTCCTGATACATTGATTACATCATCTACACGACCAATCACTCGAATGCGCCCATCTTCATCTCTTCTTGCCCCATCTCCTGTAAAGTACATATTTTCAAAAGCCGAAAAATACACCTGACGACATCGTTCATGATCGCCATAAGTTGTTCTTAACATAGAAGGCCAAGGAAATTTTATACAAAGCAAACCTTCGACATTATTATCTGGTAATTCATTACCAGCTGCATCGACTAAAATAGGCTGAATTCCAGGCATAGGATAAGAGGCATAAGTGGGTTTGGCATCGGTTATATTCGGTAAAGGAGTAATCATTACGCCACCCGTCTCGGTTTGCCACCAAGTGTCAATAATAGGTGATTTGCCTTTTCCAATGTGTTTATCATACCAGTGCCATGCCTCTTCATTGATGGGTTCACCTACTGAACCCAATAATTTGATACTCGACAGATCATATTTCGCGGGCCATTCATCTCCTTTTGCCATTAAGGCACGAATCGCGGTGGGTGCGGTATAAAATTGATTGACCTTGTGTTTTTCACAAATTTGCCAGAAACGACCTGCATCTGGATAAGTGGGTACGCCCTCAAACATCATTGTCGTAGCACCCGCTAAAAGCGGTCCATATACAATATAAGAATGACCCGTGATCCAACCAATATCTGCGGTACACCAATAAATGTCCCCTTCTTTATATTGAAAAACATTTCTAAAACTAAAACAAGTATACACCATGTAGCCACCACAAGTATGTACCACTCCTTTGGGTTTCCCTGTAGAGCCTGAAGTGTATAAAATAAACAACATATCCTCCGCATCCATGACCTCGGCTTCGCACTGAGTGGATTGTCCATTTACAATATCGTGCCACCAAAGATCTGTATCATCACTCCAATTGACGGCATCGCCTGTATTTTTATGGACTAAAACGGTTTCTACACTATTGCAGCCAATATCCATTGCTTCATCAACGACTTGTTTGACGGGAATTTTCTTTGCACCTCGATTATTAAAATCTGAACAAATAATCATCTTTGCTTTTGCATCATCTACACGATCTGCCAATGCTTGTGCAGAAAAACCAGCAAATACGACCGAATGCACCGCCCCAATACGCGCACATGCAAGTACTCCAATTGCCAATTCGGGCGTCATGGGCATATAGAACACCACTCGATCACCTTTTTGAATCCCTTTAGCTTTAAGGGCATTGGCACATTGACAAACAGCAACTAATAACTCCTTATAGGTGTAGGTTTGAACATCATCTTCTGGTGAATTAGGCTCCCATAAAATGGCGACTTGATCGCCTCTTGTTTCAAGATGTCGATCGAGGCAATTGTAGGTGATATTTAGTTTTCCATTGATGAACCATTGAACGCGGGGTTTTTGGAAATTCCAATCAAGTACTTTTTCATAAGGCGAAAACCAAGTAAAAGTATCCGCTTGTTCTGCCCAGAACGTTTCTGGATCATTAACGCTTCTTTGGTAGGTGTCTTTATAATCTTGGAGCGAGGTAATTTGTTTTGTCATGGTCAGCAATAAAATACGTATAGTCAAAAAAAGAAATATTCCTAAAGGTAATAAACTTTAGGCATTTACAATTTTCTTTTATACCGATATTCTTTCTAGCTATAGATACATTTTTACGAAACAAAACTAGGGATTCACCACTACTCCAATACTTAATTGCAAGGCAAGTATACGCTGATGAAATTCTCCTTCAAATATCCCATCACGAGAATTGATGTAATAATTGAAATCTAAATCATTGAGTGGCGCGTTTTGAAAATTGAGTTTGGAGGTCAGCGCGAAATTATCGGTAAACGAATAAATAAAACGTGAAGATACATTGACCGTAGGAAGTACAACGGGCAAGGGTTTATCTGTAGCATCCCAATAAAAACGATTACCAACCCTATAAGTACCTTTAGTTGTTGAAATATCAATATTCACCCCTACACCTAATCCTACAAATGCCTTAAATTTTTCTGCTTTTATGTACTCTATCAAATAATTACCTCCAAGGCTAATCATATACAGCGCACTAGGCATTCGTAAACAACAATCTTCATCATAAATAAAATCAAATTCATATTTAAGATTTGATGGAGAAACACTATAATCAAGAAAGCCAGCAGCAAAATAAACCTCCCACAACTTAGCCTTTTTTGTAGACATCAATTGACTTCCGCTAAAACCAATATTTGTTCCTAAGCCCTTATCCAAAAATGCTTGAGCAATGGCATCATTACTATAGGCATTTTGATTCAAAGCATAGTAGCCTTCAATGATCATTTTAGATGGAAGCTTATCTTGGGTAAATGATAAAAAATAAAGAACTAAGAAAAAAAGTACAGCAAGATATTTTTTGTAAATCATATTTTTAAGAAATTTTTATTTTCTACAAAGCCGCCAACACATCTTCTACACTCGCTCTTTTCCGATAATTGGGATCAAAATGTACCCATTTTATTGTTCCATCTTGACCAATAATATAAGTCGCTGGAATGGGGAGATAAGCTTCTTCTTGTTCATTCACTTGAGCTATGGTTAGGTCTTTTTTCCAGTTGCTAAATTTTTCGTTGTAGCCATCGCTTACTTTAAAGCTTACGCCATATAAATCCATGATTTTGTGATTGGAATCACTGATAAATGGAATGGCTAAATTTGTTTCTGCTACTGTTTTATGGATGTTTTGTTCACCTTCTGGAGCAATGGCGATGACTTGTGCCCCTTTTGCTTTTATAGCATCTAAATTGTCCACATAAGTGGCTAGATTTTTTGTACAAATAGGACACCAATAGCCTCGATAGAAAACAAGTACGACATCGCCTTCTTTTGTCAGTTCGGATAATTGAATGGGATTTCCATTTTGATCATTTCCACTAAAATCAGGGGCTTTTGTTCCTACTTCTAATGCGCCAATTTTGTTGATACTTTCCTCTGCAATACCATGTTTTTCATAGTCAATTTCAGATGATAGCGTTTCTTTTTTTTCAGGTGCTTTAGTCTCAGCTGTAGTAGTTGGTGTTTCTGAACATGCTAGTAGTATTAAAAAAATGGGAAGAAGAAAAGTGAGTTGTTTTGTCATGATTTTTTATTTTAAATGGCTTTCGATAAGATGATTATGTAAAAAATGATAGCCAAGTTTTTCATTGCGAGTTTGGAAACTCGCTGAATATTTTTTGGAGAAGTTTGGAAACTTCTCCAATCAGTAGAATTTGATATTAGACTTTAAAAGTCTGGTTTATATTAATGTGCTGCTGCCTTTCCTGCTCCTCTTGGGATACGAATTTCTTCTACCATTTGTTGAACAGATTCGGGAGGTGGCGCTGTCATACGACTAACAACTAGTGCCACGATTAAGTTGATAAACATACCCAATGTTCCAATTCCTTCGGGTCGAATGCCAAACCAATATCCATCTGGCGTACCTGGCCCACCCAATTGTGGTTTGAAATACCAAATATAAATAGTAGTAAAAACAATCCCCACGATCATTCCTGAAATAGCTCCTTCTTTATTCATACGTTTATCAAAAATGCCTAAAATAATGGCAGGAAAGAAGGAGGAAGCCGCTAGTCCAAATGCTAATGCTACCACTTGAGCCACAAAACCCGGTGGATTCATCCCTGCTAGCCCCGCCCCCACTACAGCGACTGCTATAGCAATTCGAGCCGCTAATAATTCTCCCTTTTCAGAAATATTGGGACGCAAATAATTCTTTAATAAATCATGGGAAATAGAGGTGGCAATGACCAGTAACAAACCTGCGGCTGTCGAAAGTGCTGCTGCCAATCCTCCCGCTACGACCAGCGCAATGACCCAAGCTGGTAAATTGGCGATTTCAGGGTTGGCGAGTACCATAATATCTCGATCAATGGTTAATTCATTGGCTGTTTTATCGGCAACATATTGAATACGTCCATCTCCATTTTTATCGTCAAAAGAAATTAATTCTGCACCTTCCCATTTTTTAAACCAAGAAGGCATTTCCGTATATTCTGTATTGGAAACGGTTTGCAATAAATTGGTTCTAGCAAAAGCCGCCACTGCTGGGGCAGTTGTATATAAAATAGCAATAAATAAAAGAGCGTATCCAGCTGATTTTCGCGCATCTCGCACTTTCGGCACGGTAAAAAATCGAACAATCACATGCGGCAATCCTGCCGTTCCCAACATCAATGCCGCTGTAATAAAAAAGACATTAATCCGATCATCCATTCCAGATGTGGTATAACTACCAAAACCTAAATCTTCACTTAGTAAATTCAATTTATCCAAGAGATAAGTTCCATCCGAAAGTGTCCCTCCCATCCCAATTTGTGGAATCGGATTGCCCACCATTTGCAAGGAAATAAAAATAGCAGGTACCGTAAATGCAAAAATCAATACACAATATTGCGCCACTTGGGTATAAGTAATCCCCTTCATTCCTCCCAATACCGCATAGAAAAATACTATAGCAATGCCGATTAAAATTCCTGTAGAAAATGGCACTTCTAAAAATCGAGCAAAAGCAACGCCGACTCCTTTCATTTGTCCTACCACATAGGTAAAGGAAACGAAAATGGCACAGATCAAAGCGACTAAACGCGCTTGACTCGAATAATAGCGTTCTCCAATGAAATCAGGTACGGTAAATTTTCCAAACTTCCGAAGATAAGGCGCAAGCAAAAGTGCTAAAAGGACGTAACCGCCCGTCCAGCCCATGAGGTATTGTGAGCCACCGTAGCCCATAAACGAAATCAAACCTGCCATGCTTAGATACGATGCCGCAGACATCCAATCAGCAGCCGTTGCCATTCCATTGGCAAGTGGAGATACGCCTCCCCCTGCTACATAAAATTCCTTTGTAGAACCTGCTCTTGCCCAGATAGCAACAGCAATGTAGAGTAAAAAAGTTGCTCCTACAATGAGGAAGGTCCAAGTTTGAACACTCATGGTTTTTCGTTTTTATAACTGTAGAATGATAAGTAAAATCCACTCATTTACCGTACCATTCTATTTCAAATTCTTTTACTAATCGTTCTAAAGGTCGTGAGGCGTGACGTTCTTTGAATAAAGCTGTTTCTGTTCTACTTTGTTTTCCCCCTCCTATTCTGATTAATGCATCAATATATTGAACAAATGCTTTTGATTCATCTCCAAATCGTTCGCCTTCTATGATTACTTTTTGTACTGGATAGACGCCACTCTTGACTCGTAGAGCTTGCTGGGCAGAAAAGCCAACCGTTATAAATCCATATTGATCGGCTAGTTCGTAGGCTATTTTAGGGACACCCATGTTAGTATAACCACTTACAATTTCTATTTGCTTGTTGGGATGTTTTTCCTTTATTCGTTGGAAAATCTCATTTAGCAATTGATACGCTGCTTTTTTATCAAATTGATTTCTACTAAATCCAACCACTCCATATTTAATTATTTTATCACTGCTCATCTACATCAAATGCTTTATCTAATCGATTCATCAAAACAACATAGACAAATATTAAGATGACAAATACATAAATCGCTCCTTGTTGAGCAAACCAAAATCCTAATGGAAAACCACCTATTTTTATGGTATTTAAAGTATCGGCAAATAAAATTCCACAACCAAAAGATACGATGAACCAAATCGCAAGTAATACTATCAAGTACTGTAAATTCTTTTTCCAATAAGCTTGTCTTGTAGAGTTATTCATTTGTTTTGATTTTTCTGACGTTTAGAAGCATAAGGTACGGTTTCATCAAGAATTAAGGCTTCTTGGATGATTTCATATAATTGTTCTTTTGTTACTTGATCTGGGCGATAAAATTCAATACCACTGACTTGTTTTCGTCCTTTCGACTGTAATAGCCCAGTGCTATTCGACAATTCATTTCCTCGAAGAAATACTAGTTCGATGCCATCATTTTTGATCGGATTCAAATAACAAATCCAAGAATTTTGGTAATAAAAAGGAATGCTATACCGTAGTTTAGACTCCAGCATTAATTCTTCTGCAAAAATATGATGCAAATGGAGTAATATTTCGCGTTGTTGCCCCTCTTTTTGATAAATAAAATCTTCTACTTCTGCCATCTAAAGCATAATTTGCAACTAAACTAAGTTAATTAACCCAAATTTCCACCTATTCGATTATAAAAACAGGAAGCTTGCCATTTATAAGCTTGTCCATAAACCATACGTATACCTGTATAGTCATAAGGAACAAAACCATTTTGTAGTAAAAAATCTATTCCAATTTGGTTATCAATTGGAAGTATAGCACGATCAGTATTAGCAAACTTCAATTGCATAAAAGCAAGTCCTGCTTCTGGGTCAATAGCATAAATTGGTCCTTCTCGAAGATCAGGAATAGAATAGCCCAATACTTTTTCATCTTTCACATACAAGAAAGATGTCCTTAAATATTCATCTAATAATATCATTCTTTTTTCACCCGTAATTTTTTTGTCTAAGCTTAATACATCCGTTTTATATTTTTCATGATACGGCACTATAAATTCGGAGGAGATGGATGGAAGTGTCCAAGGTTTTTCTCGCTTTAGAAATGCATATTCTGTATCTTTTTGGAATCCTATTTTTTTATACACTGGATAGCCCAAATCTGTAGCAATTAGTATTGTAGTAGGAATATTTTTAAGCTTTATTAAATTAAGTAGAGCTTCGACAATCGTATGACCTATTCCCTGCCGCCGATGATTTTCATCAACAATAATATGTGCTAACCAAGCCGTAGTTGGGTATAAAATAGCTACTCCAACACCTAATAAATCCCCCTTGTGTGTCACCTTGATCGGTTCACAATAAGATGCATCTAAATAATATTGAAATACAGGTTCTAGACCTGACCATCCTTCAGGTTGAATCCTTTTAAGTAAAACTATATCGGTATATTGAAATGATGAAATTTCCATCTCGTAAAATACAATAGTAATAGGATATTTTATTATTCAAAAAATAGATCCTAGTATTAGAAGTTGAAATTGTCAAGAAAAAAGTGTTTATTAGACGACTATTGTAAACTTAATCAACATAAAATTTACTATGATTCGTTTTTTAATACTTGCCATCATTATTGGCTTAATTTATTTCATTTTCCGAGTAGTAATGAGTGTTTGGCAAGCGCAGTTTTGTCAGCATTGTAAAGGAGAAGGATATTGGAAAGGAACAAGAGGAGATCGTAATTTTTGTTCAGCTTGTAATGGTACAGGTACGTCTTCCCGATAATTTGCCCTTTTATTTCGAACATTCTTTTATTATCGTACGTTCATCTTGGAAAAAGGTAGGTAAATATTGTACCTTTGCACTCAATTTTTACATTAAAAAAATTATTATATAAAAATCTAATTCAATGCAATCAACAGATTCAAGTGTAACTTACAAAGTAAAAGACATAAATCTTGCCGATTGGGGTCGTAAAGAAATCCAATTAGCAGAAGCAGAAATGCCTGGTTTAATGTCTATCCGTGAGGAATATGGCGATAGTCAACCCTTGAAAGGGGCTCGTATCGCTGGTTGTTTACATATGACTATTCAAACAGCAGTATTAATTGAAACTTTAGTGCATCTAGGTGCAGATGTTACTTGGTCTTCTTGTAATATTTTTTCTACCCAAGATCACGCTGCTGCTGCAATTGCAAAAGCTGGCGTTCCTGTTTATGCTTGGAAAGGCATGAATGAAGAAGAGTTTGACTGGTGTATTGAGCAAACACTTTTTGCTTTTAAAGATGGACAGCCTTTGAATATGATCTTAGATGATGGAGGCGATTTAACCAATATGGTTTTGGATCGTTATCCTGAATTGGTAAAAAATATTAAAGGTCTAAGTGAAGAAACAACTACTGGTGTTCACCGCCTTTATGAACGTGTAAAAAATGGTACGCTTCCAATTCCTGCTATCAATATTAATGATTCAGTTACCAAATCTAAATTTGACAATAAATATGGCTGTAAAGAATCTTGTGTAGATGCAATTCGTCGTGCTACCGATGTCATGATGGCTGGTAAAGTAGCTGTAGTAGCTGGTTATGGAGATGTAGGAAAAGGTTCTGCGGCTTCATTACGTGGTGCTGGTTGTCGTGTGATCGTTACGGAGATTGATCCAATCTGTGCGCTTCAAGCTGCAATGGATGGTTTCGAAGTAAAGAAAATGGAAAATGCAGCTCCTGAGGCAAATATCGTAGTTACTGCCACTGGAAATAAAGATATTCTTACGGAAAAGCACTTCCGTTTGATGAAAGATAAAACCATCGTTTGTAATATCGGTCATTTTGATAATGAGATTGATATGGCTTGGTTGAACAAAAACTATGGCGATACAAAAGTAACCGTAAAACCTCAGGTTGATTTGTATACCATTGATGGTTCAGATGTCATTGTATTGGCTGAAGGTCGTTTAGTGAACTTAGGTTGTGCAACAGGACATCCTTCTTTTGTAATGTCTAACTCATTTACGAATCAAGTATTAGCTCAGTTAGAACTTTGGAATCATTCTGATAAATATGATAATAAAGTCTACATGTTGCCTAAACACTTAGATGAAAAAGTAGCACGTTTACACTTGGCTAAAATTGGTGTAGAATTAGAAGAATTAAGCAAAGATCAAGCAGATTATATTGGCGTGACACAAGAAGGCCCATTCAAGCCAGAATACTATAGGTATTAGAATAGAAATAAGACTAGGGGACTTAGGACTTCTAGACTAAATATGATATAAATAATTAGAGCTGAAATAGGAATTATTTTCTGTTTCAGCTTTTTTATTAGCAATTTAGTACTACTTAACTTGCCAATACTTGATTCACTGCTTGTTTCATATAACGCACTTTGAAGTGAGCAGCTTTGGTTTCTGCATTCACGGAAAGTCGTTGATAAAGCTGTTCATCTTGAAACATTTGTTCAATTTGATGAACGATTAAATCGAGTTCTCGTTGATCTATACAATAGCCATTATAATCGTTTTCAACTATTTCAGCAGGCCCTCCTACAGGTGGCGCAATCGTAGGAATGCCATAATGCATCGCCTCTAAAAGGGTCATCCCAAACGTTTCTACCCATTGTTCTGGATGAGAAAGATTGAGTACGAGCCATGCGCGTTGATAGAAAGGGTGCACATTATTTTGCTTGGAAAAAAGGGTTAGATTTTCTGGTAGTTCGATTGTTTTGAAATACATTTCTAGCTCAATAGGAGTAGTATTTAAAACTAATTCAAATCTCAATTGAGGCAGGCGATAAGCAAGCGCAACAAACTCTTTGACTCCTTTATAATCTTTCAAGGAACAAAGCATTAAAATAATGCGATCTTCTTTTGTATTCAGATACTTAAAACGATTCGCTTTTTGAATAAAATCTTCTCCCAAGGCATTGTAAATCACACTACAATCGACTTTTTCTAAGGGTTCTTTTTGTAGTAAGAATTTAGATACATAAATGGCCTTTTGAGCGGTATTATTAGCCATCCATTTTAAAAAATTTTTGAGTGTAGCTGGTTTTACTGATGTTTCATGAATATGGTAAATTACTTCTAAACCCAATATTTTTCCAGCAATAGCTGCTCCAAATGGTAGTAAAGTATTGATATAAAGGGTTGTATTTTTGTCGTTTCGATAAAGTTGAATAATCGTATAAAAAAGTCGCCATTGATTAAAGAGAAAAACAAACAAACGCATCCATTTATTCGCTACAAAACAATAGTCTATGTTCACATAATTTACCTCCAAATTAGATAAAAAACCTTCTTCTTTTGTACAAGTAATTACATCTACAGCATGCCCCTTTTGTAAAAAACCTTTTATTACCGTAGAAAGCACCAAAGGGCTACCACTAAAATCATTGAATAAGTGAATACAAGCTATTTTTTTCATGATCTATAATTTAGGATTTACAGCTTAGCTGTGGTACTTGTTTTAGTTTTATGTTTTGTCCCTAATACTTCTGTATAAATAGCACACAATTGTTCGCCTTTCACATTCCAATCAAAGTAGTTTTGAAAGCGTGCCAAGGCGCCTTCACTCAAGCGGTCTTGTAAATTTTGATCTAGAAAGAGGCGTTCTAATTGTAATGCAAATGCTTGAATCGTAGCTTCGTAGCTTCCGTAAGGTACACGTATACCACTCTCCTCGGTGACGAATTCCCCAGGCCCACAATTATTGATACACAATACTGGAAGACTATAAGACATTGCTTCTGCTACCACCATTCCTGCTCCTTCATGGGAAGGAAAAAAGAAGACATCCGACTGACGATAAATGGCAGTCAATTCCACCCGTTCTATCCAACTGATAAACTGGACATTCTCTTCTACACCTAAATCTTGTACCATTTGCTGATAAAAAGCTTCATGTGTACCCGATCCAACTATGGTTAGTTCTACTTGATCTTGAATATTTTTAGGTAGTTTTTTTATAAATAGAGCAAAAGCACGAATGGTAATATCAAATCCTTTCAGTGGTAAAAGTCTTCCAACGGAAAGTATATTAAATTTAGGGGTAACTATTCGTCGATCTTGATGTACTTCTGAACTGACAGAAGGCATGATTTGAGATTTCCTTTTAAGACTAGGATGAATATCCCAAACACTGGTATTCATACATAGCACTTTATCCGCTTTCCATTTGGTTAATTTTAATAGTGGATCAATTTTCCAAAAATATTGTTTGATCCACCATAAACGTTTATGCTTTTGCACTTCTTTTTTACCATATGGTACTTCAAGAAACTGTTCAGGAATATCAGGATGATGTCCAATTGGGCCCCAAACGAATGGTTTTCCAAAGACCCAAAGCATAGAGGGCGTCCAGTCATTATGGAAATTAAGATTGTGTGCTACATCAAAATCAAGTCGTTTTGACCAAATAAAAATGGGCATACACAATTGCCACAGATAGAAATACAACATTGCACCACGTCCCCCCTTTTTCCAAAAACGCATCCAGTACGGAAGATCATAGTATAGAAAGGTCATATTTTGATAAACTTCATCCGTTTCCTCCTGGATAAATTGTTCTATGGCTTCGCGATTGTTTTTACGGGTAATCGCAATCACTCTTTGGTATCGAGCAATTTGATAGACAAAATTCCATCCCATTCCATCTTCCGATCCTTTATAAGGATTAATCGCGTAAGCTGTGGCTAAAATCGTTTTCATTGATGAAACAAATTTCGAAACGGGGGAGTGATAAAAATTTGAAGGGAGGAAAAAGAAAAAATTGTCTGCCTATTCAATAAACAGACAATCCTTTCAGCTTGGTGTGAGGGGAAAATTCACTACATTTCTGTAGTAGCCTTTATGTTATTCAATTTGTAAATTAATCGTAGTAAGTCTCTGTTTTAAAAGTGTTTCAGGATTATCATTGTAAGTATCTTCATTAATAAGAGGCAGTTCTAATGTGTAGAAGCTACCTCTAAACGTTTCTCTCTATTTTGAAATACAGTTGTTGAACTTTGCTTGGGTGATGAAATATTTTTGATCACCTTTGCAGGCACACCCCCTAAAACGGAATTACTAGGCATATCTTTCGTAACAACTGCTCCCGCAGCGATTACACAATTATCACCAATAGTAACACCATCAAGGATCGTGACTTTTGCACCAATCCAACAGTTTTTTCCTATTCGGATTCCTTTGCGGCTTACGCCTTGCAGTCTTATTAACTTATCTGTTTGTAAAAAGTGATGATTTTCTGGATGGCAGCTCAGATATTGACCAATGATACAATCATCTCCAATTTCTAAACCTCCTCCACCTCCAAGATAGGCAAATTCACCAATGCCTACATTATTTCCTATACGTATGTACTCACCAATATTATCAAAGGATGTAGCACATACAATTTGACTAAATGCGCCGATTTTTACATTATCTCCAAAAACAACAGGTTGGCGACCAAGTGCACTCACATAGACTTGGTCTTCTAATTGAACCCAATCACCAAATTGAATATTGGATGCATGAAAAAATCGAACATTTTTGCCTAGAAAAATTTTCTTGGGTAAATGTCCAGAAAACAATAACTTAAATGCACGAAGCTGTTGTACGACTTTTGTGACTGCCAAAATAAACAATATTTTGACAGGGACATCTTTATCAAATTGAAAATTTGGATTCTTTTTTCTTATCAGATATTCAATTATATAGGTAATCATTATAATATTTCTAAAATGGAGTAGTACACAACTACTAAAAGTCATGTACTACCTTGAAAAGTAGTTTTCTTGTTTGGGTATAAGAGACCGATTAATATTTTGTGTAAATCCGTTCGATGTTAAATTAAAAAAGTTGTTTTGGTTAAGATTCCTGGCTAGTGCTGTATTTCTACATCACGGCTCGATAATGTTGTAAAATGGTTTCAACTGTCGTTTTCCTATCGACATTTTCAATAGGGAGGTAAGTTTGCTTAAAGTTGTTTTCCAAATTGTGGAAGAGGTTTTTATAATTTGTCGTTAATTCGTTAATTGTCTCTGCTGTTAGTTCTTGCTTTCTAGCTAGAATAACTTCTGGTTCGGCATACAAAAAGATGTTTAAATCTGGTTTTTGTACAAAATGATACAACCATTTGGGCAAATTAGTCCCTAATTGAATATTGGAACGTTTACCATCTACTATGAAATCAAAATAATAGCGATCATATAAAACGGTATACCCTCTAATCGTATATTTAAAAAAGATCACCACTTGTCCCAATAAATAATCCATATAGTAATACATAAATCGTATCAGCGATCCTATAGTACTTTTATTCGTTCCTTCTCTGGGTAATCGTTCTACCGAGCGTTGCTCTGCCTCGGCTTTTCCATATCGCCACGCGCTCAAAATAGGGAGTATAGATGGACGGTGCCGCAATCGAACCACATGTTGTCGGTACTTTCGTTTAAGTGCCATTTCTACATCGGTTAAAATTGTGCTTTTACCCGCCCCATCTACTCCGCTAAAACTGATTATTATCCCACGAACATTTCTTAAAGAGTGGCTGGCACTCTTGATATATCTTGCATAATGTTTGACTCTTTGAAAAATGGTATTCTCGCCATTTTTTTTGACTTGTTTTACCAATTTGTTTCTAATTTTTGCCGTATAAATAGCCATTTCTTCAAATGATTGAAAAGTGGTATTAAATCGTTGATTGATGTAACGTATAAGATCAATTCGTTGATTTGAAGGCAATGCATTAAAGTAGTTGATGTATTTCGTGGATAAACCGCTATAGTTTAAAAAATTAAACAATAACAAATGTGTTAAAAGAAGTTTGGGTTCGTATGTCTTAACGCCATCTACTATGCGCTGTACACTAAACACCTCTCTATTGGTAAGATAAACTAGGTCTTTGCGAACTAGTTGGAAGAGAAAATCAATTTGTAAAAAACCGCCATCCTTAAAGTGAATAAAAACCTGCGCCATTTGATGTTGGCGCAGTAGATTAAAGTCAAAAATATTAGGATGTTGTTGTACAAATTCTAGTATCTGAGACAAATCCGCTGAAGGATATAAAATATCCAAATCTGATTCTAACTCAATCTCCTCAAGCGATGATTCGATGAATTTTAATAATAGGTACTTCTCCTTACGGATGTAGCGGAAAAAGTCCTGTATGAACTCTTTTCTTTGCTGTCTCATTGTTAGTGCGTTTGATAGTTCCAAAAGAATTAAAATAATTCCTCATTGGATGACACTAATTATAAGACTAATATTATTCCGTTGTGCCAATAAGATATGACTTCTTATTTTAGAAGCTTTTATATATTATTAAATTTTTATCAGCATTCCCAAAAAGAGAAAACATCCTTAAATTGGGATAAACAGTGTCCTTTTTTCTGAAAAAGTCCGCCATTTTCTAAAATGGTTCATTCTTCTTATTTGTGGACAAATTTAAGGTAGCTTAATTCAACTTATTTTCAAGTAAAACTGTTTTTTAAAGACCTATTATTGGTAATTTTAAACAAGCCAGAATGAAATTATTCTACATTATATTTTTCTCCTTTCTTTTTTCCTTTTCTATTAATGGACAAGCCCTTTCTGGAAAAATAATTGATGATCGCTATGAAGCAGTCATAGGTGCGTACATCATTCATTTAAATTCTGCGGTTCATGCGTTTACCAATGAATTTGGATTATTCAATTTACAAAATGTAGCTATTGGAGATACGCTTGAAATCATGCATCTTGGTTTTGAAAATCAACAAATCATTGTGAACGATTTTTCTGATCCATTGCAAATTCAGCTCGAAAAATCAATCTTTCAAATAGAAGATATTGTCGTTTCACAAAGTACAAAAGCAACGAATATTCTTTCGTTCATTGACTTAAAAACTAATCCTGTTCAATCTGCCCAAGAAATACTCACCAATGTCCCTGGTTTATTTATTGGTCAACATGCAGGAGGCGGTAAAGCCGAACAGATTTTCTTACGTGGGTTTGATATCGATCACGGTACAGATGTGCAACTTACGGTAGATGGTTTACCTGTTAACATGGTGTCGCATGCGCATGGACAAGGCTATGCTGATTTGCACTTTTTGATTCCTGAAACGATTGACTTTATTGATTTTGGGAAGGGGCCTTATTATACCGACAAAGGCAATTTTGCGACGGCAGGTTACGTCAATTTAAAAACTAAAGATCAACTCGAACAATCAATCGTCGGTCTTGAAGTAGGGCAATTTAATACCCAACGTGCCTTAGGAATGTTTAATCTATTGCCAAAACGAGCGAACCATAATGCTTATATCGCCTCAGAATATTTGCGTTCAGATGGGCCTTTTGAGTCGCCTCAAGATTTTCATCGCTTCAATATTATGGGAAAATATACGGGTAAACTCACGGAGAAAGATCATTTCTCTTTTATAGGTTCTCATTTTACGAGCCAATGGAATGCTTCAGGACAAATTCCTATTCGTGCTGTACAAATGGGATTGATTTCTCGTTTCGGCGCCATTGATGATACAGAAGGTGGAACGACTAGTAGAAGTAATTTTGCGTTGAATTATAATCGTTTTATCAACGATCAAACTTTTATTAAGAATAGTGTGTACTATTCGATGTATGACTTTCAATTATTTTCCAACTTTACTTTTTTCTTGAATGATCCCGTCAATCAAGACCAAATTATGCAACAAGAAAAACGTCAATTATGGGGTATAGAAAGTGAATTGAATAAAACGTATTATCATAACATCGCCAGCACACATTTAAGAGCAGGTGTTGGTCTACGTCATGACCGCATCAAGGATAATGAACTTTCCAATACCTTAAATAGGGTAACGACTTTATCGCAACTGCAATTTGGCGACGTAAAAGAAACGAATTTATATACTTATCTCAATGCTGAAATTGATTTCCAACAATGGCTAATTCAAACGGGCATTCGTTTGGATTATTTTCAATTCAATTATCTAGATCGACTACAAGAAGCTACTTCTTATCAAGACCAAGATAAAATTCGTCTTAGTCCCAAATTAAATATTTTATACAATTACACGCCCAATCTTCAGTTTTACCTTAAATCTGGAATTGGTTTTCATTCTAATGATACTCGCGTCATTATTCAAGAAACTGCCGATGCTATTTTACCTGCTGCTTATGGCGCTGATTTAGGGACCATTTGGAAACCTAATCGAAGGTTAATGCTCGATGTAGCTGCTTGGTATTTATTATCCGAACAAGAATTTGTCTATGTGGGTGATGCTGGCATTGTAGAACCGAGTGGAGCATCTCGTCGTTTGGGGCTTGATCTTGGTTTACGTTATCAAGTATCTGATTTTCTTTTTGCGGATGCGAATGTAAATTATGCCTATGCTCGAAGTGTAGAAGAAGCGGAGGGAGAAAATTTCATTCCTTTAGCACCCATTTTGACTTCAACAGGTGGTTTGAGCTTTCAAAAAGAACAATTTACAGCCAGTCTTCGTTATCGCTTCATGCACGATCGACCCGCCAATGAAGATTATTCGATTGTTGCAGACGGTTATTTTGTTACCGACTTCAATGCCGTTTATGAATGGAAAAAATTGAGTTTAGGTATTTCCATTGATAATTTGTTTAATCAAGCTTGGAATGAAACGCAATTTGCTACAGAATCACGCTTATCGTTTGAAGATAATAGTGTAGAAGAAATTCATTTCACCCCAGGAACACCTTTTTTCTTAAAAGGAAAAGTGCTGTATCGGTTTTAGATGTTTTAACAAAACTCTTTTGTGATTGGCGAAGTTTCCTAACTTCGCCGAAACATATCCATTGAGTTTTAAACTCAAAAAGACCACAATTATTAATCTATCTTAATATCCTTTACATTCAACTGTAAATTGGTCTTTCCGCGCCAATGATTTTCTTGAATATTATAACAAATAGAAAAAGGCTGCCCATCACAAATTTGGTCATAAAAATGCCCTAAGTCAAAGCCTATTCCTGTAAAAGAAGGACTTCCTTTTTGTTGAATGATTAATCGGAGATGTTTTTCTTTGAGTACGCGTGTTCCCGACAAAGCAATCACTTTTTCGCTTACAAAATTTGGATTGCGGTTTTTAGGACCAAAAGGAGCAAACTGTTTTAAAATACGCCAAAAAGAAGGAGAAATACTAGTTAAGGGTAATTTTGCTGCAATATCAAGAATCGGGTAGGTTTGTGCTTCATCAATATTAGTAGCGACATAAGTCTCAAAGGCTGCTTGAAACTCAGCGAATTGATCAGGATGAATCGTCAATCCTGCCGCATAAAAATGGCCACCAAAATTTTCTAAATACTGACTACAAGATTGCAATGCTTTATGAATATCAAAATTTCGAACCGAACGCGCCGACCCCACCAAGTGTTCTCCCGATTTGGTCAAAATAATACTAGGTTTATAAAAAGTATCTACCATTCGAGCCGCTGTGATGCCCACAACCCCCTTTTCCCAAGAAGGAGAATACAAGACCACGCTTTTTTGATTGGGATATGCGGGGGCATTAATAAAAGCATCGCAGGCTTCTTCGACGGATTGTCGTTCATATTGCTTTCGTAAATTATTCCAATGGACTAATTGTCGAGCGGTATCAGATGCCACTTGTTGATCTTCTGCCAAAAGTAAACGTACGGCTTGCCGCGCATCATCCAATCGCCCCGCAGCATTGATCAATGGCCCCATCCCAAATACGACGTCTCTTATTGAAAAAGGCAAACTTTTATTGTTTTCTCGAATTAAGGCTTTGATTCCTAATCGAGCGCGTTCATTTAATTTTTTTAAACCAAAATGTGCCATCACTCGATTTTCTCCAGTAATCGGAACAATATCACAGGCAATACTCATCACTAAAATATCTAGTAAATCTTCTAATTCTTGCCAATCAATTTGAATACGACTTTGATAAGCTTGCGCCAATTTGAAAGCAATTCCGCAACCCGTTAATTCTTTATACGGATAGGGACAGTCATCTCTTTTTGGATCAAGAACAGCGATAGCATTGGGTAATTCATCGGCAGGAAGATGATGATCGCAGATGATACAATCTATTTTGTAGGAATTGGCTAAATCTACCGCTTTCATGGCTTTTATACCGCAATCCATCGCAATGATGAGTTTTGCATCTATCTTTTTTGCATATTCAATGCCGTCTAAAGATAGTCCATAGCCTTCTTTGTACCGATCTGGAATGTAGTAATCAACTTTTTTATGGTAGTTGCTTAAAAAAGTATACATTAAAGCAACAGAACAAGTACCATCTACGTCATAATCTCCGTATAGAAGAATGGTTTCTTTTCGCTCCACTGCTTGACCTAATCGACGTACAGCTTGATCCATATCTTTCATCAAAAATGGATCATATAAATGTTGTAATTTTGGACGAAAGAATAATTTGGTATTTTCATAGTCTGCAATGCCATTTTGTACCAATAATTGACATAAAAGGGGATCAATACCGAGCGAATGTTGTAAACTTTTTACCTGCTCTACGTCATAAGTTGGGTAATTCCATCGTTTTCTCATAGAAAGTCTTGATTTATCCCCTCAAACTACAATAATATTGTTAAAAAATAGAAAGTCTACTTAATTAATCCGATATGAACAAAAACGCTCTATTCAAAAATATTGCTTCTATTTTTATATTCACGCTTGCATTTGTAAATTTTGCAATTTCACAAAATACAATCGTAACAGGTAAGATTAAGAATAATAACAGTTACATCAATGGTATAGATTTATTGGTTAATCATCGCTATTTGGATAAAGATGTGAGTGTTTATGAATCGAATATCTTGGAAGATGGCACATTCGCTTTTGCTGTAACGATCCAAGAACCTCAATTGGTAAGTTTGATTTATGCACGAAATAATGCCTTGATTTATCTCGAACCCAATGATAGTTTGCATGTAGAATTTGATGCCAATTCTTTTAAATTTTCTTTTGAATTTGAAGGAAAATCCGCCAATAATAATGACTATCTAAATACCTATCTTCAAAAACACCCTCGCGAACTCGATCCTTTTAAATATTTACAATACAAAGCTGGCAATTATTGGTACAAAATAGAGCCTCGAAAAGAAGAACCGATGCGTACGATGCAAAAATCACCTTACTTAGAAAAAATGAATCGTACGAAGCAAACCGCCTTGATGGAATTAGGTTTTTTTGATCAAAATAACCAATCCAACCTTAGTGGTGATTTTAAAGAATTTATGGAAGCTGAAATCATGTATGATTGGGCTTACCATATGCTTCTATATGGCAATGTTTACAAACGAATTCATGGAATTGATAGTACATTTTTTCAAGTATTAAAAGATGTACCCCTTCAAAATAACCAAATTGGTAGTCATTGGTATCGCATGTTTTTGGATGCCTATATGAACCAAGAACTCATGAAAGATCCTGATCCTAATGATAATCCTTACATCAAACAATATCATATCGCCAATGATCTTTTAGGTGGTAAAGCACTCGCTTATGTTCAAAGCGAAATGATTAGTTGGGGTTTTCATAAAAATTATATGGAAAGTTCTTTGGAGGCTTATAATAATTTCATTGAGACCAATCCTTATATTGAATTCGATGATAAAATTGTTCGCTCTTATCAAAAAGCCATTCGTACAGCCATTGGAACAGCAGCTCCTGAATTTGTCATTGAAGAACCCGATCAAGATGACATTACTCTTTCAGGTATGCGAGGAAAAGTTGTCTTACTCAATTTTTGGGCAAGTTGGTGCCGTCCATGTATGAAAAAAATGGATGAATGGAAACCCTTACAAGAAGAGTTTGGCGAGGAGGTCAATTTTGTGCATGTATCCTTTGATCGTAGTGCCGACAAATGGGTAGAAACCTTGGTAAAAAAAGAATACAAAGGTATCCATGTAATGGTAGAAGGCGACGTCAAATCTGAAATTGCGCAGCAATACAATGTCCGAGCGATTCCTCAGTATTTTATTATTGATAAAGAAGGTCGTTTTGCAGAAAAACCGTTAGTGTATTCACCAGAGGAATTACGCCGAAGTTTAAAAAACTTAAATAAAGAAGAGTAACATGAAATCTACTATTTTCTTATCAAAGTGATCTGTTTGGTATAAAATTCCTGTGTACAGGACAAAATAATCGTTAGAAGGATGCAAGGGGTTAAAACCACCTTGAAAAGGGGCTTGTTCCAACGTAATTTATTGCGTTGCCCTTAAAAAAGGACACTCTTCCTAAATTTTGTCCTGTACACAGATAAATTTCTATTTTTTATACTATCATATACCTCCCCTTCGTTAAATACGGCAAACTAATTGCAGTAGAAAAATTCGTATATAACTTTATCATACTATGAAGAAGACAATACTATTCTTCCTACTTTTGGTAGGAACGAGCCTTTCTATCATTGCTCAACCTGACTCCATGCGCTCCACAGTTATGGATGAAGTAGAACAAATGCCGTATTTTCCTGGTTGTGATGCATTTGAAGATGGAACTTCCGAGAAACGCGACTGTTCCAATGCCAATATTATTGCTTTTATTTCTAATAGTTTGGTGTATCCTAATTCTGCCAAAGATGAAGGCATTGAAGGCACTGTTTATGTTAAATTTCAGGTTACCGAAAATGGGATGATTGAAGCAGCAGAAATCCTGCGCGATATTGGTGGTGGTTGTGGTGATGAAGCCCTTCAAGTGGTAGAACGTATGCCTAAATGGATTCCTGCTATGCATGAAGGAGAAGCCGTAGCGGTAGAATTACGCTTACCTATTCGATTTCAATTAAGTGAAGATGAAAAAGCAAGCTTGGGGAATAAATATAAAATCAATTGGGGAATGATTCGTGGTCAGCAATTGACACTTTCAGATATTCAAGAAAATCTGGAAAATGAAGTCATCATCCGTGATAGTAAAGGAAATGCTTTACATATTTCTGAAATGGTTTTTGCTTATGAAAAGAATAATAAAACTCTTTTTGCAAAAGGACGCGGCAATACCATTAATAAAGAAATGGAAAAAATGATTAAAAAATGCCGTACAGGAGGCTACTTCACTATTTCTGCCACTGTGATTGATGGTACTAAATTCATAGAGGTCGACCAGACTTTTGAAATTACTGAATAATCATTTGTCAAAATAGCATCTTCTCAGGAGCTGACGTACAATGTGTATTAAAGAATAACTTTTAACTCCAACGATCACTTTTAGCAATCAATTGAGTTAATATTTCAAGATTTATATCAGAGAGTCGTTTTATGTATAAACAGCCCTTGCCTGTACGGTGAGGGCCTAGTTTTTTAAGGAGGCTTTTGTTTGTAGATTACTTCGTTTCTGGACGAACAGAATCATACATTTTGCGTACTTCTTCTTCTGTAAATTTACCAATCAAACCCGTTTGAAAGATGTATTCTTTATCCCCTTGTAAACGAATATGTCGAAAGCCATAATTAATATTAGAAGAATCGACCTGTGTTTCATAAACAAAGCCATCTGGTTCATCGGTAACAAAACGTTGGAAATAAGGATTTTCTTTGAGTAATGCTTTTTGTTGATTAACGACAGTTGAAACATCCGTGGTGGTAGCATCAGAAGCATAAATCTGAATGTAATAATCATCCCCTTTTTTCAGTGTAATATCTTTTTGTACTAATAAATCGCTTACTTTTACATCGGGAGTATCTGGTGCTAAAATTGTTATAGGTACTCCATATTCTAGCAAATTAAGGGGTTTCCATCCATCTTTAGCATCTGTAGCACAAGCAATGAATACACTCAAAATCACAGCAAACGCAAATAAATTCTTCATAGTTATGATGATTATAGTATTGTTAGATTAATCTTGACCACTATTCTAGTCACAGAATATATTTTTCGGCTTCCAAAATTAAGTCTTTTTGTCTTAGTTTCGCATCTTTTTAAACTGAATTTCAAAACTGTATAAAAACAGATGGGTTTTAAAAAATCAGTACAGAACTCTAAATTAAAGTCATCCCTCCTATTTCAAAAAATAAAAGTTCAAAAATAAAATGCTTATTGAAGTTTGTGCAAATTCTCTACCTTCTGCCCTACTTGCCCAGCAAGCAGGCGCACAGCGTGTGGAACTTTGTCAAAATCTATGGGTGGGAGGAACAACACCCAGTGCTGCTACCATTGAAATGGCTCGTGAGCAATTGGACATTGATTTATTCGTACTGATCCGTGCGCGTGCAGGAGATTTTTGTTATTCAAAAGTAGAATTTGATCTGATGCTTCGAGATGTACTTTTTTGTAAAGAAATGGGTGTAGATGGTGTAGTTATAGGTGCATTATACCCTAATGCCAGCATTCAAGTGGAATATACTAGTCGCCTGACAGACGCTGCCTATCCTATGCAAGTAACCTTCCATCGTGCCTTCGATCAAGTTAGTGATCCTTTTCGAAGTTTAGAACAATTAATTCAATTGGGCATCAATCGTATTCTCACCTCAGGACAAGCTCCTAATGCAATGGCTGGTAAATCACAATTACGTGACTTAATTCAATTAGCCAATAATCGTATTTCCATTTTGCCAGGAGGCGGTATCAATCATTTAAATGCGAAAGTACTCGCTGATTATACAGGCACAAATGAACTTCATCTTTCAGGTAAAGAAATAATTAAAAGTCCTTTTAGCACTTCTCAAGCTCCTCTCTCTTATAAAGACATTCCTGTATTTGATTACCAGCAAACATCCTTGGAAGAAATCCAAAAAGTTGTAGCTTTGTTCAAATGATTGAAACTATTTATCTGTTTAAAGATATTCTAGTCTTGACACGTTCTATAAATACATCAAATAATGAAACGAGCATTCCTCCTACTTTTTTCTATTCTTACGTTTTGTTTACATCTTGAAGCACAAAAAAAAGAGCTCACCTATTACTTGCCAGATATTGAATACGATGCGAATATTCCTACTCCAGAAGAATTTTTAGGTTATCAAATTGGAGAATGGCATATTAGCCACGATCAGTTGACGTATTATTTGAAAGAATTAGCGCGTCTTTCTCCTAGAGTTACCATTGAAGAATATGCGCGCTCTTACGAAGCGCGTCCGTTGTCTTTATTGACCATCACTTCTGTAGAAAATCAAAAAAATATTGATCAAATACTTGCCGATCATCAAGCCATTAGTGATCCTAATCGTAGCAAAAAAATAAATCTAAATGATCAGCCTACCGTCTTGTATCAAGGCTATACCATTCATGGCAATGAAGCAAGTGGAGCAAATGCAGCTCCTCTTGTAGCGTATTATTTAGCAGCGGGGAAAGGTGCAGCTATAGATGAATTATTGGATAATGTAGTCATTTTACTTGATCCTTGTTACAATCCTGATGGAATGGATCGCTTTGCAAGTTGGGTCAATCGCCATAAAAATGCTAATCTTATCAGCGATCCTAATGATCGAGAATATAGTGAAGTATGGCCGGGGGGACGAACGAATCATTATTGGTTTGATTTAAATCGAGATTGGTTATTAGTACAACATCCTGAAAGTCAGGGAAGAATTCGTAATTTCCATAAATGGAAACCTAATATCTTGACCGATCACCATGAGATGGGGACGAACTCCACTTATTTTTTCCAACCCGGTGTACCTTCTCGAACCAATCCCATCACACCTCCGAAAAATCAAGAATTAACTGGAAAGATTGCAGAATTTCATGCTGCTGCACTTGATAAAATTGGTTCACTTTATTATACACGAGAATCTTTTGATGATTTTTATTATGGAAAAGGTTCTACTTATCCTGATGCGAATGGATGTATAGGCATTTTATTTGAACAAGCCAGTTCTAGGGGTCATCTGCAAGAAAGCGATAATGGTATATTAAGTTTTCCATTTACTGTACGCAATCAGGTGACTTCTTCTCTTTCTACACAAGAAGCAGCTTTAAATCTTAGAAAAGAATTATTGACCTATCAACGTGATTTTTATACTTCTGCAATGAATGAAGCACGTTCGGCTAGCACACAAGGCTATGTTTTTGGTGATAATTATGATGCTTCACGTGTAAATGCCCTTTTGGATATGTTGCTACAACATCAGATTGAAGTGTATGCAATAGATAATGCCACTCGCATACAAGGACAAAACATCACAAAAGGAAATGCCTTTTTTGTCCCTACTAATCAAATCCAAAATCGCTTGGTAAGAGGTATTTTTGAGACAATGACTTCCTTTCAAGATAGTTTATTTTACGATATATCAACATGGGTAATGCCCTATGCTTTTAATATACCATTTGAAGCTGTTTCTGGAACAAGCATTTCAAAAGGCAATCAAATTACCACTTTACCCAAAGTAGAAGCTCAAATTATTGGCAAAAAAACCAATTATGCTTATGCCTTTGAATGGGATGATTATTTTGCACCAAAGGCACTATTTCATCTACAAAAAGAAGGTTTACTCACCAAAGTAGTCACCCGAACCTTTAGTAGTCAAACTGCTGAAGGGAGAAAAGATTTCAATTATGGAACAATACTCATCAGTGTTCAAAATCAACAAAATCATACAGAAGATGAAGTATACGCCATTCTTCAAGAAGCCATTAAAAATACAGGTGTAAAAGTGTATGCTATCTCCACAGGACTAACGCCCAATGGCGTAGATTTAGGTAGTCCTAATATAGAAACCCTCAAACAACCTAAAGTTTTATTGGTGGTAGGAAATAGAGTAAGCAGTTATGATTCTGGAGAAGTGTGGCATTTACTTGATCAGCGATATGGTATGCCGATTACAATAGTGGAACAAGACGAGGTAAGCTATATTGATTTAGGTCGGTATACAGATATGGTTTTGGTGGATGGAGGTTATACTGATTTGAATGTCGAAAAAGTAAAGAATTGGGTACAAAATGGTGGATCTTTAATTACCTTCAAACGCGCGACTCGTTGGGCTAGTACAAATGGTTTAGCAGGGGTAAATATGCGTTCGAGTAAAGGGAGTTCTAGTAAAAAAACGCGTCCTTACATCAAGGCAGGAGAAGATTATGGGGCAAGTGTTATTGGAGGAGCAATATTTGAAACAGAGTTAGACTTGACCCACCCTATTTGTTATGGTTATCATACTGAAAAAATGCCTTCTTTTCGTCGTGGAACTTTATTTTTTGAACGTCCTAGTAATCGTTATGCCATGCCTTCGGCTTATACGATTAGTCCATTATTGAGTGGTTATATTTCTAATGCAAATTATCGAACATTAAAAAATTCTGCAACTATTATTGTTACAGGAATTGGTAGAGGACGCACGATTAGTTTTTCAGATAATACTAATTTCAGAGCCTTCTGGTGGGGTACAAATAAACTCTTTGCAAATGCCCTTTTCTTTGGCGATATCATCAGTAGAAATACGACGGAATCGCCCCGTGGCACTACACCTAAAAAACAAGAAGAAGCTGTAGATAGTCATGGACATCAGCACTAAATAAGTTATATCTAAAAACAGAAGGCGAATATCCTTATATACAGATATTCGCCTCTTTAGTCTTTTATTTTTTGATTGTCTTATAGTTCTTTTCGTAGTCTTGCAACAGGTACATTTAATTGCTCTCTGTATTTTGCTACGGTGCGTCGTGCGATATTGTAACCTTTTTCTTGTAAGATATTTTTCAATTTCTCGTCTGAAAGTGGTTTACGTTTATTTTCTTCACCAATTATATCAGTAAGGATTTTCTTGACTTCTAAGGTAGAAACTTCTTCTCCATCATTGGTTTGAATAGATTCCGAAAAGAAATCTTTTAAGCGTTTTGTACCAAATTCCGTTTGCACAAATTTACTATTTGCCACACGTGAAACGGTAGAAATATCCAAGCCTGTAATATCCGCAATATCTTTTAAAATCATTGGACGGAGGCGTTTTTGGTCACCTGTCAAAAAGAAATCGTATTGATATTGCATGATCGAGTACATTGTTTTGTACATCGTTTGTTGTCGTTGACGAATGGCATCAATAAACCACTTGGCAGAATCAATTTTTTGCTTGATAAACATTACCGCCTCTTTTTGTTGTTTATTTGCCTTTTTCTCTCGTTTGTTGACCTGATACGACTTGAGCATATCTTTATACTGGTCATTAATACGAAGATCAGGGGCATTTCGAGAATTAAGCGTTAAATCCAATTCACCATCTCGATTGACAATAATAAAATCTGGTACGATGTAATGCACGCCGCGATTAGAGCCACCATTATGTGCACTTGCAGGTTTGGGATTAAGGCGTAAAATTTCGTCAATTGCAAATTTTAGTTCTTTTTCCGTAAGCGATAAATAACGCTGCAATTTTTGGTAATGTTTTTTAGAAAACTCATTGAAGTTTTCTTCAATAATCCGAATGGCAATATTTAAAGGATCGCGCTCTTCAATTTCTTCTTGTAATTGTTCTTTGCGATGATGCAACTGTAACAAAAGACATTCTTGTAAATCTCTCGCTCCTACTCCTGGTGGATCAAACCGCTGAATACGTGCTAACATTTTCCGGATTTCTTGCTCATTAGCAATTACATTTCTAGAAAACATCAAATCATCAATAATTGCTATAGGATCACGACGGAGATAACCATCATCATCAATACTCCCAATGATTTGTTGGGCAATGGTAATCTGGCGTTCATCTTGAAGATCAAGCATCCCAAGCTGCCGTTCTAGATATTCATGAAAAGTACTTTCGACAGCGATAGGAATATTTTTATCCTCCTCATCTGTTGAATAATGTTCTGTACGAAGTTTGTAAGAAGAGGGATCATCTTCGATATATTCGGTCAGATAATCATCTAACTCAAATTCCTCATCCTTATAGGTTTCTTCAGGTTCTTTTTCATTAGCAACGCTATCATCCGAAGAAGCTGTTGCTGTTGCCCCGAAGTTTTCCTCTTCTGAAGCAGCTGGAAGTTCGCTTGCTTCTTCGAATTCTTCTCCTTCATCAAGGGCAGGGTTGGCTTCTAGTTCTTCCTTTATACGTTGATCTAAAGTAGCTGTCGGGATTTGCAACAGTTTCATCAATTGAATCTGCTGAGGAGACAGCTTTTGAAGCATTTTTTGACTAAGTTTCTGCTTTAGCATGCTTATCGTTTACATTTATTCCGGTTAATTAATCTAGATATTTGTTCTCTCAGAATTAGAAAGAAAGCACAAATATTCTACGCTTCAAATTTTGGTTCTTGTGAATAAACTGGAACAATATTGGTAAAGTCAATTAATTTTTCAGGTGGTTTTTGCCTATTTTGATTGTAAAAGTTGGATAGACAACTTAGATAGTTAGTTTCATTTGACCTTTTAAATAGATTAGATTACTATAATAAAGGCTCTTAACACAAAGAATCTTATTTTACGTCAGTATTTGTGACATTCAATTCGATTCAAAAAACCAATGTTTCAACATATCTTTATACAAGTTAAGTTTTTTTATCTTTACATGTAAAATAAAATGGCGTTTTTATAGCAAAAAACATGCCAATCATTACATATTTTTATAACAATTAAATCATGATGATAGTTGTCACGTGCTAAACAATCATTCTATTTATTTCTAAAAAAATAACTTATTATATTTCGGGAACTGATTAAATTATACCAAACGAATTAGTTTTTGTTTCAATATATACTTTTTTTCATCATCTGTTTTTATCTGAAAAATATGTCTCAAATCAACCAACGTATTGCTGCACTTAGATCAACAATGAGTACACAAAATATTGATGCTTACATTATTCCAAGTAGTGATCCTCATCAAAGTGAGTATACAGCCCCATATTGGCAGGCAAGAAATTGGATTTCAGGCTTTACGGGTTCGGCTGGCACTGTAGTTATCACTCATGATCATGCAGGTTTATGGACGGATTCGCGTTATTTTTTACAAGCAGAACAAGAACTTGCAAATAGCGAAATGACCCTTCATCGTTTGACAATTCCTCATACAGCTGAGCATCTAAATTGGTTGGTTGAACAGCTCCCGGATAACAGTACCATAGGATTTGATAGTTCTGTTTTTTCTGTAAACCAAGTTCGTCAAATTAGTAGAGTACTCCATCATGAAAATATTTCTTTCTATACAGAAAAAGACCTATTACAAAACATTTGGACAGATCGTCCGCCTCTGCCTCAAAATGAAATATTTGCACTTCCTATCGAGAATACGGGGCAATCTAGAGCAGATAAAATCAATACAATTTGTGACACAATTTTATCAAAATCTTGCCAATATCACTTAGTCACTTCTCTTGACGATATTGCTTGGATTCTTAATATTCGCTCCAACGATGTTGAATGTAACCCCGTCACAATCGCTTACCTAATTATTGGCGCTGAAAAAAGTATTCTCTTTATTGATAAAGGCAAAATTTCCGAAGATTTACACGATCAATTTCTTCAAGATGGAATTATACTTCAACCTTATACTGCTATCACAAGTTTTTTACAAGAATTAGATGAAAGTCAGAAAATATGGATTGACCCTTCTCGTATTAACCACCAATTATTTAATGCCATTCCAGAAATATCAGTTTATAAAGGAGAAACTATATCTACTACCCTAAAAGCGAGAAAAAATCCGATAGAAGTTTCAAACATCAAAAAAGCTATGCTAAAAGATGGCGTAGCATTGACAAAATTATTTCGCTGGTTAAATGCAGAGTTAGAACATCGAGGAATTACAGAAGTTGAAGTTGCACAACAGTTAGATGAATTCCGACGTACACAAGGAGATTATCATGGGGAAAGTTTCGCTGCAATCGTCGGTTATAAAGGAAATGGTGCTATTGTTCATTATCGCGCAAAAGAAGGTTCTTGTGCGACACTTGCTAAAGAAGGCATTTTATTACTCGATTCAGGCGGGCAATACTTACAAGGTACAACTGATATTACTCGGACGATTGCTTTAGGAACACCAACAGAAGAGCAAAAAAGAAATTTCACGCTTGTTTTAAAAGGTCATATCGCTCTTGCTCAACTTAAATTCCCTGAAGGTACACATGGTAATCAAATGGAGATTTTGGCTCGTCAGGCATTGTGGCAGTACGGACTCAATTATGGGCATGGAACAGGACATGGCGTGGGTCATTTTTTAAATGTTCATGAAGGACCTCAATCTATTGGATCTGGAGTAACAGGTAAGGCTGCCGTTCCTTTTGAAGAAGGAATGTTTACCTCCAATGAACCCGGCTATTACAAAGAAGGGGAATATGGAATACGAATCGAAAACTTAATTCTAACTGTCAAAGATAAAGTCTGCGATGACCCTCAATTTTACAGCTTTGAAACACTAACATTATTTCCTATTGACCAAACCTTAATTGATTTTTCTTTATTGAATAAAAAAGAAATTAATTGGTTAAATACCTATCACAAAGAAGTGGAAAATGCTTTACTCCCTTTATTAAATCAAGAAGAACAAGTTTGGATGAAGCACCAATGCAAGCAATATGAAAGTTAATTTTTTCCGAAAAATTTATGCTAGAAAATATTCTAACTTTGATTTTATGGTATTTACTAGGATTCCTTCCTCTTCTACGTAGGTATGTAAATGTCCAAGATATTTCATACCCAAATAATCTGCGCTTTCTCGAAACGGCATTTCAAACCCCTCCACTAAATCATCATGCCCACTGCAACTAATAGATGCCATAGTTTTGCCACGTAACTGCCGTCCTAAAGGCTTTCGAATTTTCAATAAATCTGAAATACGATCAAAAAACGTTTTCATCTGAGCACTCATGCTATACCAATAAACGGGCGTAGCAAAAATAAAGGTATCATATTCTGCAATTAGACGCTCCATCAAGGGAAGAAAATCATCCGTTTGATTTTCGTGGGTATAATCAAAATAACCTATGGTATAGTCATTTAAATCTATGATAGGGATATTCTTTTCTTGCGCTAAATGATCTACCACTAAGCGAGTATTTCCATTTGATCGAGCACTTCCCATTATGATAATGGGTTTATTTATTTTCTTCATTTTCATCATTTTTTGAACCTTCATTAATTTCGGCTAATTCTCCTTCAAACTCCGTTTTAACGATAGCTGCATCATAACCTTGTTCGCGAAGGTATTTACAATAAATCTCTGTATATCCATGTGTTACAAAAATCTTCTCCGCTCCCGTAGCTTCGATCGCCGTATTTAGACCATCCCAATCTGCATGATCAGAAAGTACAAATCCTCGATCAGCAGATCGTCTTCGTCTAGCTCCCCGCAAGGTCATCCAACCAGAAGAAATACCTGTAGAAAGGGGTTTAAATTTCTTTGTCCAAGGATTTGCCAGTGCAGCAGGAGGAGAAACGATAATATTGCCGATGTAATTTTCTTTTTTCACATGTTTGGAAACTTTCACCGTTGGTGGTAAATCAATTCCTTGTTTACGCATTACTTTATTGATGTTTTCTACTGCTCCGTGGGTATAAATTTTACCAATAGAAGTATCAAGACCTTGTAGAATTCGCTGTGCTTTTCCCAAGGAATAGCCTGTAAGCAAACTCACTTTTCCTTGTTCTTTATTGGATCGCCACCAATCGTTTATTTCTTGAAAAATTTCAGTTTGCGGTTTCCATTTATAAACAGGTAATCCGAAAGTAGATTCTGTTATAAACGCATGGCATTTAACAGGTTCAAAAGCTTCAGCTAATCCATCATCTTCTAATTTGTAATCTCCAGACACCACCCAAATTTCACCTTTATACTCTAATCGTATTTGAGCAGACCCCAAAATATGACCTGCAGGGTGAAAAGATATTTTTACGCCATTTACTGAAATGGTTTTTCCATAGGCAATGGACTCTATATTCATTTGATTGCCCAGACGGTATTTCATTACTGGAGCAGCAGAATCCGTACATAGATAATATTCATTTCCCCATCGTGCATGATCAGAATGTCCATGCGTAATCAAGGCACGTTTTACCCTACGCCAAGGATCAATATATACATCAGCCTGTGGACAATAAATTCCGTTTTTATTAAATTCTAATAATGCCATACCTAAAGGTAGCGTATTTATCTATTAGAAGAACCAAAAAGTTAATGCCGAAGTTTATTCCTTCAAGAAAATTACTTATCTTTACGAACGAACATTCATTCGTAAAGTCTTAACCAAATATATATAGCCAGCGGGCAATCATTGGATTGCCCGTTATTTTTTATATTAATATCATGGCTCGATTTCATCCACTTACCATAAAAGACATTCGCCAAGAAACCAATGATTGCGTTTCTATTGCCTTTGATGTACCTGAAAATTTAGCGGATACCTTTTCTTTTTTACCTGGTCAATATTTGACACTAAAAACGGATATTCAAGGAGAAGAAGTTCGTCGCTCTTATTCGATTTGTAGTGCGCCTGATGAAGGTGAATTACGTGTAGCCATAAAACAAGTTGAAGGTGGCAAATTTTCTACTCATGCTAATCACCATCTCCAAATAAATGATGCATTGGAATCCATGGTACCCACAGGGAATTTTTATCCAACCTTAGATGCTTCCAATGCTAAACATTATCTATTATTTGCAGCGGGAAGTGGTATTACGCCTATTCTTTCAATTATTAAATCTGTTTTAACAACTGAGCCTAAAAGTCAGATCACCTTATTTTATGGAAACCGAACGATAGATAGCATTATTTTTAGAGAAACACTAGAAGATTTAAAAAACACCTATCTCAACAGATTGAGTCTACATCATATTTTAAGTCGAGAACATTTAGGCGCAGCACTTTTTAAGGGACGAATTGACAAAGAAAAATGTGCTTCTTTTTTCAAACTTTTGGTTGACCCTAAAACAGCCAATGAGTTTTTCATTTGTGGCCCAGAACAAATGATTCATGCAGTAAGAGAAAGCTTAGAAGATGTAGGAGTTGATAAAAAGAACATTCATTTCGAATTATTTACTACACCGACCACAGCTAAGGCTGCAAAAGCAAAGAAAGTAGAACAAAGAGAAGCTTTTGAAGCTGCCATTACTATACAGCTAGATGGAGATACATTTGATTTATCTGTTCTATCGGATGGAGATTCTATTTTAGATACTGCCCTTAAAAATGGGATGGATCTACCTTTTGCTTGTAAAGGTGGCGTATGCTGTACTTGCCGCGCCAAAGTAGAGGAAGGTAAAGTGGAAATGGATGTCAATTATGCCTTAGAAGAAGATGAAGTGGAAGCAGGCTTCGTCCTCACTTGCCAAGCTCATCCATTAACCGATAAAGTAGTCGTAAATTTTGATGTTTAAAAATGTCCGTATCACGACTGTGCTAAAAAAGTGTTAATCCTTCACCTCTTTTCATCCTTTCTTGTCGTATCTTGTTGTAGTTCTTAAAATAAGAACAATCAAATCCTTTACATATGAATAAGTCCATTTTTTCTTTCGTTATTTTAAGTTCACTTTTTATTCTTGCTTGTACTTCTCCTAAAAATCAAGTGAGTAGTACTGTTTCAAAAAATAAAGCCAAACCTATCAAAGTTAAAAATCCAGATGAATTGGCTAGTGCAACGCTTGGTGCAGGTTGTTTTTGGTGTGTAGAGGCGGTATTTGAAGAATTACGTGGCGTGGTCAGCGTAGAATCTGGTTATTCAGGTGGAGAAGTAGAAAACCCTTCTTATAAGGCTATCACTACGGGAGAAACAGGACATGCAGAGGTAGCAAAAATTGTATATGATCCTAGTGAACTTGATTTTGAAACCATTCTAGAAGTTTTTTGGACGACCCACGATCCTACTACACTAAATCGACAAGGTTATGATGTAGGTACACAATACCGTTCCGTCATTTTTTATCATGATGAAACACAAAAATCTATTGCAGAACGCTCTAAAAAAGAAGTAGCTCCTACTCTTTGGGATGATCCTATTGTAACAGAAATTAGTCCGTTAATCAATTATTACAAGGCAGAAGAATACCATCAAGATTATTATGAGTTGAATCCCAACTATGGCTATTGTGTAGCGGTTATCAATCCAAAAATGGAGAAATTCAGAAAACGATTTGCGGACAAATTAAAGGGCGCAACTCTAGCTAAAGCCGAAGCAGATCAAGGCGGATTTCCACCAGTATTAAAAGAAGGAAACTACAATAGCTTAAACGATAAAGAAACCTATGTAATCCAAGAGAAAGGAACGGAATATGCCTTTTCGGGAGCTTATCACGATCACAAAGAAAGCGGTACATACATCTGTCGTCAGTGTAATTTACCCTTGTTTAAATCCTCCGCAAAATTTAAATCTGGTACTGGATGGCCTAGTTTTGATGATATTTATGCCGAAGGGAATGTCAAAGAATTGACGGATGCTGATGGTCGTAGAACAGAGATTGTATGTGGTAATTGTGGAGGGCATTTAGGACATGTTTTTCGAGGAGAAGGTTTCACAGATAAACAAACGCGCCATTGCGTTAATTCTGTTTCTTTGGATTTTGTAAAGGAATAATTTGTTAATCGTGGAACGACTTGTAGTCGGTCTCACGATAGAATATTCTTTAAATGGAACTAAGCATTCGACAAGAAGAATCTACGGATCATCAAATTGTTTTTGATTTAATAAAATCCGCTTTTCAAGAAGAAGAAATAAGCGATCATCAAGAACAATTTTTAGTCCAACGCTTAAGAAATTCGGATGCATTTATTCCTGAACTTTCTTTAGTGGCTGAATTAAATGGGCAAGTAGTTGGTCATATCTTATTAACTAAAGTGCTTATCAAAAACGATATTCAGGAATTTACATCCTTAGCACTCGCTCCAGTTTCTGTACTCCCCAATTATCAGAGAAAAGGAATAGGTGGTCAACTCATTCAATCTGCTCATCAAAAAGCAAAATCTCTAGGCTATACTTCTATCGTCTTGTTGGGACATGAAAACTATTATCCCAGATTTGGTTATCAACAAGCTCATTTGTTTGGTATAAACTTCCCATTTGAAGCACCAAGAGAAAATTGCTTTGTATTGGAATTGATCCCTAATACTTTACAGGCTGTTTATGGTACTATTGAATATGCACAAGAATTTTACCAATAAGCATCTTATCTTTCAACATTATTTGTATATTTATTTCACCCAAGCTATCATAAATCAACATTATTTTGTTTCCCTAAAATCCAAAATGACATGCCAACCATAGCTAAACCTAATGAAACGACCCTCGATCGCATTAAGCTCCCCTTTACCTTTGATGTAGCGAAAATGCAAGAAGAGATCAAGCCTTTACAGCAAAATCAATTTGTGTATTATAATGCTGTTCAATTACGTGCGCCTGCCCACATGGTAGATACTTCTTTGCCTTTTCCTCCTCCTGCTAATGATTATGCAGATGGTTCTTGGACCGATTGGTTGGATACCCCTACGCTCAAAACCATGCCTTATATCGCTAGTGTAATTGATAGTTTTCGAGACTATACTACAGTTAATTTGGTTCGTTTATTACGACTTGCGCCCATGAGTGAGGTAAAAGAACATACTGATCCTACACTTGGTTTGGAGATTGAACGTTCTATGATTCGGTTGACGATTCCTATTGTTAGCAACGACCAAGTTACCTTCTATCTTAATGATAAACCTGTTCCTTTACAAACTGGTGAATGCTGGTACCTCCGTCTTACTGACCCACATCGCGTTCTTAATCATGGACAAACGGAGCGCATTAATATGACCATAGATGTATTACCTACGGATAAAATGAAGGCAATTATTTTGGGGAGATAGTTGTCAATAATTTTTTGAGGTATAGACTTGTAAAGTTACTAATAGGAAAAGATACAGAAATATAATAATATCCAAAGTGCAAGTATCAAACGCAAGTTCAAAATAGGGTTATATTAATGTTTATCTATTTGTGCTTGAACTTGATACTTGAGTTTAAACTTTAGAAGTACTAGTAGTACAAAACCCTTTATGATTACTCAAATGACGGGATAGTCGACCTTCTAAATCTGACCCACAGGATCCAATATAATACCGATCTAAAGTCTTAGAGTATAAAATATAGCAATGATACATAGAAGCTGAAATAAAAAAAGACCTGCAGTACTGCAAGTCTTTTTAGTGGGCGATGAAGGATTCGAATCCCGATAATTATCGGGACAAGCTCTACGATCCTCCCGATGTAAATCGGGATGCTCTAGCTCAACTGAGCTAATCGCTCAATATATTTCCTACTTTTTTTACGCTTAATGACTCGTTCTCTGGCAAGTGCTTCTGTTTTGAACTCATATTTCTCTATATGAACAACTATCCAATCTTTGGCTTTTGCCGTAAATCCTTTATGATTACTCAAATGAC
This sequence comes from Saprospiraceae bacterium, assembly GCA_020628645.1. Taxonomy (GTDB): domain Bacteria; phylum Bacteroidota; class Bacteroidia; order Chitinophagales; family Saprospiraceae; genus JAHDES01. The sequence continues at coordinate 188,230 of JAHDES010000001.1, forward strand.
GGGATAATCTTCCTTCTAAATCTGATCCACAAGAGCCAATATAATACCGATCTAAAGTCTTGGAGTATAAAATATAGCAATGATACATAAGAGTTAAAATGAAAAAAGACCTGCATTCCTGCAAGTCTTTTGGTGGGCGATGAAGGATTCGAACCTACGACCCCTTGGGTGTAAACCAAGTGCTCTGAACCAACTGAGCTAATCGCCCTTGTTATTTATTGCTAAATACTTTGCTATTTAAATTTTAAAAGGGATTTTATTACCTTCGGAACTTGACCCTCCCGATGTAAATCGGGATGCTCTGAACCAACTGAGCTAATCGCCCTTTATGCTTTTTTCAATAGCGATTGCAAAGATAGGTTTCTTCTATATGACTTACAAGTCTTTTTGAAAAAAAATCTAAAAAATATTTTCTACCCTATTTTCGTTTCATATAATAGTTCATATGCTTAAAAAAAAGCATGGATACCTCCAAGGACTACAGTCACTAAGCCTTATCTTTGTTCTATGGCCACATCAAATTTAGTACAAGAAAAACCAACCTACGTCCAACAGACGAAGCAACCATCTATTATGAAACGATTCTTCCGAAAATTTCTCTGGATTAGTGTGATGATTATAGGACTGTTTATTCTTTTTGCAGTTGTCGTCGCCGCTTTTTTTGAAGATACCATCAGTCAACGTTTGCTAAAGGAAATCAATAAATCCTTAAAGACTGAATTGACCGTAAATGAGTTTGAACTCTCTTTATTATCTGGTTTTCCTAAAGCTTCTGCCAATTTAAATGAAGTTATTTTAAAAGATACTAAAAACGGAAATCTTTTAGAAGCAGCTAATATTTCGTTTCGATTTGGTTTATTTAGTTTATTTAGTTCTACGATAAAGGTACATTCTGTCGTGATTAGTAATGGTGCCTTGTACGTTGCTGTTGATAAAAAAGGAGTGGGTAATTTTGATGTACTGAAATCATCAGACAATGATTCCGAGGCTTCTTCTAGCTTCTCCATTTCCTTACAAGAAGCCATTTTGAATCATATTGATTTGATTTATACCGATGAACAAAACGAACAAGATGTTCGGTTTATGGTTAATGATGCTCTTTTTTCAGGAGAATTTGCTAGTGATCGTTTTTCATTGGCAAGTAACGCGAACATTGAAACCAATTTTGTAGATATTGAAGGAACACGTTTTTTAGCTGGTAAAACAATTGATTATGATGCGACGATAGATGTCGATTTAGTTAAAAGTTTATACAACTTACAAGATGTAAAAGTGGGCGTGGAATCAAATGAGTTTCAGCTAAATGGAACGATTGAAACACAAGGATTGGGTACAGACTTTGATCTGAATCTCACAGCAGAAGATGGAAGCGTAGAATCTGTTGTTCAATTATTGCCTGAAGAATATCTTGCTTATGTAGGAGATTTTCAAAGTACAGGAACATTTCTTTTCAATTCTACCATAAAAGGACGATTTAGTCCACAAACTAATCCTGCGATCAATGTGAACTTTGGTTTACGAGATGGAAGAATTTCTAGTCCACGATTGGACAATTCCCTCAAAGATGTTTCATTTAATGCCATTTTCACGAATGGGAAATATAAAACGAATAAGAGCTCTTTCTTCGAGATGAAAAACTTTAAAGCTTATTTCAATCGAGAACTCACCGAATCCTATTTAAAAGTTTCTGATCTAAGTGATCCAAAAATTGATTTTAAAATAGATGGTTCGATCCCTTTAGGTACCGTTTATGGTTTATTTAATATGCCTACCATTACCGATGGCGATGGCGAAGTAGAGTTTAAGAACATAGCAATAGATGGTCGTCTTTCGGATATGCAAAGTGTGAGTCGAATTTATAAGGTAAGTTCATCAGGAGAATTGGAGTTCGATGATGCAGAATTGACCATCAATGAAGAAGACATGATTGTTGATCGGGGCAAACTTATCTTGGAAAATAACAATCTCAAAGTAGATGGAGTCAAAATTGAAGGGGCTGGAAGCGAAATTATTTTAGATGGTAATTTCAATAATTTAATCCCTGTTTTATTTGCCGATTCACTCAATTCTAAAGATGCAGAACTTCAATTTAAAGCCAATTTAGATGCAGATAAAATGGATTTGGCGCGTTTAATTTCGCTTACCGAAACACCTGTGGAAGAAGATGAAGTGTCAGAAGAAGTATATGATTCTGTGATGGTGGCACAAACGCAAGAACGCGAGCGACTCACTAAGTTTTTAAAAGGAACATTTGATGCAAATATCAAGGAATTCACCTACAACAAAATTAATGGGGAAGCTTTTGATGGAAGCCTTAGTTTTGATAATAATGAAATGGAAATTGATGGAGATGTGGTGATTATGGATGGAACAATGAATGTAGAAGGCAAAGTCTATTTTGAAGATAAACCCCGACTAAAAGCCAATCTCATTTTTGAAGAAATCGATGCGAATCAATTTTTCTATCAATGTGAAAATTTTGGGCAATCGACCTTAACTTCTGATAATCTTCGTGGTGATCTTAATTCACACATGACCATTAATGCTTACTGGGATGAAAAAGGGGCTTTTCTAGATGAAAAATTACGCGTCTTGGCCGGGATTAGTATTAAAGATGGAGAATTACGCCGTTTTAAAATGCTAGAAGAATTTTCGAATTATATCAATGTCAAAGACTTGCGTAATATCAAATTAGTGAATATGCAAAACTGGCTGGAGGTACGAAAAGGGAAGATTTATCTACCCGTCATGTTTATTCAATCTAATGCACTCAATTTGACGATGAGTGGCGAACATTCATTTGAGCATGATATGGATTATGCCCTTAAAATTAATGCTGGTCAAGTATTATTTAATAAATTCAAAAAACACGATCCTCGTCTCAAACCTCAAAAAGCGAAGAAAAAAGGCTGGTTTAATTTGTATTATCGCATCACTGGCAATTTAGATGATTACGACACTCGTTCTTCAAAACGACAAGTACAACAAGCATTTGTAAATAGTGATCGCCATAAAAAAGAAATTCGTCGTATCCTCGAAAAAGAGTTTGGTGCGATTCAACTTCTGAATAATGAACCTGAAAGCTGGCGCGATGTAGGGCCTATTCCTGAATATGAAGAAGAAGATGGGAATCTGGAATATTTAGATGAGATAACTGGAGATGGAGGGCGATAAAAAACAAACACCTGAAGTGGGAGATCTTTATTCCTGTTTCAGGTGTCTAACTCATTCCAATTCAAGTTCTAAGTAGCCTAACTTATTTGCTTGTCGAATAACTGCATTCATCATAAAAATTGTAAGCAGCTGACTAAAAGGAGGTTGCGCACAATTTTTTGGTGAATTTTAAAAGCAGTTATTGACCAAATAATTAGGTAAACCTACTAAAAATACAGCTTATCGTACTTGAATGTAGCTCCTTTTCCCTAGTACTACTTATCGCTTCCCGAAAGCAACTTTTTTCTTTCCGAACATGAGGAAGAGGCTAAGAAATAAAGTTAAACTAAAGTACCTGATAATAGGCAAATTCAAATTGGTAATGAATACCTTTTTCTACTTCTTGTAGCCTTGATTTTCCTTGTAATTGTAAACAGAGTAATTGGATGAGCTGCGACCCAAAACCCGTTCCCTGTTTTTGAGTCATACCAATTCCATCATCGAGGTATTCCATTTGCAAACGCTCCTTTTCTTGTTTCAAAAGAACTTGTATTAATCCTTTACTTTTATCTGGAAATGCATATTTAAACGAATTGGTAATTAATTCATTTACCAAAAGGGCAAGCGGAATAGACGTATCCAAATCTAATACAATTGGACTTCCTGTATATTTAAAAGAAATACGGTTTTCTTCATATTGATAAACATCTGATAAGTCATCAAATAAGGTCTGGAGATAATTACCAAATTCAATACCATGCAAATTTTTATTCTCATACAATTTCAGATGAATAGCCGCTATGGATTCTACTCGGCGTTGACTATCTTGAATGGCTTTGAGGGCAACTTCGTCTTCAATGCTTGCCGATTGTAACGACAATAAGCTGGATAGAGTTTGTAGATTATTTTTTACACGATGATGAATTTCTTTGAGTAAGAGTTGATTTTCAGAGTTAGTTTGTAGGAGGGATTGATTTTGTTCGCTAATAATATCTTTTTTCTCCTGTAAAGAAAGATTGAGTTTTTTCTGCCGACGAAAACTAAGCCATAAGGCTAATAATGCACCTAAAAGAATCGTTGCAAATACGACAAATAAATTTCGAGTACGCTTTGCTTGACTAACTTGATTGGTCAGTAACAACTGTTGATTGACATTTTGAATGCTATCGAGTTCTTTCTTTTGGTTAAATTCATATCGAATTTGTTGACTCAATAGCGCATTTGTTTTTTCTTCATCTTTAATGGAATCACTATAAACAATTGCCGTTTGATAATATGCCAATGCTTTTTTATAATCACCAATTCCAATATAATAGTCGTGCCAACAATCTGCAACACTTTGTGGATACCAATACCCATCTATTTGATGAACCAAAGGAGTCGCTTCTTTTAAATATTGATGTGCTTTGTCATATTGCTTTTTTTTTATTGCTATGTCTGCTAAATCTCGAAGTGCATTAATCGTACTTCCGACATCCTGAAGTTGTCGTGCCACAGGTAAAGATTTCTCTAAATAATATTGTGACTTGTCTACATCATCATTTTCAAGAGAATTAGCATAATAATAGCTAGAATAGAAATAAGATTGTAAAATCGGTGCAATAGGATAGGCTTGATAAAGCTTATTTGAAAATGCTAACGCCTTTTTTTGATAATCTATAATTTTCTCCTCCTTACTTGAAAGATAGCTCCATCTTCTATAAATTAGAATTAATTTTTGACGTGTTTTTACATCTGAAGAATATCTATAACTATTTAAATTAATTTTTTGAATATACGTTTTCGCTTTTTCTTTATGGTAAGTATTTAAATTAGATCCTAAACCATAGTCTTGTCCAAAAACATAAATACTCCAATGTGTATGCATCGCTTCAAAATAATCCAAAGTGTCACAATATTCCAATGCTTGATACATCATTTTAGTTGCATTTGAATAATCATTTCGATAAGCATAGACCCAAGCTTCTTCAAAATGAATTTTCCATAACAAGGAAGAGAGTGATTGTTTTAAGGCATTCTCTTTTGCTAAATCTAAAGAAGAAATAGCCTTATCATACTGTTCCATTTCGATATACCACTTTCCAATTGACAAATGAATACTTGCCTTTAAGGAATCATTCTCACTCGTTTGAAGTAATTGTTCAGCTTGTAACAAATGATGGAGTGATTCATCAAATTGGAGATGGTCGAATAAATAGGTGGCTTTTTGTTGATAGACGGTAGCTAATTGTTCGGGCTGCTTTGTTGTATTGAGGTATTGGATAGCGGCTTCATAGTTGGAGAATGCTTGCTTTGTATCTTTATAATAATGTATAGCGGCTTCATTTAAATAATATTGTGTAGTACAATCCAAGTCTTGAGCAAGACTCAAGCCATAATTAATAAAAAGGAGTACTGCACTGATCATTTTTTTCATCCCTAACGAATTAAATTTAGGCGTTTCATTAAGGTATCTTTATAGGTCTTGGATATGGGAATATGAGTTTTACCAAATAAGATCTCATAATCCGTAAGTTTTTCGATATGAGCGATATTCACTACATAAGAGCGATGTACCCGTTGAAATTGGGGTAAATCCACTTTCTCCGTCAAAGCTTTAAGCGACATACTCAAGGAATATTTTTTCTCTTTTGTAAAAATATCACAATAGGAACGATCCGCTTGAATGTATAAAATGTCATCAATATGAATACGTACCATTTGCTGATTTTCTCGTACAAAGATTGTTTTGTCCGTTGGCGTAGAAATAGGTAGTTCTTCTATAGATGGCGATTGTTCTGATAAATGTGCTTTGGCTAATAAAAGGGTACGTTCAATATTTTTCTTCTTAAATGGCTTACCGATAAAACTAAAGGGCTTAGTAAGCCGCGCTGCTTCAAAAGTTTGATCGTCTGTATTGGCGGTTAAATAAATAATGAGTGGCGCTGCTATTGCATTAATTTTAGTCACCGTTTCGATGCCTGTCAAATCGCTCGCTAAATTAATATCCATCAATACAATATCGACTTTTTGTTGTTCTAAAGTCGCAATAGCCGCCTCTCCCGTCGCAACAAAGCCAACTACATTAAAACCAAATGATTTGATTTGCATTGCCAAATCAGCAGCAATCAATACTTGATCTTCTACAATCAATACCTTTGGTATAATCTCTCCTTTTTTCGTATCCACTTAAAATTGTATGCTTTTTATGTTTAGTAACGGTCAAATAATTACTTCCCGATTTTCTTCAAATAGTGAAAAGATAAACGATTGATAATGAGTTTTCTTGAACTAATTGGAGAAATTTAGAGAGGGAAGTTAATTTTTGACAAATACTTAAAACCAATATTTTCTTTTTTGGGTTATGTTTACTTATTTGAAAAATCAATTAAACTATTGAATTTTCTCGTTCTGCCAATGCTTTCGTCACGTTCTCCATCCATTCGTCTTCTTCTCCAGGATTCGGCATAATATAGCCGCCTTCTATACACCACTTCGCATCAATTTCCAATAAATTGATATGAATTTTCTCTTGTTCTACTTGAAGTATGTTAGCACATTCTACTTTGAGTATTTCACACAAACGATCAATTTTTTCTTGCGCCCTTCCTTTTCGTACATTCGCATGAATGTACAAGCTTTTTTTGTCCATAATTGGAATGCCATCTGAAAATAAAATATGGACAAATTGCTCAGGTGCAATCATGATACTGCAATGGGCATCGGTAAATAAATCCACTAATTTTTGCTTATTGGATGTTGAGATTTTTTTATTGGATGTCAGACTATAAACTGGCATAAGAACTAATTTTGAGTGTTTGAATTTGTTAAGGCTAGTATTAATACTTCACCCTCAGTCGAAGATATCCTTTGCTGAATTTTGACCAAAGTGCTGTAGATAATTGTTTCACTTTAATCCAAGGTCGATATAGGGGTTGAATTCTATTGTTTTGTGCTTCTAAAAAAGCGTTCACAAAAGAAGAATTAGCCACCGTAATTACAGAATCTAAAGGAGATACGTTAAATTCATCCATTAGAAATCTAGAAAATAAAAACATTAATTCCTCACGCTTTTCTTTTTGAATGTCTTCGCTGACTTCCACCATAATAACTATTGCCTCCGACAATTTTCGTTCGGAATATGCATAGCCTTTCGGCATAATCATCCAAACTACATTTAAGGGTTCTTCACTATAATTGTCTTTATAAATGGCTTTAAATCCTGCTTCGATACGTTTAATTTCAGGCGTAGAAAACATATCTTCTTGAATAATACAAACGGCTCGTTTCATAATTGATTATTCCAATTAAGATCATTATTTAACTAAAGATAAGTTTTTAAAAACAGTAGGACAGACTTTAGTCTGTACAATTTCATAGATGGCATCAAATTCTCATTTTATCTTCTTTTAAAACGCCTTCAATCGTTTCTAAAAAGAAATCTGCATTCGCTTTACTAAAACAAAGGGGCGGTTTAATCTTAATGACATTATGATCTCGACCATCTGTACTATTTAATAAACCTAATAATCGCGTTCGATTTGCCAAATAAGTTGTTTGCTCAGGAGCAGGAATTTTTAAACTAAGGTCTTTAACGAGTTCGAAACCTAAAAATAAGCCTTCTCCTCGCACATCTCCAATAATCGGAAATTGCTGTTGTAAAGATCGTAGTCCTTTCTTCAAATATTCCCCAACTTCCAAGGCATTCTCTTGTAAACCTTCTTCTCGAATGACTTCTAAAACCGTTTTTCCTATCGCACAAGAAACAGGATTTCCACCAAAGGTGTTGAAATATTCCATCCCATTAGCAAAGGCATCTGCAATTTCGGGCGTGGTCACTACTGCACCCAGCGGATGACCATTTCCAATAGGTTTGCCCATCACCACAATATCTGGTACAACATCAAATAACTCAAAACCCCAAAAGTGTTTCCCCACCCGTCCAAAACCTACTTGTACTTCATCCATAATACAAACCCCTCCCGCAGTTCGCACCGCTCGATAAGCTTCTTTGAAAAAATCTTTTGGCGGAACAATCTGCCCCCCACAACTCAAAATAGATTCAAATAAAAAACCTGCAATTCCTTTTCCTATTGCTTGCAAATTCTGGATGTATTGTTTGACATAATTGGCATAGATTGTTCCTGTGTGTTCTCCTTGATGAATGCCTCGGTAAGGATCAGGCATGGGCACAACATGTACCCAATCAGGTGCGCCCTTTCCTCCCTTTCCATCAAATTTATAGGAGCTCAAATCAATACAAGCATTGGTATTGCCATGATAGCCCACTTCTGCAACAATCATATCGCGCTGTCCTGTAACAGTTCGTGCCATACGAAGTGCTAATTCATTCGCTTCACTTCCTGAATTCACAAAATGGCAAACACTGAGTTGATCTGGCAAAGTAGCACATAACTCCTCTGCAAATTGAATGATATTTTCGTGTAAATAACGGGTATTGGTATTTAAAATATTGAGTTGCGCTTTCGCCGCTTCTACCACTTTCGGATGTTGATGTCCTACATGAGGAACATTATTTACGGTATCCAAATAGCGTCTTCCAGCGGCATCATAGAGGTATTGTTTATAAGCGCGTTGGATATGTAAGGGTTTAGCATAAGACAGACTTAGACTTCTACCTAGATGTTTTTTCCGATAGTTTAAAATGTGATTCGATTGATCTTTTTGGGTGGCTAATTTGGGATGATTAAATCCTAAAATGAGATTTGGATCAGGGCAGATACTTGTCCAGATGGATCGCTGTTTTGGAAAAGCTACACCGGGAAAATCGCCCTCTTTCCCCATTAAATCAGTGATGATTTGAAAATGAAGATGCGGTGACCAATTGCCATTGATTGGCATATCCCCCATCCAAGCAAAGGCTTCTCCTTTTTGAATTACTTGACCAACTTCTAATGATTCAATCGAAGCTAAACTCAGATGACCATAGAGCGTATAAAAAGAATGTTTTTCTCCAGTTTTTTCTGATGTAAATTCATGTTCTAAAATGATCGTAGGGCCATAATCTCGATCCAAATCATTGTTTTGAAAGCTATGTACTTTTCCTTCTAATGGTGCATAAATAGGCGTATTGGCTTCCGCAAAAATATCGATACCTAGATGTATCGTTCGCCATTCTGGGCCTTCATTTCCTTTGACAAGATAATTATCGGTGGTGTAAATAGAACGTACCTCATTGTATCGTCCAATACCATAATTAACACCTTGGTCTTCTAGTAAACGACTAATTTGTTTATGCAATTGATGAGCATCTTCTAGTATATCCGTATTCCCCATTTCTAAGCTCCCTACACTTAAATCTAGTACAGTATAATCTTCTTTTGCAATCGTTTTTCCTAGAATAGGAGCAAAATTTACTTGTTCTTTTTGAAGCCAATTGATAAGTTTTTCTTCTATCGGAACAGCTTTCCAACCACAGGCACTTCTAAATGAATAATATGCAAAAGATGGATGAATATTCCTCAATTTTGCTAATAAATCCCATGCTGCTCGCGCACTAATCTGGTGGTACTCATTGGTAGGATCTTTTTCAAAATTAATGGCTGCACTCGTCACGCTTATGAGTAGACGAGTAGCAATTAAACTAAATAAAACTTCAATCTCTATTTCATTTAACTGAAATTGTTCATGGAAACCTTTTATTACCGATAAAGCTGTTGCAATCGGATCAGCTTTATCCATCATCGCATAAGATAACGCAATTGCTAAATCATTAATAGTATAGGTATAAGTAGCATCGCCAAAATCAATAATCCCACTGACCGCATTCCCATCGGCATTCACCACAATATTATAATCATTAAAATCATTGTGGATGATACTCTTTCTAAGTTGATCAGATTTTGGAGTAACCGTATCTAAATGGAGTTGATAAAAATAATGGGCGAGCTGTTTTTGTTCTGCTGTTTTAAATAAATGATAGTGTGCTGTAGTCCAAGACACATTCACATTATCCCACTGAAAATTGGGACGTTTTGCAGATGGATGTTGAAAATTAGAAAGTGCTTGATTGAATTGTCCACAAACTTTTCCAAGGTTATATAAGAGTTCTGTTGTATGCGGGTTCGTGTTTGCCCACATTCGCCCGGGTAACCAAGTTAATAAGCGAAGATAACGAGTACTAGCATCTTTTTGAGGGAGGAAGGTGATGTATTTTCCTGCTTGATTGGGGATTACTTGAGGAGTAGGGGTTTCTGTTTGTTGTGTCGAAATATGAAGCAACAATTGGGTTTGCATTTCTAAATTACCAAGATCAGAATTGGCTGCTGCTATTTTTAAAATGTACTCTTTATTGTTTTGATCTTTCGCATAAAAATTAAGATCTACATCTCCAGGAAGTGCTTTGAGTTGGAGGTGTAAATTGAAATATTGAAGGGCAAGTTCTTGTATTTCTTCTACTAAAAATGCAGACATTCTTTTTTTATTCTCTTTGAACCACAAAAGACACAAAAGAGCACAAAAATGCGTGTTCAAAATGCATCAAGTATGGTTTGATGATAACAATCAATCAAAGAACGCTAATTTTTTCAGGAAAGAAAAATAGAGAAGAGAAGGAAAGGAAAGTATTCGTGGCACGATTCCTTAGAAGATAAAATCATGCCACGAAATAGAGGTTTATTTATCTTGCATTGCGAAAACCTTCTTCAATAGGTCAGTTGTACGACTTGCGACATTGGTACGAATTTGTTTTTCTTCTTTTTCGACCATATTAAATAATCCCTCCAAGGCTTTTTGTGTAACATAATCATCCAATTCAGGATTCATTTTTTGCACTAAAGGAATTTTATTGTAGGCCGTAACAGCTTTGTTCCAATATTCTGTAGCTTTTACTTTATCTAAAGATGCTACAATTTTTGGACGAAAAGCATCATACAATTGCTGGTTGGTGGCATTATTTAAATAGTTGGTAGCAGCATTCTGCTCGCCTAGTAAAATTTGCTTGGCATCATTGAAAGTCATACCTTTAATCGCACTAACGAAAATAGGTTTTGCTGATTTAGCAGCATCTTCTGCCCCACGATTAATCAATTCCAGAATTTTGTCTTCTACTTGAGAAAAACCAGGTACTTTTTGTAGTCTACTGGTTAATTTTTGAGCTTCTTCTGGTAGGAAGATTTTGTAATTACTTTTAAAGAAGCCATCTGTAGCAGAGAGTCGATCAGCACCTTTTCCAATACCAATTTCGAGTGCTTGTTTGAGTCCTTGACCAATTTGAGCCACACTCACTCCTTCTCCTTCACCTAATACCGTCCCTAATGCATCTTGTACATTGGTAGGAATACAAGCTGTCAATTGTATAGTAACAAAAATAAATAAGATTTTTTTTAGCATGATAATCAGTTTTTAATAATTATAATCGTCTCCCTTTAGACGATATTTTCTGTAGCTGTAACGCAATTACTACACCAAATACCTGTTAGCAAAATCATAAAGTTTATTATAGCCTACTTAATAGCTTTAAAAAAGCTTGCTGCAAAACCAGGTCGTTCTTCTGACGCTTTAGCCTCAAAGCGTTTACTTACAGCTATGGTTTCTAAAGGATTATAAAGAAATAACATTGGATGTTCATCAGCAATGTATTTTTGCAGTTTCATATAATCTTTATTTCTAGCTTCAATGTCATCACAATTAGAAACAATGGCATCAATCAATGCATCTGTTTCTGCATTTCCGAAATGTCCATAATTGAGACCTTTTGGAGGAAAACTATTCGTATGAAATCGAAGGGTAGGGTCATCTACCTGAACGGGTGGAACAGAGGCTCCTATACCTGCTATTTCAAAATCTCCTTTAGGCAAATCTTCACGAATAATCTTATTAAAATCCTTTAATTCAATTGAAAAATCAATTCCTACTTTTTTACCATTTATTTGTAGCAATTCAGCAATGCTTTTAGACTCTAGGCTTTTTGGAGAAATTTTAATATTGAGTGATAAATCTGTTTTTTGTCCATTAATTTGTTTATCTAAGATGCCATCTTCATCACTATCCGTCCAACCTTCTTGAGTTAATAACTGAGTAGCTTTATCCAAATCCAATTTAGGAAGAGGAATGGAGTTGTCGTGATAAGACCGTCTAGCAGATATTGGTCCAGAGATTCGTTTTGCATAGCCTTCTAAACCCGTTTTGATAAATTCATCTAAATCCACCAGATGAGTAATGGCTCGACGAACGAACTTACTAGATAGTTTGGGGTTTTGTCCATTAAATTGAAAAAAGAAATACTTAGCCGCTTCTGGCATTAAGAAATTTAATTTTTCTTTGCCAAGTTCATTTTTTTGTAATTCACTATACAATTCTAGGGGTAATTCGGAGGCTAAATCTAATTCCCCATTTTTAAGCATGGTAGTAGTTGCCACATGATCGGGTACTACTTTATAGGTTATTTTTTCGGGGAGTGCTGTAAAAACGGTTTCCTTAGCAGCTAATTGATCTCCCCACCAATCTTTTTTCTTTTCTATGGTGAGTTCTTCATTTGTAATCCATTCTACTAAGCGATAAGGTCCGGAGCCCTCAATTGCCCCTACTTCTTTACCAAATAAAGGAGAACTAAAAGTTTCAGCAAATTTAGTGATATTTTCATTTGAAGAAAGTTCTTTTACTGTTTCAGGATTGAGCAAATCTTCTAGTTTGATATCTTTCATTAAGCCTTCTTTATCAAAGATATGGGCAGGATATACTTCTATTGTAGAAAGATACTCTTGTGCTAATATATCACATCTATTCGTATAAATACTTAGTCGTTTAGGATTGCTTGGATCTACTTCCACGCTATCAATAAAGCCGAGCACACCTCTGTATCCTGTACGCACTTTAGGATTGAAAATACACTTCAATGTAAAAAGAAAATCATTCCCTGTAACTGGTGTACCATTATCCCATTTTGCTTCTTCTCGTATTTCAAAATCAAAGCGTTTTCCTCCTGCTAACTCTCCTTCTGTTATGGGGGTAACTGTGGGTAATGCTTTGGCTAAAAAAGGAACATATTTATTTTCATAAGGATGATTTGGAGCTAAACGGCTATAGATATTACGGTGAACAATTCTTGCATAAGCTGAACCTGATAATAATGCATTCAAACTAGGAGGCTCTGATCTCAATCGTACTTTGATGGTATTATCAATAGGCGTATTTGAGGATTCTCCAGATTCTGTTTCACAAGAAAAACAAATACAAGAAAGAATAATTGTTAGAAGACTAATTTGTAAAAATGAGGATTTCATAAATTTGTTGTTAAGGTTTAATATGTAGGCTTGTTAAAAGGTCTTTTCACAAATTACGGATAATATTCTGTTTCTTATAATATGTTTCGGGCTTTTCGTTTTAAAGGCTTCTATTTATCTCAAATGAAAAATCTCCTAAAGGCATTCCACCTATAGGAGATTTTATAAAAACAGAAATTCGAGTTATTTTACATGCCAAGTTTGGCTTTTACCAAGTCTGTTATATCTACTGATTCTTCTGCGAATACAACCGCATTAAAAACGCTAGTATCAAAAATCATGGCATAGCCATTTTCTTTGGCAACATCCTCTATTGCTTGATTCACTCGGCTCAAAATGGGCTCCAATAACTCCACTCGTTTCTCTTGTACTTTACCTATCATTTCTTTCTCATAAGCAGCGATTTCGCCTTGTCTTTTCTGAATTTCCTGTTCTTTTGCTTGAACTTGTACTGGAGAAAGTTCATTAATTTTTTCTCTAGTTTGCATTACAAATGTTTCTAAGCTTTTTACCATTTCTTGCCCCTTCGTAGCCATATCTTCTTGGTATTTTACCAATTGAGCATCTGCTGTTTTCATTTCACTCATTTCAGCAAGTAAATTTCCAGAATTCATATGACCATATTTTTGTCCAATAGCCATTGTTGTGAAACCTGCAAAGAGTATGGTACAGCATAAAATTTTAATCCAATTCTGCATAATAGTTTGTTTTGATCTTTTTTATGTTTACTTAAAGAGTGATTAAAGACACTCTATCAATTCAAATTAAGAACGACAAAAATACCGTTTTCGCCAGCAAATACGATTGTTTTTAACAAAAGATTAAGTCAATCTTTTAAATTAAATAGTAAAAAATGGCTTTCTACCCCTTATTTTTAGGTTGGTATGTTATTTAGATATCATATATTTTAAAATAGAAGAGGGTATAATTCGTTAAATTAGTACATTTGCTAAAGTCAATGATTGTTCTTCATGGAACTGTACGAACAGAAATCAAGGTGGAAGTTATATTTGGCGATTGCTGCATTCATTATCATTGGGGCATCCATGATTTATACGAACTATGTAGCTAACCGATTAGCCGATGGAGAACGCGATAAAGTACAACTTTTTGCTCAAGCACTCAGTCAAATTGCCGCTCCCGATTCTACTAATATTGATCCTGATGCATCTCCAAATGATGTGGATCTTACTATGGCGCTTCAAGTTATGCAAACGGTTGAAGACATTCCCGTCATATTAGTAGATGAAGGTGGACAAATCACAGAGATTCATAATTTTTCGGATAATGCAGATATGGAAGCGGAATTAGCCGCTATCAAAGAAAATGGTTATCCACCCATTGAAGGGCAGGGCTATGCTCGTTATGTTTATTATAAAAATACTTTTACACTTACTCTATTATCCTATTTCCCTTTATTTCAAATTTTATTATTACTCATTTTTGTAGGCGTGGGGTATATTGGCTTTAGTAATGCTCGTAATGCAGAACAAAATCGGGTATGGGCAGGGATGGCAAAAGAAACGGCTCATCAATTAGGAACGCCTATTTCTGCTATTATAGCTTGGTTAGAACATCTCAAACTAATGAAGGGAGAAGATGAAGAAACGATGGAAATTGTTGGAGAATTGGAAAATGATGTCAGTCGTCTTAATCTTATCGCCGATCGTTTTTCAAAAATTGGTTCTGAACCAAAGCTTGATGCCATCAATGTTTATGAAGAATTAGAAAAATGTCGAGTTTATATGCAACGACGTGCTCCACGAAAAGTTAGCTTTGAATTTCCTGATCCTAATCATACTCCACTAACTGTTGCTATTAATCCACCTCTATTTGATTGGGTGATTGAAAATTTACTACGAAACGCACTAGATGCGATGGATGGCAAAGGGAAAATCACCGCTCATATTTATGACGATAACCAATTTATAAATATTGATATTACTGATACGGGAAAGGGAATTCCCGCTAATAAATTAAAAACTGTTTTTCAACCTGGTTATACGACTAAAAAAAGAGGATGGGGTTTAGGTCTATCCTTGGCTAAACGTATTATTGAAAGTTATCACTCTGGCAGGATATTTGTAAAAAAATCAATAGTCAATGAGGGTACAACTTTTACAATAAAACTCCCCAAGTCAGTCGTAGGTGATAGTACGTAGAAACAATCATAAAATCCATAGGGTAAATTCATTACCCAACCTATTAACAACACTTCCAATATTGTTGTTACTTTCTCTTCTTTTCTCAACGACTTCCATTGCTCAATCTCTAAAAATAAAACTTATCGACGCTTCTTCAGGTGAACCCTTAATAGGGGCTTATGTATACACGCCAGATGTATCTTTTTCTACAGAAACAGATTTGGACGGAAGGGCTGTTTTAGAAAATTTGGGGTATCGAGATGAAGTTATCTTCTCCTATATTGGCTATGCTGATTTAAAACTTCCCATTTTTGAAATTCGTCGCCGAAATGGAATCATTCAAATGTTTCCAGATGCTACCGCAGATACGATTGTAGTGATTGGGCGAAGAGATGATGCTGTAGAAGAAATTCCCTATCAAGTAGAACAAATCAAAAAAGCAGATATTAGTTTTAAAAATGCGCAGACTTCTGCCGACGCACTTGAAGTCAATGGAGGCGTATTTATCCAAAAAACTCAAATGGGCGGTGGTAGTCCCGTAATACGTGGTTTTGAAGCCAATCGTGTCCTAAATGTCATTGATGGGGTTCGCTTAAATAATGCGATTTATAGAAATGGACACCTACAAAATGCTGTGACGATTGATAATTCTATGCTCAAACAAATAGAAGTCATTTATGGGCCTGGTTCGCTGATGTATGGTAGTGATGCTTTGGGAGGAGTTATTCATTTTCGATCCATAGACCCTACCCTTCTAACCGATGCAAGTGAAAAAGATCATCGTTTAACAACCAATTTTTATACCCGTTTTGCTACTGCTAATTTGGAGAAAAGGGCTCATCTTGATTTAAATTATGGTAAACAAAAATGGGGTTTTATTACCAGCATAACAGCAACTGATTATGATGCACTACGTGCAGGAAAAAATGGCCCTAAAGAGTTTCCTAATTTTGGTAAACGATATTTTTATACCGATCGAGATCAAACGGAAGCCATAGATCAAGTTTATAGCAATAACTTCCCAGAAATTCAAGTGGGCGTAGGAACAGGTGATCCTAACATTTATCGCTTTTGGAATACCGAGTATAGTCAATTTGATTTTCTACAAAAAATAAAGGTTCAACCCAATCATAAAGTAAATTTCACCTTAAATTATCAATATTCTTCTTCTACAAATGTTCCTCGATATGATAATCTATTAGACACCATTGATCGAGCGGACAATTTAAAATGGTCAGAATGGTACTATGGTCCTCAAATGCGTTCAATGGTTTCTTTAAAAACACGTTTATTAAATGAAAATGTGGCATATGATAAAGCGACTATTATAGGAAGTTTCCAGCGTATAGACGAGGATCGTATTAGACGTAAATATGCGAATCGTTATCGTACCATTAATAAAGAAGATGTTTTCGTCTATAGTTTAACCGCTGATTTTGATAAATACCTCGATGAACAAGAACGATCCGTCATATCTTATGGACTCGATCTAGCACACAATCGCGTAGAATCAAAAGTCAGGGTATTAGATATAAATAGTGGTCGAGTACTTTTGAATACAGCAACTACCCGCTATCCAAGTGGAGGAAGTGCTATGGCTACTTTTGGTTCTTATTTAAATTATCGTTGGCGAAGTCAAGATTCTACTATCGTATTTAATGGTGGTTTACGATATAGTTCCGTTAATCTGGATGCTACTTATTTGGAAACAGATTTTATTGAATGGCCCGAAGATTATTACAATCAAATTGAAAATAACAATGGCGATCTTACTTGGGCTGCTGGTTTAACTTGGAATAATGCCTCCAATTGGCAAGTACGAGTATTAGCAGCAAAGGCTTTTCGTTCTCCAAACATAGATGACTGGGCAAAAAATCGGGTAAAAGGAAGCAAAATCGTCGTTCCCAATTTAGATTTAAAACCCGAAACCGCCAATAATTTTGAACTAACCGTAGCAAAAGAACTAGGTGACTATAATGCCCGTGCCAAACAAGGTAGATTTATCAAACTAAGTGCTACAGGATTTTATTCTCATCTCAAGGATGCCATTGTACGTGTGGATTCTTCTAATTTAGATACAAATGTTTTAATTGTAGATGACGAACCACACGATATTCAAATAAATATCAACTCTGAAGATGCTAATATCTTTGGGTTTTCTGGAAATGTGTTAGTTAAACTTGATGATGTTTGGACTTTCAATTCTGGAATTAATATCACTAAGGGTACTACCCTCTTTTCAAATAATATTGTACAGGATACGATTGTACCATTTGCACACATTCCACCTCTATACGGTGCTACAAGTTTACGCTATAATTATGATCGCCTTCAATTAGAACTTTCGTTAAAATATAATGGAAGAAAAAAATTAGAAGATTATTCAGTTAGTGATATAGAAGAAGGAGGTATTATTGATCGAGGTGGCACTTCTGATAATATTGAACAAACTCCTCTTGATTATGATGCTGAAGGTAAAGCCTTTCATACGGGCACCTATGGCTGGACAACTGTAAATTTTTATTCTTCCTATAAATTAAATGATAAATATTCGGTCAACTTTGCCATCGAGAATATTTTTGATAAACTTTATTTACCCTTCGCCTCTACCATTCCCGCCCCTGGGCGAAACTTCGTATTTTCTTTGCATGGAAAATTTTAAGGAATTAAGAAAGTAAATTCATTTCGACCCAATTACTAATGCAGCACACTAGCATGCATTAATTCTTCAATTTCTTCAGCTTCTACAGGAATATTAGCAGTAAGATCAAATGTACCATTATCCGTTACTACTAAATCATTTTCAATACGAATCCCTAATTTTTCTTCTGGAATATAAATACCTGGTTCTATGGTAAAGACCATCCCTGCTTGAATGGGATCGTAGCGATGAGCAGGATCATGCACATCTAAGCCCAAATGATGGGATGTACCATGCATGAAATATTTTTTATAGGCAGGATAATCTGGATCTTGTTTTTTAATGTCTGTTTGATCTAGTAAACCTAAATCTAGTAGTTCACTTTGCATCAACAACCCAATTTCTTTATGATACTCTTCGATATTTGCCCCAGGTACAAGAAGCGTTTGTGCCGTTTTCATCACTCGCAAAACAGCATTGTACACTTTTCTTTGACGAGAAGAAAATTGCCCACTTACAGGGATTGTCCGAGTCAAATCAGCAGCATAATTGGCATATTCTGCTCCAAAATCCATGAGCAATATATCACCTGCCATACAGCGTTGATTATTTTTAATATAATGTAGCACACAAGAATTTGCCCCACTCGCAATAATCGGAGTATAGGCATGTCCTGTTGCTCTATTAATTAAAAACTCATGCGTAATTTCAGCTTCTATTTCATACTCCATAACACCTGGCTTCACAAATTCCAAAACGCGCTGAAAGGCTTTCCCTGTAATAGTACAGGCATGTTGGAGGACCTCCAATTCATAATGTGATTTAGTCATTGCCATTTTCTTTAAAATGGGCTGCGCACGATGGTATTTGTGAAGCGGATATTGTTGCATCAATTGTTGTGCAAAGCGCGTATTGCGCGAGGGAACGACTGGCTGAAAACGATCATTTTCAGTCGTGTTTAAGTAAATGCGTTTAGCGAGTAAGATCAATTCATGGAGGATTTTTTCTTGTTCATCCAACCAAAATATTTTTTCTATACCTGAAATTTTACGAGCTTCTTCTTTTGTATATTTTGCACCTTCCCAGCGAGCAATATATTCGTCTGTTTTTTTGATAAAAGCGACTTCTTGATAGCCTTCTTTAATACAATCTGGAAATAAAACGACTACCGTCTCTTCTTGATCCAAGCCTGACAATCGAAACAAATCTGAATCTTGTCGAAAAGGATAAAAAGCATCTCCATTCCGAGGCATTAAGTCATTCGAATGAAAAATAGCAATGGAATTAGGTTCCATTTTACGTACAAATCTTGCACGATTTAATTTGAATAAATCCGAATGCAAGGTCTCATATTTCATAGTAGTGTAAGTATTATTATTTGGGTGTCAAGATAATAAAATAATGCTTGTGCGTACGATAATTAAGTGCAAAATACAAAGCAAAAGTAGCGTATTTTTATACTTATAAAAATACTAGAAATGTAATCAGTATAATGAGAGGAAACTTCATTTTGGGGGGAAGAAGGGGTTGAGGTATGAATAAGTTCAAATTAAGGTGCTTTTTTTGTTAAAAGCAAGTTTAATGCCTTATTCCATAGCAAATTACCCTTTGTGGTGTAGAAGATAGGTTACAGAAAAAAAGGATGTATAAATCCTTACTTTATTTTCCCTTTCTACGATCAAAACTATGATTCTATTTTTTTGTTAAACAGTTTTAGTACTTTTGAACCAATTCTAAAACAATTGATAGAATTTTTATCTCTTATGTACGACAATCCAAAACTCATCATTGAAACAGCCGCCCTCAAAGAAAATGCGGTTGCTTGGAGAAGCCCTTCTAATATTGCAATTATAAAATATTGGGGCAAACATGGCGTTCAACTGCCTCGTAATCCGTCTATTAGTTTTACCCTCGATCAAGCCTATACTGACACTAAACTTGCTTACCGACCCAAACGAGGTGCCGACGAAGGTATAGCGTTAGACTTTTTCTTTCATGATGAACCCAATGAAGCTTTCCGAAAAAAAATTGTCCAATTTTTAGATAAAATCACCCCTATTTTCCCATTTCTACGGCAATTGGAAATGACCATTCATTCTTCTAATTCTTTTCCACATTCGGCAGGAATTGCTTCTTCTGCTTCTAGTATGAGTGCTTTGGCATTATGTCTTTGTGCTATGGAAGATCAGTTTTTTGGCACATTGAATAATATTGAAGCCTTTCGAAAAAAAGCCTCTTATGTCGCACGTTTGGGGTCAGGAAGTGCCTGTCGATCCATTTATGAAGGTTTGGGTTTATGGGGAAAAACAATTGAAGTAGAAGGTTCTTCAGATGAATTTGCGGTAGGCTATACTGCTGAAGTTCATGAAATTTTTCATACATTTCAAGATACTATTTTGATTGCAAGTAAAGGAGAAAAAAGTGTATCAAGCCGCGCAGGTCATGCTTTGATGGAAGGCAATGCTTATGCAAATCCTCGTTATGACCAAGCTCGTCGTCGCTTGCATACGCTTCTAGCTGCTTTAAAAACGGGAGATGTAGAAACCTTTGGACGAATTACAGAAAATGAAGCCCTGACACTTCATGCTTTGATGATGACTTCCAATCCGCCTTATATCTTGATGCGCCCAAATAGTTTGAAGATGATTGAATTGGTTCAACAATTTAGAAAAGATCAAAATGTACCCGTTTATTTTAGTTTAGATGCTGGTCCCAATCTTCATTTATTATATCCCGAAACCGAAAAAGAACAAGTAATGGCATTTATTCAATCAGAACTAGTACCTCTTTGTGAAAATGGAGAATACATCGCCGATCAAGTCGGGAAAGGACCATTGGAGTTGTAGGAGTTATTTAAACGGAGTAACGATGACTATCAAGTTTCAGCAAAACTCCTATCATCAAGGTGAATCCCAATAAAGAAGAACCCCCATAACTAATAAACGGTAAAGGAATACCAATAGTCGGAATTAAATTCATAGTCATTCCAATATTGATAAAAAAGTGGATAAAAAGCACACCAGCAACACCATAAGCATACTGCCGTGAGAAAGTAGATCGTTGGCGTTCGGCAATCGTCACGATACGAAGTAATAATAACAGAAATAGGACAACTATCGCAAAGCTACCTACAAATCCTTGTTCTTCTCCTATGGTACAAAAAATGAAATCGGTAGATTGTTCTGGTACATAATTCAATTTCGTCATTGTTCCATTGGTAAAGCCTTTGCCCATTAACCCACCTGATCCAATTGCCATTTTAGATTGTAATACATTGTATAAAGAACCTTGTGGATCACATTTTTCAGGATTGAGCCAAACATTGATTCGATCTTGGTGATGGGGTCTTAAAATATTATTAAAGGCAAAATTGGTAGCAAAAATCTGAAGACTCCCCAACACCAAAGCAGTACTTACTAAAAAAGAAATACGTTGTTGTCGATTATTCCAATGATATAACATCAAGCCCAAAGCCAAAAGTACATTTGCAGCTATACTATACCATTCATACTCCATTCGAAAAGCAATAATACTTAATACGCCCCAAACTAATAAGGCTAGCCAGTAATAAATTGGCATTCTTTTTATATTAAATAATAACACAAAAAGAGATGATAATAATAAGCCTAGAATCACACTTAATGGTTCAAATGATAAACTCAAGATAAATACTGTGCCTAAAGCTAAAGCAAATAAATAGGGCATAGATGGCATTCCCTCTCGATACAATACAATAAAAAAAGATAAAAACACTACTGCTGATCCAGCATCTGGTTGTAAAAAGATAAGAACCATCGGCACCAACATCATTAAAATGGCCGTAATTTGAGAACGAAACTCTCGTAAAGAACTACTGTATGTACTGAGATACGCAGCAAGGGCAAGACAAGTAGCAAACTTAGCAAACTCAGAAGGTTGTAAAGTAAATCCACCCGGTAAAGCAAACCAACTCGTAGCTCCATTGATGTTTTTCCCGAAAATAAGTACTAAAATTAAAGAAAGGATACTTGCTCCATAGATAAGATAGGCAAAGGTTCGCCAAAACTTCCAATCAATCACAATGGTAAATAATAGTAAAACTGCCGATACGCCTATAAAAATCGTTTGTTTACCAACTGTAGTTTCAAATATAAAATCAACTCGACTTTGCGGATAGCCATCTCCATGACCTACCGTATAAATCATCAACCAGCCCACTCCTATCAAACTTAGATAGAGCGAAAATACCATCCAATCAATACCTGCTAATCCTGACTGATTTCTACGGTTCATAATTTATTTTTATCCATTACAAATTTAACGAAAAAGCCAACAGTATAGAAATCTTTATTTCCAAATCCCTTACTTTTGAGGAATCAATCTTATTTCAATGTCCGAACGACTCACTAAATGGCGCCTTATTTTAGGAAAAAAATCAAATCCTCCAGAGGAAGCTGAACTCAACGAACAGCTAGAAGGCATTGATAATGTATTAGAAGCCCTATATGATTCGGAACGAAAAAAAGGTTTGGGCAGCTCCTCTCCCAATGTCAATCGTTGGCTGGGTGATATTCGTAAATATTTTCCAAAATCCGTCGTACAAATTCTCCAAAAAGACGCCTTAGATCGACTTCAACTGGATCAAATGCTACTAGAACCAGAATTATTAGAATCCGTTGAAGCAGATGTCGAATTAGTGGGTACTATTTTATCACTTAATAAAGTTTTACCTGAAAAAACAAAAGCTACCGCACGAGAAGTCGTCCGTAAAGTTGTCAAAGAATTAG
The DNA here is from genome assembly GCA_020628645.1 of Saprospiraceae bacterium. GTDB lineage: Bacteria > Bacteroidota > Bacteroidia > Chitinophagales > Saprospiraceae > JAHDES01. The sequence goes on from JAHDES010000001.1 coordinate 211,157, forward strand.
AAAAGAAACTCAAAAATCCACTTCGCGAAGCCATTCAAGGTGCATTAAATAAAAGTGTTCGCAATCGTCGCCCCAAACATAATGAAATCGACTGGCATCGAACCATTCGCGCCAATCTGAAGCATTATCAAGCTGATTATAAGGCTATTATTCCAGATCGTTTATATGGCTATGGCAAAAAAGGGCAAGCCCTTAAACACATCATTTTATTAGTCGATCAAAGTGGTTCTATGGCAAGTTCTGTGGTGTATGCGGGAGTGTATAGTGCTATTTTGGCATCGCTTCGTTCTGTGAAAACAAATATCATAGTATTCGATACTAATGTGATTGATTTAAGCGATCAATTGGATGATCCTGTAGAATTATTATTTGGAACACAATTAGGAGGAGGAACTGACATTAATAAAGCCGTTGGTTATGCCCAGCAACTCATCACTAATCCCAATGATACTATTTTCGTTTTATTGACTGATTTATATGAAGGTGGGAATGAACGAGCTTTAGTTCAAAAGATTCAAAGCATCAAACAAGGTGGAAGTCAAATCATTACGCTTCTAGCACTTAATGATCAAGGCGCGCCTATTTATGATAGCCAATTAGCCCGTCAATTTGCACAAATGGAAATTCCTGTTTTTGCTTGTACGCCCGATCAATTTCCCAACCTCATGGCAACCGCTATTAAGAAAGAATCTATTCCTCAATGGATGGCACGAGAAGGTATTGTACAAAAAGGATAGAATAAAACTAACCTTTTTGTAAAGCTGAAAGTATTTTCGAAGGACTAGCTGTTTGTAAAGCAGGCGGAATAGTTTCTAATTTTTGAGTTTTTAAGTCAACTGCAAAAGGAGTATTTTTTCCTGTTTTCCACAAAATAGCAAATTGTTGGTCATCAGAAGTAAATCGTTTTTGCCCATCTAAACTAACAGGAGCATTAAATAAGGGATTTAAATTAAATTGATCCGATTCATAATCATAGTCTGGAAAAAGGAGTTGGGTCTTTCCGTCTGCTGATTTTAATAAAAATAAAGAAGAGAAGCGATCTGTCCCTTGAAATTGATACTCACAAAAAGGTTTGATGGCTTGAATATTCGATAAATCTGTTAAATCAAATACAAAGGCTCCTTGATCTTGTGCAAAGCCAATCATATAATTCTCCCACAATTCTAAGGTCATAATACGACCCGATTGAGCATCTACTAATTCTCGATTTTGTTTAAAACTAGGTTTTAAAACGGGTAGTAGTTTTTTTTCTATAACATTGTAGCAATACATTTGATCAAAGCCCTTGATCGCAACTACATGGTTGGTGTTATTATAATTAATCTTCGTAAAATAATAAGGGAAATCAGGGCTACGATTTACAGGCAATTCCTCTTCAAAAACGGTAGTACAATCCAGTAAATCTATTACTTGAATAGCTCTATGACTCTCGCCAAAATCTACATCTTGAGTAGATGAAGTAGCAGCGATCACCATCTCTTGATGAAAAAGGTCTAATTTTTTCCGATTTCCTTCTAAAATTTCCCCTTCAAAACGACAATCTGAGCGAAGTTTTAGTTCTAATTCATCTATTTTCTCCACTTCCGTTTTCGTAGCCTCCTTAGAAATAGGTGGTTCTTCTTGTGAAGGTTTTTCATTTTGGCAAGCCACCACAAGAAGTAATAAAAATAGAAAGGGGTATAAATATTTCATTGCAATCTGATTTGATTGACAAAGTACGAAATATTTTTAGATTCTTTGTCTACCCTCCTACTTCTAATATTTTTATTTCTACTCGCTGATTTCGTTTTCGTCCAGTGGTTGTTTCATTGGTAGCAATGGGTTTGCGTTTTCCGTAGCCTCGATATTTCACTCGATCTACAGGTACCCCTTTTTGAACGAGATATTTGGCAACAGAGCGAGCCCGTTCGGTAGATAAATTATCACAGTATTCATGAGAAGGTACACCATTGGTATGTCCCCCTACTTCTATTGTGATATTAGGATTGTTTTGTAGAAAAGTGTAAATTTCATTTAAGGTAGGGAAAGAAGCAGTTGTCATTTGTGTACTATCTGCTTCAAAATAAAGTTTTTCTAGCCGAATCGTTTGTCCTTTACGGAGATTTGATTTTGTTAGAGCTAGATTGATTTGTTTACTTATATCTACTTTAGCTACTGCTTCACAGGCATTATCGTCTGTTACGGTGACGGTATATTTTCCTTCTACCAATTTTTTCGCTCTTGCTTTATCCGTATTATTACTCCAACGATAGCTATAGTTGCCACTTCCTCCAGATGCACTAACAAATGCAGCACCATCCCGTTTACGATCGCCACTCACGGCTTGTTCCATTGTGGCTATAGCTTTTATGGGTTCGGGTTCTTCTACATAAATGGTTTGCACCGTAGTATAACCTTCTGCATCAATTACAGAAACAGAATACTTTCCAGCCCTTAGTCCACTTAATGATTTTCCACTAAGTGAAGCCTCATTCCATTGGTATTTATAGGGAGGAGTACCTCCTTTTACTTGTATAGAAATAGCAGCATCTTTCGCGCCTTGACAAACCAAAGCTTTATCAATAGAATAAGCTACCGTTACAGGACTTACAATGGTAATAGCAGTACTTGCTGAACCTGTGAGTATTTCGCCTTCTATTTGTACGGCTGTAATATATTCACAATTCGCATTATCATTGACCGTGACTTCATGTCTTCCTGCCGTAAGATAACGGGCTTTAGCTTTGGTTTCTCCATTATCCCAACGAAACTTATAAGGCGGAACGCCACCCGTCACACTTAACTCAGCCGCTCCATCTCCTTTTCCAGTAGCACTTACTTTTCCTTCAGAAATAATGTTAACTCGCATTCGATTATCAGGAATATTAGCACTTACTTTTTTGGTTTGTCCTTCTGCATCTGTTACTTGAACGGTATAAAAACCAGGACCTACATTTTGGGGATTGGGACCTGAGAAATTATTTTCCCAGATATATTTATAAGGAGGCGTACCACCTAATACTTTTACCAATAAGGAGGCATCATCATCCATTCCTGCACAACTCAAGTCTTTATCTATAAAACAAGTTACGGTCATAGCCGCTTCTTTTTCAATTAAGAACAAGCCTTTATCTTCCGTACCCACCCAAAGCGCATTATCTTGATCGACGCGAATACAATTAATTTGTTTAGCGGTAAATCCATTGGATCGATCAAACTTCTCTACAATATCATTGACGACGTCATAACGGGTAATAATATCTGAAGCATACCAAATTCGTCCATCCCCATCAAATTTCATATCTCGTACTTTACCTACTGCTACTCGTGGGTCAACATCTCCTGGTCGCCAACGATATTTTTCATCAATCATATACAAAATATCTTCACCCATGAGCCAAATATTGACTTTATCGGGAATGACTCCTACAAATTTGGTTTCTTTTTCTTCCAACCTCCATTTATCTTTTTCACCTACTAAAACACCTTGATCCGTCGCAATCCATGTTCGTCCATAACGATCGGTAAAAATAGAATTGATATGGTTGGAAAGTAGTTTAGAATTTTTATTTGTCATGTGATCGAGCAAACGAATGTCATCTCCCATTTTATAGCGATAAATACCAGATTGAGTCGTGCCAATCCATAAGATTTTGCGTTTGGCATTATAATAAGTGGTGTTGATTCGATCTTGAGATTTATCTGTGTTAAAGGATTGAAAAGCATTTAATTTTTCAAGATCATAGGAATTCGTAAGGAGCGGGAAGTTGCCATCTGCTTGGCGTAATAAAGCCCATTTGGTATTATCAATAGATCGTTTTGTTGAATTATCTGCGGAATGAATTCGAAATAAACCATCTGTAGTAGCAGCCCATTTAATATTATTGTCATCTACAAATACATTTTGAACGGCCTGTACTTGATCAACTGCCGAGCAATGTACAACGCGCATAGGTGCTTGAAGAATTTCTTCAATTTGTGCAAATGAAATAGAAGTAAAACAGCTAAGGAGAATAAATAGGAGGTTTTGTCTGTTCATGAATGTGAAAATTAGTTTATCAATATATTAATGAAATACATCAAAATGATAAAGTAACGAAATTCAACTCAAATTTCGTTTATAAAAAGAGGGTTGTTCGATGATTAAGCTGTGAAAATTACATTTCAATAACGAAAAAAGAGAATGCTTCATTTAAGAAACATTCTCTTCAATCTTTGTAAAATAAGTAAATCCCATTTTACAATAACAGTACAACATAAATAATTTTATGGCACTGTATATTAAAAACCTATTTGATTAATACCTTCTTCGATCAATGATTTCTGGGCCATTGTTCCCGTATTCTACTCGTACTGCTTCGTCGATGCGCGTAACACGTACTTCCGTACGACGATTGTATTGATGTTCTTCTTCTGAACAAGATGAACCATCTCCACATCCATTTCGCAATTGTGATTCTCCGAAACCAAGTGCGATAATACGACTAGAAGCAATTCCTCTAGACACTAGGTAGCGTTTTGCAGATTCTGCTCTTCGCAAAGATAAGACCTGATTATAATCAGCTCCACCACGTGAGTCGGTATGAGAAATTAATTCTATTTGCATAGATGGATAACGCTGCATGATGGATACTAACTCATCTAGTTCGCGGGCTGCTCCTGTTCGAATAGTTGATTTATTAAAATCATAATAAATTTTATCCAATACAATAACAGAACCTGCTGCTAAATAGTTGCCATCATCTTTTACTGTAGGAATCGGACTCAATTTCAAATCAGCAGATACATCTGATTTAGCACCCACAGGAATACTTACTTTTCCAATACCATCATTATATCCTGTGCGTTGCCCTGTTAAAGAATAATCGCAACCAGGAGGAAGACAGTATTCAAATCGACCACTAGCATCAGAAGTAGTCGTAAATATATCTGTAGCACAAGTACTTGCAATTCTAACTGTAGAATTAGCCAATATTTGTCCAGTAGCTCGATCCGTCACTACACCTTTAAGTGTGGCACAACGCTTTTTATCTAAAGGCACTTCTACCACCAAATCACCTGATTTGCCCGCCGTAGAGTAAATCACTTCATTCGTTAAGTAATCATCTTTAGAGACAAATAGGATGTATTGTTTTTCAGGAGCCATATCATAAGGCGTTTCACCTTGTGCATCAGTACGAAGATCAGCATCTCCAAGATTAGAAGCATCTTTTCGAACCAATTTCATGACCAATTCATTAGATCCAGAACGTTCTGGCATCAAAATGACATCGTATAAATCGCCTCCTGCTAATAACCCATCTGCTGTTCGCTCAAAAACTCGAATTTCTGCTCCTTCTAAACGCGCATTAGTTTGGGCATCATAAACGCGTATTAAGGCATTTAAATCAGGTAACTCAGGTGCGACGAAACCAGCCGCTGCATCAAACCGATAAATATCATCCATTCCAGCACCTCCTCCTCGATTCGAGGTAAAATAACCAGAAGTAGCTGGTGCATTCATAATTAAACCAAAGTCGTCTCCAGTTGAATTAAATGGTTCACCAAGATTGGTAGTACCTGTAAAAGAATCACCTGCCATGGTAGCTTTAAATAAATCAAATCCGCCTCGACCATTATGTCCTAATGAAGCAAAGAATATATTTCCACTTGCATGAGCAAATGGAAATGCCTCATTTTGTGCGGTATTAACTGCTGGGCCTAAATTGATGGGCGCACTATAAGAGTCTCCATCTTTTTTAACCATGTAAATATCAAATCCACCTATTCCGCCCGGCATATCCGATGCGAAGAACAATTTTGTTCCATCAGGTGATAAGCTAGGATGCATGATAGAGTATTCATCGCTATTAAAAGGAAGTTCTGTTACATCTGTCCAATCAAATCTTCCTTTTTTGGCGGAGTATATTTTCAAACGAGTCACACCATTTGCGTCTGCTCCTGCTGCTCCATTCGTCTGATTATTACTGGTAAAGATCATCATTTGTCCGTCGGGACTAAATGTTGCTTGACCTTCATGTAGTTGTGTATTGGCTTCTAATGAAAATTCTTCTGCCGCAATTGGCATTCCATTTCCATCAAATTCGGCATAAAATAATTCAAAGAAAGTTTCTCCAATTTTATCATCCATGCGTCCACCTTTCTTCCGAGAAGAAACGAAAACTAAGCCATTTTGATAATAAGAAGGAGAAAAATCGAGTTTTTCCGAATTAATACTTGCTACGTTTACCACATTTAAGTTAGCTGCATTACCATCTAGAGTTAATGCTGCAGGTTGTGCTTGAATGGAAGAAAAATAGCAAATATTAAGTAAAAATAGAAGCCCCGTTTTTATCCAATTTACGTTCTTCATTGTTTACGTTGATTTATATTTGAAAGCAAAAAATCACTTTCAAAAGGGTAAACGAAATAGACTTTAAAAGAATCGAGGGTTCACATAATCACTACCTTCAGACTTGCCTAGGCAGTAACGTAATACAAGTTCTAAACTACCATTACTGTAGTTATTCAGTTCAGATAAAGTAAAATCATAGGATAATGATAATAAGATATTACTAAACTGTACACCAGCTAGAAAATCAATAGATTCGCCAGAACTGTTCGTATCACCACCTGCTCGATAGGTCAAACCAAGATTAAGAAAATCATCGTAGATAAAACTAGCGTTGATGTCTGCATCAAATGGAGATCGTTCTGCATATTTCAATAAGATTTGAGGCTGAAAATCCAATTTTTCGCTCATTTCTATACGCAAACCTGCCATAAAATATAAATGACGTACTTCCCGTCCAATCGTACCTACCACATCGTTAAAGTCAATATTATTCGTCAAAATACGTGGTGCAGATAGTCCTACATAAAGATTATCCGAGTTATAGTATACTCCAAAACCAAAGTTAGGAACATATTTACTTTGTTCTCCAATAGGAATTGCATTGTCTACTAAGGGAGAAGTAGTAATTAATCTTGGATCATTATAATCACTTCCTATAAAACGCATGGATGCTTGTAAACCTAATGCTAAATGACCTCTTGATACCGGTAATCTATAGGCATAAGCTCCATCTAAAGTCCAGCGTTCTTGAATACCAATGGTATTTCTGTTCAGATTAATTCCGATGCCCACTCTTTGGTTTAAAAGAGGAGCATTAAAGCTTAATCCTTGAGTAACGGGAGCACCTTCGATACCTGACCATTGATTGCGGTACACCCCTGTTATACAAGCTGATTCATGACTTCCTGCATAGGCAGGATTAAAATATAGCTTATTATACATGAACTGCGTTAGTTGATATTCTTGTTGTGCATAGCCCATAGTAGCTACTACAAGAAGAACCGCAGTAATAATTATATTTTTCATAAAAAATTTAGATTTTATGATGAATAATGCCATGGGAATCCTCATTTGGATAAATAAATAGTTCATAAGAACAAATGAAATTGGCTGATTCATCTATATTTTTATAATTAAGCAGTTTTAGGGGATTATTTGAGCAGAAATTTTATCTAAAGAGATTAAAAATAAACCTTCAAAAACTCCATCTTGTCGCTATTTCAGATTTCCTGTCCGCCATAGTTGATTTTAACTACGACAGGCGGGTTTATTAATCTCAAAATTTTTGCCCAAATAATTAATACCCCTTACTTACAGATAGCGCACATTTTAGTGTACGCTATCTGCACTATTATAATTTATCGTTCTAATACAAGGAAACCTGCTTGAGGTTCTGTAGAACCATCGCCGAAATCAACAATGTAATAGTAAGTACCAACTGGTAATTCTTCTCCATTGTAAGTACCACCCCAATCATTATTGTAAGGCATTGCTCGGAACACCTCATCACCCCATTGATTGAAGATAATCACAGAGTTATTAGGATATTTACCCGTTGCAAATAAACATTCCACTACAAACTCATCATTGATACCATCACCATTAGGTGTAATAATCGTAGGTATTGTACAATCTTCTGCCTCAACATTTATACCAACTGTTGCAGAAGAACATTTATCTGGACAAGCATCACTACAAACTTCATAGGTAAATGAATCTGGTGTATCATCACTTCCTTCGTGTGTATACAACCATACACCATCACCCGTTTGTGTAATACTTCCTGATAAAGGACTTTCAATAATTCGAATAGAATAATTTTCTGGTAAAAAGTCATTCCCTATCACGCTTATTGATACCGTATCATTGAAAGCTACTGTAGTAACATCTGGTACAGCTACTGGCTCATCTTCATAAGTAATCACTAGGGTATCAGAGTCAACACCACAAGGACCACAATCTACTGTCCAAACTAGGATGTTTTCACCTACTTTTAAGTCCATGACGACAGTTGTTGATGAAATTTCATCTGCAAAGACTAATTCAGGATCAGGCGATGACCATAAGCCTGTACAACTTGCCGTTGATTCAGCTGAAATAAGGGCATCTCCATTTCCACATTCCACAATATCTTCTCCTGCATATGCATTCAGATCATTATCCTCTACCATTACTTGTACAATATCAGAAGCAAAATCTCCACAACCTGAGTTGCTTAATGTCCATGTAAATTCATATGTATTCCCTGGTACAAGACCTGAAATAGCCGTATTAGGATCAGATGGGTCAGCAATAACTACACCCAATGTAGATTGAGTAGCAGATTGCGTCCAAGTACCAACATTACCAGCATTAGCCGCTGTAGCCGCTAAATTACCTGTTGTACCATTACAAATCATCACTACACCTCCAGCTTCCGCTAGTTGTGTACCATCACTTACAACGATACTTACATCATCAGCACTATAATCACCACAAGCTCCATTACTTAATGTCCAGCGGAAGGTATAAGTATTTCCTCCAGCTAAATCAGTAATAGAAGAGTTTGGTGCATTTGGTGTAACAATCGTAGCTGCTGGTCCTGAAATTTGTGTCCAAGTACCAATTCCAATAGAAGGAGCATCTGCATTTAAATTCGTAATTAATCCATCACAAACTTGTTGATCTGCACCTGCAAAAGCAATATCAGATGGTATAGTATTCATAATAACAGAAGTTGGCACAGAAGGACCTGATGCACAATCTGCTAGTGTTGCTACAACATAGAAATCGAAAACTCCTTCACCATAGGCACCAAAATCACTTATATTAAATGATGTTGATAATCCTGATGATCCTAGTGAATTATTAGTACTAGCATCAAACCATTCGTACGTAGCACCTGCAATTGCTGTACCTGAGCTTACGCTCAGTGTCAATACTGCTCCTGTATCATCAATACAAATTGGACCATTATTCTCAACTGTTGGTGCTGCTGGAACAGGATTTACAGCAACATTTAATGCTGTAGAATAAGCTGATGGACATCCATTAATTAGTACACGCACACTATATGCACCTGCATTCGCTGCCGTTGCAGGGAAGACCGATGGATTATGTACAGATGCACTAAATCCTGCTGGTCCAGTCCATTCATAGCTCGCACCTGCTATTAAATCCGTTTCTAATTGAATCAAATCACCTTCACAAACTGCCGTCGGCCCATTCACCATTGGTGTCATAGGAACAGGAGTAACCGTTACTGAAACAGAAGCTGATTCATTTGAATCACAACCATCTACATTTACACTTACAGAGTAAGCTCCTCCATCTGTTACTTCAACAGAGCTCACTGTTAGAGAAGGTGTAGCCGTAGTCACTGTACCTGAAGGTGTTGTCCAAGTATAAGAGATTGTTCCTCCTGTATATCCATTTGTGGTTAATTCCAATAAATCACCAACACATAGTTCATCATCATTCAGTGATACTGTAGGCGTAGTAGGCTCATCTCGAACATCAACAACTACTGTAAAGGCATCAGATACACAACCCGCAGCATTAGTTACTTGTAAAACATAAGAACCATTATCCGCTGATGTACCATTTGGAATAGTCGCTGTAGGACTAGTTGATGTAAACCCACCAGGACCAGACCATTGATAGCCATATGTTCCTGAATCAGCTGGTGTAACTGTTGGTTCTAATAAAATATCATCAGATCCATTAACACATGTTCCATCTGGAGGATTAACGCTAATTGCTGTAACTTCAGGAGCAGTATTTACGACTACTGTTGTTGAACCAACACCCGTACATCCATTTGCATCTGTTACAGTTACGGTGTAAACACCAGCACTAAAAACAGAAATAGAAGATAGAATTGGATTTTGATTCATGGAGCTATACGCTACAGGACCAGACCATACATAAGATACTGCACCTGGTACATCTGCTACTGAAAGTTGTACATCATCTCCCTCACAGGCTGGTCCATCATTCGATGGAGCTGCTGTAATAGGATCAGAAATCACTACTTCCGATGGAGCTGATTCTGCAGAACATCCATTATTGCTAATACATATTACTGTCCACATACCTTCTGCATATCCAATAGAACCGAATGGTACGGTGGTCATTGGAGTAGTTGTGGTTGATGCGTAACTTGCAAGTGTTCCTGTACTTGCCCCGTTTGGCCCTATCCATTGATAAGAATCACAAGTAGCACTAGTAGAAAGAACGATATCATCATTATTACAAATTGGCGAATTCGTATTAAGGCTCGGTGTTTCTGGTAATGGTCGAACTTCAACCAATACCGTATCTGATGATGTACATCCTGTAAAGCTTTCTACCGTTAAAATATATGTTAGAATATTATTTGTAGTAGATGTATTATTAATTCCCGTAATAGATGGAGGGAACTGTCCATTATAACCATAACCATCAGAGCCTGTCCAAACATAACTCACCCACTCAGGAGAAGAATTGGCTAAGAATAAACCAAAATCATCGCCAGAACAAACTGGGTTTGGAGAAGCAAATATTTGTGGCTTAGCTGGTGCAGCTCCACCCACTACTGTGACAGAAGCTGATGCTGCTGAAGTACAAACATTTTCAGTTACAATAGCATAGTAATCGTGATTTCCAGGCAATGCTTGGAAAAATATAGATGGAGAAGTTGTTGTACCAATAATAGCATCCTCTCCCATATTAGAACCAAGTGGTGCATTATCTAAATACCACGTCCATACCGGGTTGCCTGTATAGGTTTGTCCATCTTCAATCACAACAAAATCACCAGGACAAGAAGGTGATGTTGTCACACTCAATATTGGTGTTGGTAAGGTTGGATCTCCTACCGTATAAACAGCTGTACATAAAGAATCAATATTTCCTGCTGCATCTGCTACTTTATAAATAATGGTATTTGCACCTGGATTTAAGGTAACTGTAGGATCAGAACCATCTGCAGGAAAGGCTGTACTTGCAATAGTAGTTGCCCCTTCTACACAATAACTGATCACTGGATTTGGGAAAGACATACGTACTTGTAGTACAGAATTTCCACCATCATTTACATTAATTTCCGTTCCTGCAAAAGTACCTGGAGCTACACATGGATTAATTCCAAAATCATCATTGTTCCAATCACCATCATTTCCAAAACCTGATAAATTATCGATTACTGGAACGACTTGTAAATCAATGCTACCATCTGCAATCCACATAATAAGGTCTGCATAAGGAACAGTTATCGTACCTACACGTTCTGGTGTAGTTCCACAAGAAACGCTTGTTGCTGTGGTTGTTACACCTAAGGACATTCCATCTTCTCCAAATACTTCAAAGAATTCTTCGCTTGCACCTAGATCATCACCATCTCCTTGGAAGTAAATCTCAATAGTTGCATCACCTGTTGGATATGGAGGGATAACAGAGGTAAAACTCATTTTTGCAGTATCCATTACAAAACCATCAATATTTGGATGTTCTGTAAAAGTAACTATTGGAAAATGTACCCCTGAAGTAAGCATCATTGTAAAGCTATCCACTTCACAATTATCCATAATATCTGATGGACGAGGTAACATTACATCTTGTGGTGTACAATCTGGAGCAAGTATTGCTGTATTTACTAAAGTACAATTTCCAATTGAAGGATCTTCATCATCATTGATTACTACATTGAATGAACAAGTAGAGCTATTACCTGCACAATCTGTTGCTGTAAAGGTCACTACAGAAGTTCCTCCTGTAAATGTTTCCGAAATAGTAGGATAAGTCACTGGCATTTCAGCACCACCATCTACATTATAGGTTACTGTAAATCCTGCAGGAGGAGTTTGACAGTTGTAAGATAAGTTACCTGTAGCATTCGAACCGCCACAAATATTATTGATTCCTTCGTCTCCGTTTCCTGGTCCAGGATCATTTGGTACTAAAGTTATAGTAACTGTACCATCTAAAGCCCAAATATTAAAGTCGGCTTCAGGAATACTAATCGTAGTAGTTGCAGGAGCAGAACATTGTGAGGTAGCTGGTATTGTTTGACCTAAAGCCGAACCATCTTCTCCTTGAATAAAGAAATATTCTGTAGATGCGACTGTACCAAATTCACCATCTAATTGATCGAAATCAATGGTCAAGGTAACATTTCCAACAGCAGTTGTCGCTGGCCCTGCTACCGCAAAATTAAGAACTACATCATCTACAATTGTATTTGGATCAGCGGCTCCAGTGATAGCTACTATATCAGTAGCAGTACAAGGAGACATATCTACTGAACAAGCATCTGTTGCGATTGGTGCATTAAAGGTATATGCCACATCACAATCTCCTGTTCCGTCATCAGACGTGTTAATCGTTACATCTTCCAGACAATTGCTAAATATTGGCCCTTGCGTATCATTTACGGTAATAACTTGGACGTGCATCGTATCATTTCCACAAGCATCCATAGCTGTCCATGTACGCGTCACAGTATATCCGCTTGGACAAGCCCCTGCTGTACTCACTTCCATAAATGCAAGATCTGGATCAGCATCACAATTATCAGAAGCAGTAATCGTAGGAGGTGTAGTAATTAAAGCATCACCACATTCTACTGTTACATCTGCTGGCATAGCACTTAATACTGGACGTATTGTATCTTGAACTGTTACTACTTGCACCCCTACATCTGAGTTACCACAATCGTCTGTAGCGGTCCATGTACGTGTAATGGTATAATCATAGAAATCACACATATCAGGATCCGTACCTTTTGTAGACACTGAATTTAATGCTACGGTAACTATATTATCACAATTGTCTGTTGCAGTTAATGAAGGAGCAATTGGGATTGCATCACAATTCACTAAGGTATCTGCTGGTACATCAACAAGCATTGGATTTGTTGAATCTTCAACTGTAATCGTTTGTATTAATGAAGTAGCATTACCACAAGCATCTGTAACTGTCCATGTACGAGTAATAGTTGATTCTTGAGGACAAGCCAAAGAAGGCGTGACTACATCACTATAAGAAGTATCTGGCATCATATCACAATTATCCATTACTACAGTTACATCACCTGTAATAGTGAGATCATCTGGATTTTGATCACATTCAATTGTTACGTCTGCTGGCTGTGTAAAAGTAGGAGCTGTAGTATCTTCTACCGTCACCACTTGTACACCTATATCTGTATTGCCACAGTCGTCTGTAGCTGTCCATGTTCTTGAAATGGTATACGCTTGAGGACAAACGCCCGCAGTTGTATCCGCTACAAGAACAATATCAACCATTGCATCACAATCGTCAGTTGCAGTAGGAGTAGCTGGTGCTGGTACAGCATCACATTCTGCTGTAACGTCTGCTGGCACACCCGCTAAAGCAGGAGCCGTAGTATCTTCTATAGAAAATCGAGAAGTTGTAGTAGAAGGATTTCCACATTGATCAGTATACGTAAAGGTTACATCTACAAACCAATCACAATCATTAGCTGCAATGGTAGGATAAGTACCTGGTACAGCACCCATTCCTGTCATACCATCAGCATCTGTCCAAACGATAGATTCATCTAATGGTTCACTACAAGCATCTGCTGCCATAGAATTCCCCATGGCATCAATCCATGCATTTAAAACGGTTTGATCGTCGCCACCACCACATTCTTCGGTAATACTATTTGATGTTGGCATAATGGTAGGAGAAATATTATCTTCTATTACCAGTGACCCACTTAAATTACTTACTAATCCACAATCATCTGTAAGTGTATAATTTACAACTAATGTTCCTGTACCTCCACAAGTACCCGGTGTAAATGTCCCTGGAAAATCACTTGTTACAGTTACCGTTCCACAAGCATCAGAAGCACATGCCATTAAAATAGACATATTATTATCATGCCAAGACTGTCCTGTTGTACCCGATACAAATCCGCCTCCTGTACATTCTTCTGTATTATCTAAACTAGGGCAAGAAGACACATCTGGTACAGTCGTATCTTGAATAGTAAAAGTAGCTGAGGTTGTTACTGTATTCCCACAATCATCTGTAGCAGTAAATATAACTGTTGCAGCGCCTGTTGCTCCACATAAATCGGAAAGTGCCGTGAAGTCATTTGACCATGTAACACCACCACAAGCATCAGAAGCAGCAGCACCTCCATTAGAAGCTAGCCATGCATTCAGATCAGCGGCATTTCCTGCTCCATCACACTCTACAGTCATGTTAGATGCAGGTGTATCTAATGTAGGATCAGTTGTATCATCTATCGTAAAAGTTGCTGTTTCAGAAGCTGCATTTCCACAAGCATCTGTAGCAGTAAATATGACAAAAGTAGAACCTGTTGCTCCACATAAATCGGAAAGCGAGGTAAAATTATCTGAATAGGTAATTGTACTACAATCATCGGTAGCTGCACCTGTCGCTCCGCCAGAGTTAGCTGCTAACCAAGCGGTTAAATCTGCAGTATTGCCAGAGCCATCACATTCTACTGTTAAATCATCAGGCGTATTTCCAGACCAATCTGGAGCAGTCGTATCTGTTATGGTGATTGTTTGTGTTTGTACATTAGAATTCCCACAATCATCTGTAAGTGTCCATGTACGTGTAATCACCATATTTGCAGGGCAAGCTGGCGTACCAGCAGCCACTACATCTGAAGATACGGCTTCTCTAGCTCCTCCATCTGCAACGCCTGTATCACATCCGTCTGCCTCATCTGTTACATCACCTGTATTGGCAGGAGCTGTTGATGCAGTACAATCTATCGTAATATCTGCTGGAACAGTAAAGGTTGGATTAGTAGTATCTTGTATAGTAATGGTAGCCATAGCAGTTTCTGCATTACCACAAGGATCAGTAGCTGTAAAAGTTACAGTAGCTGTTCCTGTTGCTCCACATAAATCTGAGAGACCTGCATAATCATTGGTATAAGTTATCGTACCACAATCTGAAGCTGCACCTGATACGCCCATAAATGCTGCGCCACCTTCATTAGCAGCTAACCAAGCTGTGATATCGGCTGCATTTCCTGCTCCATCACATTCTAGTGTCAAATCGTCTGGAGTATCATCCCAAACTGGAGCATCTGCATCTTCCACTACAAAATCTGCATCTGTCGTAGAAACATTACCACATAAATCTTCAAAGGTAAACATTACCTGTACACGAGCAATTTCTGTTCCTGTACAAGTGCTTGCTTGCGCTGCAATTTCAGCTTCTACTGCTGCTCTTGCTGCTGCAAAACCTGTTACATAATCGTAAGCTGTACCATCAACTACAAGCGTAGTATCTGCTAATGTTGTTCCATTAGAACAAATATCAGAGGCTTCTGCATCTCCCAAAACGAATAACCATCCGTTTAGATCATTTACAAAATTGGCACAGCCTACTGTGATATCTCTAGCACCTGTATCAATTTCAGGTGGATTAGTATCACTTATTGTATAAGTAGCTGAACCTGTGATCGCACCATTACATTCATCTGTAAAGGTAAAATCAACTGTGTAGGTACCATCTGGACAAGGCATATTTAAAGCAGAAGCTGGATCAGCAGTAATATCTGTACCTCCAACTGCTGCAGTAATGGTAATAAAACCACTACAGTTGTCATTGATCACTGCATTACCTCCCGTCGCTATCCAATCTGCAAATTGACTTCCTGCATTTCCAGTACCACTCATACAATCGGCAACGGCATCCTGAGGAGTAGTGGTGAAGGTTGGAGCTGAAGTGTCATCAACTGTTATTGTTTGTGACAAGTTAATCGTATTACCACAAGCATCTCCTATCACATATTCTCTTGTATATGTAGTAGGACAAGTTCCAAGCCCTATTTGGGTTGTTGTACTTGTTATGGTTAAATCCGCATCTGAAGAACAACCATCAGATATATCGCCCGAGCTTAATATCGCTTCAAAAGCCGCTATGGTTGTCGCTTCAGGATAATCTCCTAATGCACATACTGGTCCTGCAGGTGGTAATGAACCTCCATTAGGATTTGGTGCATCTGTATCAGCATTAACCACTATGGATTGGGTATATACAACTGAATTACCCGCTGCATCTGTAGCCGTCCAAGTACGCGTAAGCGTACCTCCTGCACATTGATCAGGTGTTGCTGAGATAACTGGTGTAATTGTTCCTAAAGCACCATCACAATTATCCGTAGCTGTAATTGGTGCAACAATCGCAGGAATATCAGCTACACAATCGACGGTAGCATCAGCAGGTGTTGCACTTAATACTGGTGCAGTGCCATCTCCGGCCTCTATAGAAAAAGGAACATCAAATTCCATCCCCATATTATCTACAATACGTACAGTTACAGTAATAGTCGCATCACCTGCACCAGGGTTTACAGTTAGTGTTCGAATTGGATCAGTTGATGCCCCTGTTGCCGTTCCATCAAAAACAATTGACCCAATGATAGTCATACTTACTGCAGTAGAAGTACCTTCATTGATTAGTGATGGAAAAAGTGGCCCCGCTGGCCCAGGTAAAGAAGGGGTAAAATCAAGTATAGCAGAACACGTACCTGGATCTGCTGTTATCATCTGATTTTGAGGATCAAAACTGAATTGCGAAAATAATAAGTTAGAAGCACACATCATGGTTGCGAGCAACATGAATGTTTGCCTAAAGAATCGTAATCGGTTTTTCATAATTTACTATTAGTTAAAAAATGGGATTATTTCTTATTTTAGACTTAGGACAATTGGACATAGGACGTTGGACAAAAAAGTCTTATATACAGTGTCGAGCAAGTCTTACGTCTTATAAATAAGAAGTATAGAAATAAAAAACAGTATCTCTAAAGTAATCGGTGTAATCGGTCAGCCTATCGTAACGGTAATATTTCTAAAATCTTTTCTTATCGTGTATTTTATTCTTTTATTCTATCTGTATCGTAACCTACTTTGATAAAAAGTAGGTGTATATTCTATAAAAATTCAATCTATTTAGGTAGCGTATTTCTTTAAACACATTGCAGTTATTTTTAATATATCAAAAACCACGCCTAATTGAAATACAAGTCATTTTATTGTATTTCAGTATTTATTACATTTTGCTTTTTAAAATATCACTTTCAAGGTGAGCCTATAACTATTCTTTTTTCCAAAAGAAAAGTGAATAAAACAATGATTTCTACGCGTCACCAAAAAAAAAGTTGTATTATCGTTAGTAATAATTCGATAATTTTTAGTATACGTTATTATTCTTCTTCGGAAAGGGGATGATTAGTGGTAAGTTTTTTATCGGCTACTGTTTCATCAAGATAGGCATTGAGGTCTTCAACTTTTATAGTTGAGCTGATTTCTCCAAATTCGTTGATGTGTATCTTGAAGTCGTTTATTGCCTTTTTATCTTTAGATGATTTCTTCTTTTTTTGTTTTGCCATCTTTTTGAAATTTAATTAAACCCTCAATTAGATTACGAAAACAAACTAGAAGATGTTCTATCTCATCTGCACTATTAACGATCCATATTTTCAATTCGCTTCCTTGAACACTAAATTTTATAGTATTTTTATTCTTTTATTCATAAAATGATGTTCAATGCTCAAAACTTCTATAAAGGCAGGCAGTATTACTAATCTTACCGATGCAAGGTATTTTGCAGCTTGGGAGGTGGAATGGTTAGGTTTTAATCTTGAACCTGACTCGCCTGATTTTATTTTACCTATTGAAATGAAAGCGATCCGCGAATGGGTAGAGGGGCCTAAAATTGTAGGAGAATTCCATTCTTCTTCGGTTGAAACCATACAAGAAGCGATTATTCAGTTGTCTCTTGATGCCATTCAGTGTGCTATGGAAATGGATGAAGCGAGCTTACAAAAAATCAAAGATGTAGCAATCATCAAAGAAATTGTAGTAAAAGATGAAGATGAAGCAATCGATTTAATCGAGTATCATATCAATAAGTACAGTCCTTATGTCGATATTTTTTTGATAGATTTTGAAAAAAATGGAATTTCATCACAAGAATTATCGACTGAGACGATTGATTTTTTAAAACAAATCTGTGCTGCTCATACTATTATATTCGCAATTTCGATTCCTTCTAATGAAGTGCTCTCGTTTTTAGATACTGTTCAGGCAAAAGGATTACACCTAAAAGGAGGAGCAGAAGAAAAGGTGGGCTTCAAATCATATGATGAACTCGATGAAATCTTTGAAGTACTAGAAATTCTGGTTTAATCAACCTTTTATTTCAACACCTGTCTTTCTAAATATTATACAACTAATCAAATCTAATCAAAATGAAAAACTTTTACTCCCTAGCTTTCGTTATAACGGCTATGTTAACAACAAGTATTACCACTATCGCTCAAATGGATTTTCAACCACCCAAAACCACCATCAAGTCAGTAGTAGATGATTTACATGGTTTCCAATTAACAGATAATTATCAATGGCTTGAAGATAAAGAAGATCAGGCCGTAATAGACTGGACTCGACAACAGCATGATTTTACCATGGACTATTTGAATACCACTTCTAAAGAAGTAGCTGGTTTAAAAGAAGAAATCGCTGCTTATATTGATCGTGATATTACAGGACCCATTTTTTTAGCTGGGGAACGTCAATTTTTCTACGTCAAGAAAAAAGGAGAGCAACAATATAAATTGTATACTCGTCTCGATGGAAAAGATGTATTAATTTTTGATCCTATGAAAATTGATGAAACGGGTTTATCTGCTATCTCAGGAGTCAATTTCACCAAAGAAGGCGAAAAAGTGGCTATTGGTGTTCAAAATAAAGGGGCTGAAATTAGTACCTATCGTATAGTTGATACCAAAACTGGCGAAATCTTAGGCGATCCTATTGAAGGGCTTCGTGGTTTCACTTGGACCAAAGATGAAAAACATGCCTATATATACGTAGGAACAAAAGAAATGCTAGAACAGCAAATTCCAATCAAAACTTATTTGCATAAAATTGGAACCGATCGTAGAAAAGATAATTTCCTTTTCGCGCCTAAGGATGCTAAAAATTTCATGTCGATTTATGATGCCCGCTATAGCGATGTCACCTTTATCTCTGAAGGCGATTTCTATAGCAATACCTTAAAAATGCGTAAAACAGGATCTGATGATGAACCAGTAACTGTTTATAGCAGCGACAAAAATCGCACAAGTGCCTATGCATTGGATAATAAAATCTATTTTATGACCAATGATGATGCCCCTAATTTCAAATTGATGGTAGCAGATAAAGCCCGTCCAAAATTTGAAAATTGGAAAACTCTATTGCCTGAAAAAGAAACGGTACTAGAAAATTATGTCATCACTCCTGATTACTTGATAGTACAAGACAAAAAAGATGTGGTCAGTCGATTATCTGCTTATGATCACAATGGAAATTTTTTAAAAGAAATTCCTCTTCCAGAAGTAGGTAATGTAGGAAGCATGTCTTACCATAAAAAATCAAATACACTTTATGTTAATCTAAGTACGTTTACTGCGCCTACCAAAATTTACACCCTTGACGGAAAAACCTTAGAATGGAAATTGTATTTTACGAGAGATGTTCCTTTAGATACCGATAATATTGAAGCAAGCATTAAATTTTATACCTCTAAAGATGGTACACGTGTTCCTATTTTTGTGATGCACCAAAAAGGAATTGAATTAGACGGAAGTCATCCTACTTTATTGTATGGCTATGGTGGTTTCAATGTAGGAATGTCTCCTAATTACATTGGTTTAGCCGCTACTTTTGTTAATCGTGGAGGCGTATATGCGATTGCTTGTATTCGAGGAGGAGATGAATATGGTGAACAATGGCATGAAGATGGAATGCTAACAAAAAAGCAAAATTGTTTTGATGATTTTATTGCTGCAGGTGAATATTTAATTGCAGAAGGCTATACCACGAATGAAAAATTAGGTATTCGTGGAGGTAGTAATGGTGGCTTATTAGTGGGTGCTATGGTCACACAACGTCCAGATTTATTTAAAGCAGCCATCTGTGCCGTGCCTTTATTGGATATGATTCGCTATCATAAATTTTTGATCGCTCGCTATTGGATTCCTGAATATGGTGATCCTGACAAAAAAGAAGATTTCCAAAATCTTTTGACTTATTCCCCTTACCACAATATTCGTATGGGTTTAAATGCGCCAACTACTTTGGTCATCGCTGGTGAAAATGATACGCGTGTTGATCCTTTACATGCGAAAAAATTTGTAGCTGCCTTACAAAATAATCCTGGTCAAATTAATCCTATTTTACTCTACATGGATTATGACAGTGGACATGGTAGTGGAAAATCTACAGAACAAACTATTAAAGATTTGGTCTTTCAATATCAATTTATGATGAATCAATTGGGGATTGTAGAGTAAGTGTATTACCGATATCCAAAATAAATTTATCTTTACAAGTGTCAATTTCTAGTCTGAGAAATTGACACTTGTCTTTTTATAAAAAAACTATTTATGCAATATCGACCCATTGGCAAAAGTGGCTTAATCACTTCTACCCTCACTTTAGGAAGTATGATTTTTGGCGAACAATCGGATCGTTCTACGCCAAAAAAAGAAGCATTAGAAATTATTGATAAATTCATTGATGCAGGAGGCAATCATATTGATACTGCTGATGTTTATGCTGCTGGACGATCCGAAGAAATCGTAGGTTTATCTTTAAAAAACAGACGTTCTGATATTATCGTATCTACCAAAGTTCGTTTTCCGACCAGAAAAGATGTCAATGCACAAGGATTGTCACGTATGCATATCATGGAGGGTGTACATACTAGTTTACAACGATTGCAAACAGGCTATATTGACTTGCTTTATTTGCATTGTTTTGATCCTATTACTCCATTAGAGGAAACTATTCGAGCATTGGAAGACCTCATCAGAAGTGGAAAAGTGCGTTATATCGGCATCTCCAATTTTAAAGCATGGCAACTCATGAAAGTGCAAGGATTGACACAACAATTGAACACCAATCCTTTTATCGCCGCTCAATATCAATATAGCCTTGTAAAAAGAGATATGGAATATGAATTCTTTGATTTACTTGAATCGGAAGGTATTGGTTTATTGCCATGGGGACCACTTGGTGGAGGCTTCTTAACAGGAAAATATACGAAAGATGGGCCTACAACAGGAAGAATTGCAACGACTGCCGAAGAAACAGAGGAATCTTGGGCGCGTAGAAATAACGAAAAAAACTGGGCTATCATGGAAGGTGTTCAAACGATTGCTCAAGCTCATAATACCACCCCTTCTCAAATTGCCTTGGCATGGATTTTATCTAAAAAGATAGTTTCTTCTATCATTATAGGCGTGCGTACGATGGAACAACTTATTGATAATTTACAAGCAAAAGATTTAGTTTTATCTTCTAGTGAACTAGCAGAATTAGATCAGCTTAGTGCTTTACCCGAATTATATCCATACCGTATGATTGATGCTTATGGAAGTAGAAATTTATAGAGATTATTGATGATAAGATTAACATTCATTCGTCCTTTTAGCAAGGTATTTTTTTGTACATTTGCACACCTTTTTTGAAGCCTAGTCCTATCTTAGGAATAGCCCTTTTTAGAAAAATTCAAATCTATCCAATATGAATTTAGATAAATTAGTAGCAGTAAGTGGTCTATCTGGAATTTATCGTATGGTAACCAATAAAAATAATGGTCTGATTATTGAAGATTTAGATAGTGGTAAAAAACGATTTGCATCTTCTCGTAAACATCAATTTACACCTTTAGAATCTATTGCGATTTATACGGATGATGATTCTACTGAATTGGCAAAAGTGTTTTCTTCTATGTTGGATCAATTAGAGGACAATCCTCCAGTAAAAACCAATGGTTCATCAAACGACATTAAAGAGTATTTTGCAGACGTTTTACCTAATTATGATAAAGATCGCTTTCATATGAGTGATATGAAAAAAGTGATTAAGTGGTTTAATTTTCTAAACGATCGAGGTGTTTTAACAGAGGAAGCTACTTCTTCAGAAGAGGAATAATTTCATTTTTCCAAAGTTATGTAACACCCTATTATTACTGATTAGATAAACATACTACTAAATGGGAACTCTAGTAAAGCTAGTGGAAAAAGAACGGGTCTACTTACCACAAACCTTCAAAATATCTGTTTGGTCTAAACTAAAACCATACTACCATGAATTGGTAAAACGTCCAATTGAAAACACAGCAGCTTTAGAAAAATGGATTGCTGATTGGTGTGAACTAAATGACGTCGTAGGAGAAGAATTTCGCTGGCGATACATTCGTTTCACTTGTGATAATGAGGACGAAAAAGCAATGGAATCCTACAATTATGCTGTTCAAGAATTATCTCCACGTATTTCACCATATACAGATCAACTCAATCGAAAACTCAATGATTCTCCCTTCAAAGAGGAATTAGATACTCAGACTTACTTTATCTTCCTTCGTTCTATTAAAAATGATATAGATCTCTATCAAGAAGAAAATGTTTCTATCGTTTCAGACATAAAAATGCGTTCTAAAAATCATGGAAGATTATTTTCTAAAATGATCATTAAACATGAAGGGCAAGAACTCACGATACAACAGGCACGAAAAATTTTAGAAGATGCTGATCGTCCAACAAGAGAAATGATTTATTCAAAAATCAATGCTCGTGTTCGAGAAGATCGAGATGAACTGGATAGCACCTTCGATGACCTATTGCAATTAAGACATCAACTTGCGCTCAATGCAGGATTTGAAAATTATAGAGATTATAAATTTCAAGCCCTTCATCGTTTCGATTATAAAGTAGAAGATTGTTTTGATTTTCATCAATCTATTGCCGAAACTATTCTTCCTATTTTAAAGGAACTCAATCTTCTTCGAAAAAAATCTATTGGTGTAGACACCTTACGCCCTTGGGATACCGTAACAGCACTCACGGGCAATCGACCAAAGGAAGCCTTTCAATCCGTAGACGAATTAATCAAAAAATCGGTTCAATCACTCCATCATATCAACCCACTCTTTGGCGAGGTACTCAACATTATGAACCAAAGAGGACATCTTGATTTAGCTTCTCGTCCAGGTAAACGCCCTGGAGGTTATAATATGCCTTTACCTGTATCAGGAATACCCTTCATTTTTATGAATGCAGCTAATTCCATCAAAGATGTTCGTACAATGATGCATGAAACGGGGCATGCAGTACATTCCTATCTCATCCGAGAATATGAATTAAATACTTCCAAAAATCTTCCTTCTGAGATTGCAGAGCTGGCAGCCATGACAATGGAACTCTTAACGATGGACTATTGGGATACTTTTTATTCTAATGAAGAAGAATTACGTCAAGCGAAAATTTGGCAACTTGAAAAAGTATTAGTTACACTTCCTTGGGTGGCTACTATTGACAAATTTCAACATTGGTTGTATACTCATCCTGAACATTCGGCTCAAGATCGGATCCAACAATGGCGTTCTATTTTTTATGAACTCAATAATGAAGGGGTAGACTGGACTGGGTTAGAACATCATATTGATTGTATGTGGCATCGCCAATTACACATTTTTGAAGTACCTTTTTATTATATCGAGTATGGAATGGCACAGCTCGGCGCAATTGCTATCTGGCGCAACTTCCGTCAAAATCCACAAAAAGCCATCACAGATTATACCAATGCCTTGAAACTTGGCTATACGCGCAGCATCCCCGAAGTGTATGAGATGGCAGGTATAGAATTTAATTTCTCTAAAGCTTATGTAAAAGAACTCGGTGATTTTGTAAAAAAAGAATTAGAACGTCTTTTATTCTAATAAAACTAGTATTTCTAGTTTAAGAAAATTCCAATCTAATCTCCCTCGTGTAACAATTGCGATCTTGTAAATGTTAAACATACAAGGATACCCATTTATTGAGTGTGTCCCTAACTGTTTTGGTACTTTCTCAATCCGTAAACCATTCCTCATGATACAACGTGATTACATCCAACGACTGACTCAAGACATTGCTCGTTTGCTTGCTAAATTAATTGGTTTAGATGCAGAAGAATCTCTCGAATATTTAGATATTGCTTATACAGAATATCTTCGTTTAGATAAAAAAGAAATCGATAATATCTCCTCCGATAACATCATTTCTTTCTTGACGAATGAAAAAGGAATGAGCATTCCACAACTTGAATTAGTCGGTGAAATTATGGCAAAAGAAGGGAGCTTTCTCCATGAGATCGGAAATAAACAAGCAGCAGTCGAAAAAATTCAAAGTGCATTAAGTATTTTTGAGTATATTGAGCAAGAACAGCAATTATTTTCGCTGGAACGACAACTAAGTGTACAAGCTTTAAAACGTTTATTAGTCGCTCCCAAGCCTAATAAACCTGATCATTAATCCTTAATAAAAAAGATTTTAGTTCATTAACCCAAGTTGTGGAGATCGAACGTCAATAAAGGAGATTTCGAACCAAAATATAACGCATTGGGGTTCTTTAAAAGATAAACCGCAACTTGAATTAACTACAACATGACTTACGATAATTTTACGATCAAAGCACAAGAAGCTATCCTCAAAGCACAACAAATTGGAGGAGATCGAGACCATCAAGTAATCGACACCTACCACTTATTGAAAGGCATACTTCAAATTGACGAACATACACCCAAGTTTCTCCTAGAAAAAATGGGGGTTAATATGGCTAGCTTAAACAGCCGTTTAGATAAACTGATTGAAGGACATCCAAAAGTAGCAGGTGCAGAAAAACAAGTATTATCGAATGATGCCAATCGTTCTTTAGCTACAGCTAAAAAACAACTAAGCGTTTTTGGCGATCAATATATTTCTATAGAATTAATCTTGCTTGGTATTACAAAAGGCACCGATCAAGGCGCACGCGTACTTAAAGAATTAGGTGCGAAAGAGAAAGAACTTATTGAAGCCATCAAAGAATTACGAAAAGGAAATAAAGTCACCGACCAAAGTGGTGATGCGCAATACAATGCGCTGAACAAATTTGCCATTTGTCTTAACGAACGTGCAGAAAGTGGAAAACTCGATCCCATCGTAGGACGTGATGAAGAAATTCGTCGCGTGATGCACATCCTTTCTCGTCGTAAAAAGAACAATCCATTAGTCATTGGAGAAGCTGGTGTAGGTAAAACAGCTATTGTGGAGGGCATCGCATGGCGTATTGTCAAACAAGATGTCCCTGAAAACCTAAAATCAAAGAAAATTTATGTCATGGATATGGCAGCTTTGATTGCTGGTGCAAAGTATAAAGGAGAATTTGAAGAACGACTAAAAGCTATCATTAAAGAAGTAACTTCTTCTGACGGTGAAATCATCCTTTTCATTGATGAAATTCATACCCTTATTGGCGCAGGTGGAGGAAATGGTGCAATGGATGCAGCCAATATCTTGAAACCCGCTCTCGCCCGTGGCGAATTGCGTACTATTGGTGCTACTACTTTAGATGAGTACCAAAAATATTTTGAAAAAGATAAAGCACTCGTTCGTCGCTTCCAAACAGTTTTAATTGAAGAACCCAGTGTAGAAGATACCATTTCTATCTTGCGGGGTCTACAAGAACGTTATGAGGTGTACCACAAAATTGAAATCTTAGATGAAGCTTTAATCGCCGCCGCAGAATTATCTCATCGTTATGTTTCTGATCGTTTTTTACCCGATAAAGCCATTGATCTAATTGATGAAGCTGCTGCTAAATTGCGTTTGGAACTCGATTCCGTTCCTGATGAAATTGACGAGCAAGATCGTAAAGTACGCCAATTAGAAATTGAGCGCGAAGCCATCAAACGAGAAAAAGACAAGACTAAATTAAAGAAAATCAATCAACAAATTGCGGACTCCCGCGAGCGTTTAGATCAATTAAATGCTGCTTGGAAAAGTGAAAAAGAAATTGTCGATACCATTCAAAATATCAAAAAAAATATTGAAGAGTTTGAGCAAGAAGCTGAAAAAGCAGAACGCGAAAGTGATTTTGAAACGGTAGCTAAAATCCGTTATGGTAAAATAAAAGAGCAAGAGACTATGCTCAAAGTCGCCGAAGAAAAACTTACCAAACTACCCGAAGAAACACGTTTCACGAATGAAGAAGTGACAGGCAATGATATTGCTGAGGTAATTGCACGTTGGACAGGAATTCCTGTTGCTAAAATGATGCAATCTGAAAAAGATAAATTGCTTCGTTTGGAAGATGAAATCGGTAAGCGTTTGATTGGACAACATGTAGCTGTAAAGGCAGTTTCAGATGCGGTTCGTCGCTCACGTGCAGGTTTGCAAGATGCGAATCGTCCTATTGGTTCTTTTATCTTTGTTGGACCAACAGGGGTAGGTAAGACAGAATTGGCGAAAGCACTCGCAGAAGTACTTTTTGATGATGAAAAAGCCATCACCCGTATTGATATGAGTGAGTACCAAGAGCGTCATTCTGTATCTCGATTAGTTGGTGCGCCTCCTGGTTATGTAGGTTATGATGAAGGAGGACAGTTGACAGAAGCGGTTCGCCGTCGCCCCTACTCTATCGTTTTATTAGATGAAATAGAAAAAGCTCATCCTGATACATTTAATATTTTATTACAAGTATTAGATGATGGACATTTAACGGATAATCGTGGTCGAATCGCTAATTTTAAAAATACCATTATCATTATGACTTCTAATATGGGAGCTGAGGTGATTCTGGAAAATTTTGAGGATTTAGATAACATTACTGACGAAGAACATCGACAAGATATTATTGCAAATACGCAAGACGATATTTTTGAGGCATTAAAAGAAAATCTTCGCCCAGAATTTCTCAATCGTATTGATGAAAAAGTCATGTTTTTACCATTAACGAGAGATGAAATCAAGCAAATCTTGAAATTACTCCTTCGTAAGACCCATAAAATGCTCGCTAAAAAGTCTATTGCACTTAAAATTAGCGATCCAGCAATGAATCACTTAGCAAATTTAGGCTATGATCCTCAATTTGGAGCACGCCCAATGAAACGTGTTTTACAGCGTGAAGTTATCAATGAATTGTCTAAATTTGTCATTAGTGGTGAATTTGCGGCTGGCGATACCATTTATATTCATACAGATGCGAAAGGGCTTACTTTTGGTAAAGAACCTTTTGATGAGTCAAAAGAAACAGAAACACCTAAAACGGCTGCTCAAAAAGAGGAAAAGCCTACTCGACGTCGTAGAAGACGCTCTTCCAATAAAAAAGAAGAAGAAAATGGTAGTAATGGTAAAGAAAAACAAGTCGAAGAACTGAAAAAGGCAACTAAAGAAGTTAATGATGCCATCAAAGAGTTAAAAAAGGATAAATAATATTTTCCGTTAGAGATATAAAAGAAGTTTTTCGTCGCCCTTTCATCTGTTTGGAAGAAGATGAAAACACTCACAACCATGAAGCTGTACTTTTCGGAGTACAGCTTTTTTAAAACGTGGGTCGTGCCTCGAGTTTTGAGTAAAAATTCAAACGGAGTTATACATAAAACTATATTATAGTGCTCGTGGCACGACTAAAAGGTCATGAATCTTTATGATACAACAATACCATATTCGTCTTTCTGCTTACAAGCGTGGTTATCATTTGATCACAAGAGAGGTACTGCATGCAATTCCTGATTTACCTCAAACGGGTTTGTTAAATGTATTTATTCAACATACTTCTGCTGGTTTGACCATTAATGAAAATGCTGATCCTTCTGTTCGCGTAGATTTTGAAAGTTTTTTCAATAAAATTGTTCCTGAAAATGAGCCTTTTTTGACACATACGATGGAAGGTTCAGATGATATGCCAGCTCATATTAAAGCCAGTTTGGTTGGATCTTCTGTTACGATTCCTATTACGAATGGACGTTTAAATCTGGGTACTTGGCAAGGTATTTACTTATGTGAATTTAGAAATCATGCATCTGGTAGAAAGTTATTAATCAGCGTTTATTCCTAAAAAATAGTAAAATCTTCAAACCAAATGAATCTTCTTTGGGACGGCATACAAATTGGTTTCGTACTCGCTATTATGACGGGTCCCATTCTTTTTGCGTTGGTACAAACAGGAGTCGAAGAAGGTCTTTTAGCTGGATTAATGGTTTGTCTAGGAATATGGATTAGTGATTTTTTGTTTATTGGAATCGTTTCATATGCTATGGCTTATGCCATCAATTTTGATACAGAAGGTGCATTTAGTTTATACTTGGGAATTGCTGGCGGGATTGTATTATTAGTTTTTGGATTAGTAACAATACTTAGTAAACCACCTCCCATCAATTTTAAACAAGATAAAGCTAGTCGTTTTTCTTCTTGGTGGTCGCTTTGGCTAAAAGGCTTTTTGATTAATACGATCAATCCATTTACCGTTGTTTTTTGGTTTGGAATTGCGACCACAATTATTGAGGAAAATGAAGTGTATTGGTCAAGTGCTTTACTCTTCTTTGGAGGAATAATGGGCGTCGTTATTTTAACAGATTTTCTAAAAGTAAAATTCTCTCATAAAATTCGAAAATATCTTCAAGCCAAACATGTCCTTTGGTTACGTCGAATTTCTGGAGGCGCACTCATCATTTTTGGCATTGCTATGATTGTACGCGTTATGATTGGGATATAGCCTCTAATTGCACCCGCACTCCACTAAAGGCCGTATTCCCTGTCAACTCATCAATCAAATATTCATCCGTTAAATCATTAATAGAAGTCCCTGCATGAGCTTTTGCTACTTGTAGCTGTACGCCCTCACGCGCATGCCCCCAGCCATGTGGGATACAAACGACTCCTTCGAGCATTTCATCACTCACTTCTGCTGGCAATTGAATTTGTCCTTTGGAAGAAATCACATTTACGGCTTGCCCATGTTCGATTTGATGATTTTTTGCATCATTTGGATGAATTAAAACCGTACAACGTTTGGGTCCTTTGACTAAACGATAACTATTGTGCATCCACGAATTATTCGAACGTAATTGACGACGACTAATCAAATAAAGGGGATATTCTGATGGAGACGAAGCATTAAAAAAGCTTTGTTCTACCCGTTTCAAATCAGCGACTAATTCATTGGGAGCAAGATTGATCGTTTTTTCTTTTGTTTTTAAGCGATTTTCTAAACAAGGATTCATCGCCCCCAAATCTACTCCATGAGGTTGTTCTTTAAGTTGCGCCAAACTTAGTTGATAAGGACTACTTTGGAGTGTAAAATCCAGCACCATTTCAGGAGACATAAGGGATGCTTCTTCTCCTTTCAAACGCTGGGCTAAAGTTTGTAAAATTTCCCAATCGTAGCGTTGGTCGTCCGATTTTTCAAAAAGTGGCGGACTGTATTTTGCGGTATTTCGAATGGCTAGTTGATGAAAGATGACATCATATTGACCTGTTTCTAAACCCGTAGCAGGTGGTAAAATAATATTGGCAAATTTAGTCGTTTCGTTGATATAAATATCAATGGACACCATGAAATCCAATTGCTCAAATGCCTGTTCTAATTGCTTTCCATTTGCAGTAGATAAAACAGGATTTCCAGCAACGGTAAACATCGCTTTAATTTGTCCTTCTCCTTCTGTGAGCATTTCTTCCGCCATGGTTACACAAGGGAGTTCTCCACCAAATTCAGGAAGTCCACGCACACGACTTTTCCAGCGGTTTAATCGAGTGGATTTTCCAAGTCCCATAACATCAAAAGCAGGTTGCGTAAACATCGCCCCACCCGCTCGGTCTAAATTCCCACTCAACATATTTAACAAATAAATCAGCCACTGACATAAGCCCCCAAATTGCTGTGTAGAAACGCCTAATCGTCCATAACAAACAGCAGATTTCGCACTACAAAATTCAGTTGCCAGTTCACGAATTTTTGAAGCTTTGATACCTAAAGGCGTAGCCACGCGTTCAGAAGAATAGGGCGCAACAATTTCTTTAATCGTATCAAGGTTTACTATTAAAGGTTCTAAATGTCGAAGATTGACTTGCTCTTTTTCGATTAAATGATGAAGCATTCCCAAAAGAAGCAAAACATCATGACCAGGTTTAATACCAATATATTGGTCTGCCTTATCTGCTGTTTCAGTTCGACGCGGATCAATCACGACTACTTTGCCTCCTCGTTTTTGAATAGCACGTAAGCGTTTCGGAAAATCAGGGGCGGTCATCAAACTTCCATTAGACACCATTGGATTTCCACCAATAATTAAAAAGAAATCAGTTCGATCAATATCAGGAATAGGAATTGCCATCATATGCCCAAATAGCAAAGTCGATACATAATGATGCGGCAATTGATCGGCAGAAGTAGCAGAAAATATATTCTGAGAAGCAAGCGTTTTTAATAAATTTCGTCCGAAAAGTATACTACCGACATTATGCGCATTGGGATTACCCAAATATGCCCCAACGGCATTTTTACCGTGTTGATGTTGAATGCGTTGAATGTTTTCAACGACTTCTGTATAAGCTTCTTCCCATGAAATGACCTCCCAACCATTTTCCCTTCTTCGAACGGGTTGTTTTAAGCGATCAGGGTCTTCATAAATATCTTTTAAGCCTACCGCTTTAGGGCAAATGTGTCCACGACTCAAGGGGTCATTTTTATCTCCCTTGATGGTTTGAACAGTTGTTCCTTCATATTGAATTTCTAAGCCACACATGGCTTCACAAAGATTACAAGTACGATAGTGGGTAGGCATAGTTTTTTAGTTTTACAAATATCAAAACAAATTTCTTTCAAGTCTCATTTAATAAATTGATAGCCCAATTTTAAATTTACTAAGAAATCTGGATTTATTGTAAATGTATTTGGGTTTAGTGCATCCTTATCTCTATAACTTAGCAGGTCTAAACCAGATAATAAGGAAGGTTCAATACTATATCTTTCTCCCAAATGTAACTTATATCCTATTACTATACCTCCATCTAAGGCACGTATTTTTGATTCTGGAAGATTAATTATTGTACCTGTAATAATTGGAGGCTCTTCATAAAGTAGAGGATCGGTATGAATGTTATATTGTAATTTTAAATAAGGCCCCCAATAAAATTCTTTAAATTTGCTATCGAGATTTTGATGGAAAGGGTAATTGTGAAATCGAAATATAAATTCTAAATCTCTATTGGTTATACCTATTCGTCTCTCAGAAGAACTAGAAAGAATCGATCGAACTTCATAGGGTTCAATATCAAGATGCGTACTTAGTTCAAAACCGTATTTAGGACTAGGTTTATACTCATAGTGGAGACTAGGCATATTGTAATAGAATGGAAAATTTAGCCCTAGTTTTATGGTATGCGTTTTTTGTGCATTGGTATGCAAACAGCAAATTATATTTACTATAAATAAGTAAAAAAGT
Organism: Saprospiraceae bacterium; assembly: GCA_020628645.1. Lineage (GTDB taxonomy): Bacteria > Bacteroidota > Bacteroidia > Chitinophagales > Saprospiraceae > JAHDES01. The sequence continues at coordinate 242,745 of JAHDES010000001.1, forward strand.
CGGCTCATATTTTTTAGTTTTATTACCACACATTTTACGCCCGCATCCGCTTCCAACGATGGACAATAGAGCGAAATAAGGCTTCATCATTTAGAATGTCATATAAAATATCATGGTATTCTGCGAAATCAGGAAGATTGTTATGTCCACCTTCATCTATGGGGTACAAATCACATTGTTCAGGTACCAGGGCTTGCAATTGCTCACTATGGCTGTATGGAATCAAACGATCTTTTTTTCCGTGTATGATAAAAACAGGACAAGTTACTTTCTTAATAAATAAATCAGTTCGTATTTGATAACGGAGTAGCCATTTCAAAGGTAACCAAAATGCGTAACGACGAATTTGTTTCAGAAAACTATAATAAGGTGAGTCTAAAATGAGCATGTGGGGCTTGTTCCAAGAGGCAATTCTGGTAGCAATACCACTTCCTAGTGAGCGTCCATAGATGAGAATTTTTTCTTCGGGATAGCGTTCGGATAGCCATTTATACACATGTTGACCATCATTGTAAAGGGTCGTTTCACTGCGTTTGCCTGTACTTTTTCCAAAACCTCGATAATCAATCATGAAAAAGTCATAGCCTTTACTCACAAAATCTCGCGCAAATTTTGCCCAACCTTTTATACTTCTGGAGTTGCCTTTGAAGTAAAAAACGACTCCTTTTGAGTTCGGTACTTTAAAATGTAAGCCATTGATGATACCGCCATCTTCCATTTCAAAATTGATTTCTTGAAACGGAAATTCATATTTATAAGTAAAGGTCTTAGGTAAAATTTCGGGACGAAAAAAGAAAAGGGGTTGCGCCACATAAAAAATGAGACACAATGCCAAATAAGCAATTCCGATGTAAATTAGTATACTCAAAAAGTAGTCAATTTATTTCTAGCATTTAAATTATTAAAATATAACTAGAAGACCTATCTTTTGTGTGATAAATTAACACATACGATCTAATGAAAGACTATTTACTGAAAATACATACTGTTGAAAACCACATTATAGAAGATTATCTTTCTAATTGGTCAGAATATACCGTTCCTAAAAAAACAATAATGACAAGTGAAGGAGACACCGAACGTTATATGTATTTTGTACTAGAAGGTATTCAAAAATCTTACTACATCCATGAGTATAAAGAACACATTATTTCATTTACCTATCCTCCCTCTTTTTCTGGAATCCCCGAATCTTTTTTAAATCAATCCCCTTCCAAGTATTTTTTATCAACGATAACTGACAGTAAATTTCTACGCATCTCCTATGAAAAACATCAAGCTTTAATGACAAAATATAGACCCATCGAAACCCTATTTCGAAAAGCTGCCGAGTTATTATTAACCGATATTCTCAATCGTTACTATGAGCTAATGGCTTATGATATTGAAACTCGATTTAGAAATTTCACTACCAGAAGTCCTCATTTACTACAAATGGTAACGCATAAAGATTTGGCTTCTTATCTGAGAATGGATGCTAGTAATTTTAGCAAACTACTTGGGAAAATAAGAATCTAAAATCTTGGTGTATACCAACATTAAAATGTTCGTACTTTCTGAACTTTGCTTTAAGATTTACAATTAAAAAAAATTGAATTATGAGTTTATCTTTAAAAGCACCAAAGTGGTTAGATCTTACCTTATATCCTTTCGACAATAAATTCATCCAGTTAGATGCAGGCAAAATGCACTACATAGATGAAGGGGAAGGAGAAATTCTTTTATTTGTACACGGTACCCCTTCTTGGTCATTCCTCTATCGCAATTATATTACTGTTTTATCAAAAAAATACAGATGCATAGCTATCGATCATATTGGTTTTGGATTATCGGAGAAACCAGAAGATTTTGATGGAACACCATCATCACATGCTAACAATCTGACCGAATTCATCAAAAAACTCAACTTAACTAATATCGTATTAATTGTACACGATTTTGGTGGCCCTATTGGTCTCGCATCTGGCATTCAAAATAACGATAGAATAAAAAAAGTAGTTGTATTTAACACTTGGTTATGGGAAACAAAAAGCAATCCCAATGCTCAAAAAGCAGATAAAATCATCAACAGCACGATAGGAAAATGGATGTATTTATATTTAAATTTTTCACCTAAATTCTTATTAAAAAAAGGATTTCACAACAAGAAAAAACTATCCAAAATAATTCACCAACAGTATATCCGTCCCTTTCCTAGTAAAACATCAAGATTATCGCTATTAAATATTGGAAAATCGCTAGTTGGTTCGTCTGAATGGTATCAAAAACAATGGAATCAACTTTCTAAATTGGAACAAAAACCTTGGCTCCTTCTTTGGGGTGTACACGATGAATTTATTACAAAAGAATATTTACAAAAGTGGAAAAACAGATTGCCTCATGCACAAGTAAAAGAGTTTGAAAGTGGTCATTTCTTACAAGAAGAACAGCCCGAAGAAACTTTATTAGAAATCGAAAAATTCTTGAACTTTTAAATTAAGGTGTGAAGAAGTTTCAAAATAAGATTTGGCAATCATTTTATATCTTTACTCTGTGTAGAGGACAAAATAATCGTTAGAAGGATGCAAGGGGTTAAAACCTCCTTGAAAAGAGGCTTGTTCCAACGTAATTTATTGCGTTGCCCTTAAAAAAGAACACTCTTCCTAAGTTTTGTCCTGTACACAGATCTTTACGTTTAGGATAATTTTCTTGTATTTGTTTAAATCATACTATAAGTCGTCTTACGATTAATTTAAGCATTGCTTTATGTGTCTATTTGTAGGCATGGATGTTTCATTTTTAAAAAATTTTAAATTAATAATCTTCCCCATGCGTTGCCTCCTTATCTTATTAAGTTTACACCTCTTCTTTTTCACAAATGCACAAGATTTTTTAACTCCTTTTGAACAAAGCCCAAATACAACCGCTACCTATTTGGAAGCCATTGCGTTTTATGGAGAATTAGCTAAAAAACATCCCAAACAAATCCAATTAAGCGCGCATGGCAGTACGGATAGTGGGTATCCTTTGCATACGCTTGTGTTGTCAAAAGATGGCAACTTTGATCCCGTTGAACTCAAAAAAGAAGGGAAGTTGATTCTCTTTATCAACAACGCCATTCATGCAGGTGAGCCTTGTGGCGTAGATGCTTCTATGATGCTGATTCGTGATCTTTTACAGCAAAAAAAGAAGAAAAAGTGGCTGGAAAATACCGTCATCGTTTTGATTCCTTTTTACAATATTGGTGGCGGACTCAATCGTGGAAGTTATAGTCGAGCCAATCAAGAAGGACCACATGAACATGGTTTTAGAGGTAATGCTAAAAATTTAGATTTAAATCGCGATTTTATTAAATGTGATTCTAGAAACGCACAAACGTTCAATCAAATTTATCAAAAATGGTTGCCTGATGTTTTTATAGATAATCATACTTCTAATGGTGCAGATTATCAATATACGCTCACGCTCATTGCTACCCAATCCAACAAATTAGATCAACATTTATCATCTTATATGAATGAAAAAATGCTTCCAAGTTTATACCAAAAAATGGAGGCAAAAGATTGGGAAATGACACCTTACGTTTACGCTCGAAATACACCCGATGATGGAATTGCCGCTTTTTTAGATTTACCGCGTTATTCTTCAGGGTATGCCGCCTTACACAATGCCATTTCTTTTATGCCCGAAACGCACATGCTCAAGCCATTTGAAGATCGCGTCAGAAGTACCTACTATTTTATGGAAACCATGCTGGAAGTAATGCACGAACAAAAAGAGGTACTTCAATCCGCTAAACAAAAAGCACTAGCGAATACGCGTACCAAACCCATTTTTGATTTGAATTGGGCAATGGATACGGAGCAAAAAGATTTCATCAACTTTAAAGGTTATAAAGCGAAATATCGACCCAGTGCTATCTCAGGAATTGATCGCTTGTATTACGACAGAAATGAACCTTATGAAAAAGTGATTCCTTATTTTAAAACCTATAGAGTAACAGAAGCCGTTCAAAAACCTTATGCTTATGTGATTCCTCAGGCGTATTATAAAGTAATAGAGCGGCTAAAATGGAATGGTGTGGAAGTGAAGCAATTAACTAAAGATGTAGAATTACCAGTCGAATTGTATCGAATCGAAGATTTTAAAACACGGGATGCGTATGAAGGGCATTATTTGCATTATGATGTGAAAGTGGAAAAAGAAAATCAAGAATGGTTATTCCGAAAAGGCGATTATATCATTTATACCAATCAAGTAAGTAATCGCTACATTATAGAAACCCTTGAACCGCAGGCACCCGATTCTTTTTTTGCTTGGAATTTTTTTGATGGTATTTTGATGCAAAAAGAATACTTTTCCTCTTATGTTTTTGAAGATACTGCCTTAGAATTGTTGGATCAAAATCCAGATTTAAAACTGCGTCTGCAAGAAAAACAAGCCAAAGATGAGGCCTTTGCCAAAGATGCGCGTGCTCAATTGGATTTCATCTATAAGAATTCTCCTTATTATGAACCCACGCATCGTATTTATCCTGTCGGACGAGTTTTAGAACAATACAAGTCATTTTTAGAGTAAAAATAAGAGAGCGAATATTCGCTAAACGAAAAATAATTTGCATCTTTACCAACTAAATTTTCATTTGAAGGTTTAACTAATTATCGCTTCATCCTAATCTTATTCACCAATGAGTACACCATTCCCACATCTTTTAGCACCACTCGATCTTGGATTTACTACCTTAAAAAATCGCGTCTTGATGGGCTCAATGCATACAGGTTTAGAAGAAGAAAAAAACGGCTATGAAAAAATGGCCGTTTATTTTGCGGAGCGTGCGCGTGGACAAGTGGGTTTGATTGTAACGGGTGGAATTGCGCCGAATCGTGCAGGATGGGTAGGCCCTTTTTCTGCAAAACTATCCACTAAATCGGAGTCAAAAAAGCATAAAATCGTTACCGATGCAGTACATGCAGAAGGGGGGAAGATTTGTATGCAAATTCTGCATTCTGGGCGATATGGTTATCATCCATTAGCGGTTGCACCTACCTCCTTGAAGTCGCCGATCTCTCCATTCAAACCTTGGGGTTTACGCAAAAGCGGTATTCTAGGAACGATCAAAGATTTTGCAAAATGTGCAAAGCTTTCTCAGGATGCAGGTTATGATGGCGTAGAAATTATGGGTTCTGAAGGTTATTTAATTAATCAATTTATTTGTAAAAAAACCAATAAACGTACCGATGAATGGGGCGGCAGCTACGAAAATCGTATTCGTTTTCCTTTAGAAATAGTGCGAGCCGTACGAGCAGCAGTTGGAAAAGAATTTATCATCATTTTCCGTTTATCCATGTTGGATTTGGTGCATGATGGTAGTACTTGGGAAGAAGTGGTTTACTTAGCCAAAGAATTAGAAAAGGCAGGAGCAACGATTATTAATACAGGAATTGGCTGGCATGAAGCGCGTGTTCCAACTATTGCGACGATGGTACCACGAGGTGGATTTAGTTGGGTGACGAAACGAATGATGGGAGAAGTCAATATTCCTTTAATTACGACCAATCGAATCAATACGCCTGAAGTGGCTGAAAAAATACTAGCGGATGGACATGCCGATATGGTGAGTATGGCACGACCATTCTTAGCAGATTCTTTCTTTGTGCAAAAAGCAATGGACAACAAATCACATTTGATTAATACTTGTATCGGATGTAATCAAGCTTGTCTCGATCATGCTTTTGGGGGTAAATTGACGTCTTGTTTGGTGAATCCAAGGGCTTGCCATGAGACGGAGTTGAATATTGAAAAAACAACTGGTGCGAAGAAAAAAATTGGTGTAGTGGGAGCGGGACCAGCGGGTTTAGCTTTTGCGACAACAGCAGCGGAGCGTGGACATGAAGTACATTTATATGAAGCCGATGATAAAATTGGTGGACAATTCAATATGGCGAAGCAGATTCCAGGGAAAGAAGAATTTTATGAAACACTTCGTTATTATGAAAACCTTATCAAAGAAACGGGAGTCCATCTCCATTTGAATAAAAGAGTAGACTCCGATTTTCTAGCGTCACAAGGCTTCGATGAAATCGCCATTGCCACAGGTGTAACGCCACGTCAAGTTAGCTTCCCTGGAGCCGATCATCCAAAAGTGTTGAGTTATATTGAAGTTTTGCGTGATAAAAAAGAAGTTGGTGACTCCGTAGCCATTGTTGGTGCTGGAGGAATTGGTTTTGATGTCGCTGAATTTTTAGTGCACAAAGGCGAATCAACTGCTTTAAATGTCAAAGAATTTCTCAAAGAATGGGGCGTAGATGATACTTATGCGAACCCTGGGGCATTAGTTGCACCCGCACCTGCGCCTCCTGCACGCGAAATTTTCTTATTGCAACGTTCTAAAGGAAAAATTGGGGGTGGTTTAGGAAAAACGACAGGTTGGATTCATCGTTCAAGCCTCAAAATGAAGAACGTCAAAATGATGGGGCAAGTCCAATATCAAAAAGTAGATGATGAGGGCTTACACATTTTAATAGGCGATCAATCCGAATTGCTTCGTGTGGATAATGTCATTATCTGTGCAGGACAAGAACCCCTTCGTGAATTACTCGAACCCTTACAAGCAAAAGGTATTAAAACGCACCTCATCGGTGGAGCAGATGTAGCCAAACAATTGGATGCCAAACGTGCTATTGATCAAGGGACTAGATTGGCGGCTAAAATATAAACAACTGCTTTATGTCCAATCTCCAAGAACTTTTCCAAACTATGCCTCAAGTGGGGCGAATTGAATGGATGGGTATTCGTCCACAAAAACGCGAACCATTACAGGAAATAGCATCCGTTACCCTTTCTATCGAAGAAGGATTGGAAGGCGATCATTATACAGGAAAAAGTAAAAAGAGACAAGTCACCTTAATACAAGCCGAACATCTTCAAACTGTGGCTTCTATTTTAAAAAAGGATACCATCAATCCATTAGATACTAGGCGAAATATTGTCATTTCTGGAATTAATTTATTGGCGTTGAAAGATCAGCAATTTCAAATAGGAGAAGAGGTTATCTTAGAGATGACAGGCTTGTGCCATCCTTGTTCTCGGATGGAAACTAACCTGGGGGCAGGCGGCTATAATGCGATGCGTGGGCATGGAGGTATCAACACGCGAGTAGTGCAAGGAGGAGTGATTCAAATAGGGGATGAAGTTCGATTGCTAAAAAATAACCCTTGAATGCAAATCTAAATGAATCCTAAGCCCAAATTATGAAAAATCTCCGTGCCACCCTCGTCCAAACGTCCCTCATTTGGGAAAATCCTGCCGCTAATCGAGCACAATTGGATCAAAAATTAGCACCACTCAAAGGACAAACTGATCTTGTAATTCTCCCTGAAATGTTTACGACTGGTTTTAGTATGAATGCACCTCAATTGGCAGAAAAAATGGATGGTGAAAGCATCCATTGGATGCGTCAAAAAGCAAACAAAATAAGCGCGGCGATTTGTGGGAGTTTAATCATTCAAGAAGATGGAAAGTATTATAATCGCTTGATTTGGATGAATCCAGATGGAACAATTCAATACTATGATAAACGGCATTTATTTACCTTAGCAGGTGAAGATAAAGTGTACACAGCAGGAAAAAACAAGTTGATAATTGACTATAAAGGCTGGAAAATTTGCCCATTAGTTTGTTATGATTTGCGTTTTCCAGTTTGGAGTCGAAATGTAGAACATTATGACTTGTTGATTTATATCGCCAATTTTCCAAAGAAGCGTTCTTATGCTTGGAAATCCTTACTAATTGCAAGAGCTATTGAAAATCAGGTTTATACGGTTGGTGTAAATTGTGTAGGAAAAGATGGAAATGATATTCCGTATAGTGGCGATAGCAGCTTAGTTGATTATGTTGGGAAAATGCGCTTTCAATTATCCGAAGAAGAAGGTGTTTTTACACTTGAACTTAATAAAAAGGAACAAACGCTATTTCGAGAACGCTTTAATTTTCTAGCCGATCAAGATGACTTTCAAATCATATAATAATAGTTCTTCATATCACGTTAGTTAAAACAAAAAGGCGAACCATCCTTAAATGATCCGCCTTACTCGTTGTATAATTTTCAAAGTAATAACCTTATTAACTAACCTAAATTCAACGAGTTTATTATATCTTTAGCGATTATTTTCTATTCCCAGCAGTATATTTTTTGTCATTTACATCGACACAACTATGAATAAAAACGTCTTTGAGCTAATTATGTTGTTGGGCTTCTTTTCTTTTTTAATTGTAAAATGTAGTTCCAATCGAACAAGTATTGTAGAACATACCCCACAAGTATCTTCTCCTTCTACTACTCCACCTTCAGAAAATAAACAAGAAAAAGAATTAATCGACTTTGCAAAAAAGTATATTGGCACCAATTATAAATATGGTGGAACCACGCCAAAAGGCTTCGATTGTTCAGGCTTCACCTTATTTGTCTATAATGAATTTGGTATAAAACTCCCTCATCAATCATCCGCGCAAGCCACCCTCGGAAAGAAAATTCCTTATGAAGATGCCCAAAAAGGCGATCTCTTATTTTTTACAGATAAAGGACGGATCAATCATGTGGGGATTGTAGTTTCTCACAAAACGGATGAGTTAAAAATGATTCATAGTAGTTCCAAACGAGGCATTGTGATTGATGAGATTTATCACTCTACGTATTGGCGACCACGTTTACACATGGCGAGACGAGTTCTGTAAATGATACGTTGAAGGCATGCTTTCGTAAAGCAAGTCGGTACAAGAAAAGGGATAGACATATTGCTATGTACTACCCCTTTAATTTATGTTTAATATAAAATTAATATCGGTTTACTGAGATTTGATGTGATATGAGCTAAAAGGATGCTCAAGGGATTAAATTTATTACTCCCCTCTGATCGTTTCTCACCGCTAAGGTAGGTAATTCATAGCTTTCTTTAAAATTATATATAAGTTTTTTTATGCTTTATAAAATATATTTTTTAAGGTTTGAAAACCAATCGATTTTAACGATAGTGCCTAATACAAGTCTTTCCAAAGTAGTGTAAGAAATGTATCTTTGTTCTAACTCTATGTACAGGACAAAACTTAGGAAAAGTGTTTCTTTTTAAGAGCAACGCAATAAATTACGTTGGAATAAGCCCTTTTTAAAGGTGGTTTTAACCCCTTGCATCCTTCTAAAGATTATTTTGTCCCGTACACAGATTCTAACTAAATTAAGCAACTTCATTATGTCAATACGACTTTTTTCTATTTTACTTAGCTCATTTATTTCTGGGCATTTGATGGCAAGCCCTCCTCCTTCGCTACATGAGTTTCATGTAAGTAAATGTGTCATTGAGTATAAGGATAATATGCTCCAAATTAGTATGCATTTATTCATTGATGATTTAGAAAAAGCCTTAGAAGAACAAGGAGTTACGAAACAATACATTGGGACAGAACGAGAAGCAAGTACAGCAGATGAACTTATTGCACGTTATATTCAACAACGGTTTAGTATAGATGTAAATGAAACAGATCTAAGTTATCAGTTTCTTGGTAAGGAACTAACTGAAGATTTAACCGCTATTTGGTGTTATATGGAGGTCTCCAATCTTGAAGAACTCCAACATCTCCGTATTGCCAATTCTGTTTTGATGGAAATTTATGATGACCAAAAAAATCTCACCACTATTTATGGGCCAAATAAAAAAATGAAATCCTTTTTATTTATGAAAGGAAATAGTAAAGACGAACTTTCGTTTTAAAACATTACGCTCGATACGTCATTGCACGCTCATTCATCATTTTAAACCAAAGTGGCGGTATCAAAGATGCCAACATACAAGCAGGATAACCATAAGGTAATTGAGGGCTCTCATCAAAATGGCGCAAGACTTGATACTTACGAGTCGCTTTAAAATGATGATCAGAATGACGGGTCAATTCATATAAAAATATACGTCCTATTTCATGATTAGAATTCCAAGAATGAATGGGTTGGACGGGTTCATATCGCCCAGATGGAAGTTTTTTTCGTTCTAAGCCATAATGCTCAATATAGTTAACCAACTCCAACATCAGAAAAGCAAAAAATCCAATTACTAAGGAAAGAAGCATTGTCTTCCAACCAAATAAGAAAGTAATCAATGCCAGATAAGTAAACTGTATAATTTGAAAACGTAGCATTTCATTTTGCCAAGAAAACGCAGCGATTCCAGCTTTTGCAAGGCGTTTATTCTCAATCTTCCATGCACTCAAATACCCCATACAAACTGAACGAACAAAGAAAGCATAGAGAGATTCTCCATAACGAGAAGTGGCAGGGTCTTCTTTGGTGGCAATATTCTTATGGTGTCCTCGATTATGTTCTATAAAAAAGTGCATGTACAAAGCAGGAAGCAATAAAATTTTTGACATTAATTGTTCTGATTTGGTAACACGATGTCCCAACTCATGCGCTACATTGATTCCAATAACTCCCGTAATCACGCCCACGTTTACAGTCATTAAACCAATTTCAAAATTGCTCAAAGGAGTATAGCCTATTCGATAATAATAATAGACTAAAATACCATATAGCAATGGAATGTTGAGATATAACAGCCAATCGAAAAAACGAGATCGTAATTTTTCTTCTTCCACTGCCTGAGAAAAATTTTCTGTTGTACCGGGTGTGAAAAATTCCATTAAAGGAATGATAAAAAATGCTACATAAACTACTCCAGCAGACCAAATGCCTCCTAAATACAATCCTATAATGGTAGAAAGTGGGCCAATGTAAGCGATCAAATATTTAAAATCTCGTGTCATAATTTCCTTTTTTCAAAATCTTACTGTGTACAGGACAAAATAATTGTTAGAAGGATGCAAGGGGTTAAAACCACCTTGAAACGGGACTTATTCCAACGTAATTTATTGCGTTGCCCTTAAAAAGACACTTATTATAAGTTTTGTCCTGTACACAAAAAATCTTACTAAAATTAAAAAGAAAAGCGCAAAAAAGCGAATCTTCGTTTTCCAGAAACCCAAAACGCCTAAGTATACCAATACCTTTTTCAAATTAGTATAACATTTCGCTATCTTTGAAGCCTAAATAACCCAAGTTGCGTATCGTGAGAGAAAAGAAGGAGAATTTCAAGAAAATCTGTGATTTTTGTGAAATATGACACTTTTTCTCTCCTTGAAACGATAAATCGCAACTTGAATTAAATATTAGAATAATGAAAAAAATAACATTTCAAATTACACTACTTTTATTGATTGGTTTAAGCATCACTGCTTGTCAAACTCGCACCACTCGTACTGCCATGAAACATGGAGAAGTACTAAAAACCAATCTTGATTCTTTTGAAAAGAATCGCCAAAAATTATCTGAAAATTTAGTAGCTAGTCTCGAAGAAGCTAAAGGTGCTTTAACTGCCGAAAATCCTGATATTCCAGAAGTATCCAAGGATTTTGAAAAAGAATGGCGCAGTATTCAGTCTCGCTATAATAAATTGAAAGGGGATTATGAAAAGGTAGGCACTAGTTCCGAAAATTATTTCAATCAATTGGATGAACTGAGTGGGAGTATCAATAATGAAGAACTCCGTAATGAAGAGCTTGCTAAAAATAAAGAATTAGCAGCTCGATGGCAAACTACTTACAACAAAGCAGGGGCTAGCATTGAGAAAATCACTCAAGTACTTGAGTCAGGGAATGACTTTCATATGGTATTAGTGGCTTCTTCTATTCGTCAAAAACTAGAACAAAACGTAGAAGAACTCAATAAGATGGCAGAACAAGCCAAAATTCTTTTAGCAGACCTAGAAGTATTTACACAAGCAGGACGAGACCTAGTAGAAGGGGAAGGATAATCTCTAAGACTTAATTTTTTATATCAAAAAGAAAAGCCCTCTTTAATGAATAAGGAGGGCTTTTTTAATAAGTTTTTTGGATTTATATCTTTAGAAAGTATAAGATAAACCTAACGTATAGTACGATTGTAATGGATTATCCGATAAATCTAAAGTCAAAGGAGTAGCTGCAGTCGTCAAACGACCTAAATCTGCTACCTGCTTGTTTCCTTTCAAACCTAAGTTGAATGTCACACCAACGCCTTTCCAAATACTTGTAGAAAAACCATTGATCCATTCCCAGTTTGCTAAATTACCTGTAGAATAATTGACTACACGGTTTTGTGCATCAGCATAAGTCACATCACCAGCTCCACCATAAGGAATGAATGCACTCAAGTTAGAAGACCAAGATACACCTCGAATAATTTCTCTTGCATAAGAAGCACCAATTTTTGCACCAGCAGCAGAGATCAATTCACCTGGCCAGTTCTTTTGGTAACCTAATGGGTGAATCAATACTACTAAATCAGGAATTGGAGTCCAAGTGATACCCGCACTGATCGTTGCTTGACCTGGGTTATTTAATGCAAATGGGTATTTATCATCAAATATTTCAGTTGGCGTATTATTATCATCGAATTCTACTAAAGAAGAAGTCCATTTAGCCTCAGCAGAAATTGCGATTTTGTCTGTAAGTTTATAACCAAATAAAGAAGATAAATCTAGTCCATTCGTTAAAGCAACTACCTGAGTCGTTGCATCGTCTTTATCTGCTCTAGCGGAAGAACGAGATAAATTTAAAGTTAATAAATTTCGCCAGAAATATTTTTCTTGATCTAAATTTGCAAAACCTGTCCAACCTAAACCTAAAGCATTATTAGATGAATTTGGAGTACCTATCGCATACCAATTATTATTTGCTAATGCATTAAATCCAATTACCCCAACACCACCTAATTTCCAACCTGGAAATTCATTAATCTGTGTTGCTAAGGCATCAATTTCTGCTTGAAGAGCATCTCTTGCTGCTTCTTTGTCTGCTTTGGTCGCTTTAAGGTCTTCTACAGTTTGAGCTTGAAGATTGAATAAAAACAAACTGGCAATAGCCAATAAAAGTGTCTTTTTCATTGTTAAGAAATTTTGTTAATTTTTGATTAAATACGTTTGATGAATACTCTATAAAATAGCGTATTCAGTTAAATAAATTATTAATTATTTAATTCATAGGGATTTGATTCCCCTCAATTTACGTTGGGTAAGTATGATTGTTTCTCTGGTAAGTCTTTTATAATACATGATTAACTATCATGTATCACAATGTTTCCACTTGATAAACGATTTAGTGGAATAATTAAACGTTTTCCTTCAGATAGTAGGGTTAAAGACGAGGTATCCATATCAAGGATTTCCCCTGTGACATTATCTACAGTAATAACATCACCGATATTAAATTTATTCTTGCTATAAATAGAAGCCAAATAATTTGACATTAAATCTTTTGAAGCTAAGCCGTAACCGATAGCAAAAGCAATGACAATTCCCCCTAGAATTACAGTCAGATTATCTGTTAAAAAGTCCGTTGGAATAGTCGCTTTCTTTAAAGCAATCATTAAGGCATTAATTAACACAAAAAAGAAAACAAAACTTGCTACTACTTTTGCAGCAGGAATCCCCAAGGATTTACAAGTTGTATGCACTATATTTTTGATGCTTTCTGCCAATAATACGCCAATGATAAGTATCACGATGGCTACTAAAATACTTGGCAATAAGTTGATTAAATCTTGTATGAGTTCCGATATCTCAGGAATCCCAAGTACACTTGTTGCTACCAATGCAATAAATAGAACAAGCACATAATAAATAAACTTAGAAAGGAATACACTTGGTAAGAAGTTAATATTCGATTTTTGTACCATCTCCACTTCATCTAACAAATCCTTAATTTTATCGATACCAATTCGCTGTAGCATACGACGAATCATATTGGTAATAAATCTCACAATAGCCATTCCTATTAAAAGGATAAGAATGGCACCGATCAATCTTGGTACAAGATCAAAAAAAGGAATGACGATACTTTGGTATAAATCTTCTAAAATTTTTGACATATCGGATTTTAGGCTCAGTTAGATTAATAACATAATCTTCTATAGACGAGTGTAATTTTAAAAAGTCACAGAAATTCTACTCGATTTTTATTTTTTTTCTTTTATAAGGCTAAATCTCTAATTCTAAAATCTATTGTATTGTTTAGTGTCCCGAAGGACCTTTAGGATCACCGAAATCACCTGTTCCTCCTTCAGACGGTGGTTTTGGATGTTGATCCTTTTCATTGTCCCCTCCTCCCATAATCACAAACATATTAAATACATTTGGCAAATACACTTCGATCACTTTACTAATCATACGGATGAACCCCATGGATCCATCTAGATCTTTTTTTACTCTTGGTGGAGCTTGAGGAAACTGCCTTAGGTTGTTTTCCTCCCACCTCTTGAAATTATTTTCTGTCATAATTAAATAGTGTTTAAAATAAAAAAATACTAAGGCTTTGTTTTGTTTTGGTATTATAGCGGTAGAAGGCAATGCTAAAATACAGTAGTCTTCTTTCTATATAAATGATTGACTATAAAAAAGGCTAGTGCTTTCCCATAGTACATTCTAATAGTCTTCTCTAAATAGTAATTTATATTGCTTTTGAGCTTTGTGCTTGGCGCGTTTAATTTTCATCTTAATCGCACTTTCTGATTTACTCAAAATTGCTGCAATTTCCTTGATGGAAAGTTCATCTTGATATTTCATCAACAAAATTGCTTTATCGCCTGTCGGTATATGATTTAATACTTTTTTCAGGCGTGTTAGTTCCATTTCCATTAATTCTCGATCGGGGACATCTTCGATAGGTTCTGCTGTATTTTCGATTTCATCTGAAAAAATGCTTTTTTCTTTTTTCTTTCGTCTGATATAATCAATACAGAAATTGTAGGTTATCGAGTAGACCCAAGTGGAGAATTTAGACTTACCACTAAATTTCGCTAGGTTCAAAAAGATTTTCATAAAAATCTCTTGCGTAGCATCTTGTGCTTGCTCCTCGTTCTTTAACAAAGAGATACATTTGCTGAAAACTTTTCCTGAATACCTTCGATATAATAAACTGAAATATGCAGGAGACTGCGACTTCAGATATAAACTAATGACTTCTTCGTCAGCCATTTTTGTATGTCCTTGTTTTCCCAACGAACTAATATTATGATTAAGTTTGTAGTAAGTAATTTTTTTAATCAAAGATTAAAAAATAATCTTCAACTAAAAGTATACCTAAATGGGGATAAAAACAAAATTCAGTTTTTAGACGCGCATTTTTAATAATAGGTACATCTTTTAACTATAATTTTTTATTTAAATATAAAAAATCAAGCTACCCTATGATTCATTGAGTCTTGTAAATGAGTATTTTAAGTCCTTATTTACAAAATCTAATAATCGGTCATTTTAAAATTTCAGACACAATTTTGGCAGATAACAAACAAAGAGGTATTCCTCCCCCTGGATGTACACTTCCACCACAAAAGTATAAATGTTTTAGCCGAAAAGAAAAATTTGGATGCCTCAAAAAAGCAGCCATTGGATTATTTGAACTTGTTCCATATAATGCGCCTAAGTGAGAAGATGTCCTACTTTCTATCGTTCGTGGGTCTAAAATGGATTCGTTTTCAATGGATTGATTAATATTTATCTTTAAAATTCGATTGATTTTTTTGACAATGGATTGGCGTGCATCTCGTATTAGTTGATCCCAATTTTGCCCAGCATTAAAAGGTACATTAATCATCGTAAACCAATTTTCTGCTCCACTTGGTGCATCTTCTGGACAATATTTTGATGTAATATTGATGTAAACGGTGGGGTCCTCATAAATTTTTCCAGCGTCTAAATGTTCAAATTCTGTTTTATAATCATCGCTAAACAAAATATTATGTAAATCTAGTTGTGGAAATTCTTTCTTGATTCCCCAATAAAAAATTAAGGCAGAAGTCGATTTGGGTTGACTCAGTTGACGTTTAGGATGTTTTTGATCGGGCAACAGTTTTTTATAGGTAAAAAAGGCATCCATATTGCTAATGATGCGATCAAAATATTGGGTTTCATTGTTAATGAGTAGACCTTTTGCTATTCGTTTTTCTACAATGATGCGATCTACTTTTGTATTAAAATGAAATCGTACTCCTTTTTTCTTCGCTAAACGTACCAGACTATTTGTAATTTCCACCATCCCTCCTTTTGGAATATACGCACCGAAATGATGTTCAAAATGAGGAATGATACTTAAAATACCGGGAGCTCGATAAGGATTTGAGCCATTATACGTGGCAAAACGATTGAAGAGTTGTACTAATTTAGGATGTTTTAAAATACGTTCATGGACTTTATTCATACTAGTGAACAAGTCCATGGTTGGAGCCAGCATCATTGCTTTAGCTACACTAGGCTTTAGCCAAGTACTTGCTTTGTGCAATGAATATTCTAAAAATATATTTCCTGAAGATTCATATTTCCGACGACTATCTTGGAGCATTTGATGGAGCACATTGGGAGCAACACCTAATTGATCCTGTAATTCTTTTGCAAATTTTTCTTCATCTGCATAGGCATGAAGACTCGTTCCATCTTCCCAAAAATAATTACAAACTGTTTTTAAACGGGTATACTCAAAATAGTCCTTTATATTTTCACCAGCTATCTTAAAAAGCTCATCTACATACATCGGCATGGTAAAAAGCGAAGGGCCAGCATCAAAACGGTAGTCCCCTTGTTTAAAATCGGAAAGTTTCCCTCCAGCATAAGTATTAGCCTCAAAGACATCTACCTGATGTCCTTGACTCGCCAAACGAATGGCACTCGCAATGCCTGCTATCCCAGCTCCAATAATTCCTATCTGCATATTTTAATGTAAAATCGAAATAGTTAACAGGAATACAATAAAAAGGTTGGAAGATTCAGATTGCTGCTTTGTCTGAAATAAAGAAAGACTAATTAATCCCTTCTAAAAATCGTACTTATACTTCCATTAACGTCCCATATGAACTAATAAAACCGAAATATCGGAAGGAGATACTCCACTAATACGACTAGCTTGACCAATGGTACGAGGTTTAATTTTGGTTAATTTTTCACGAGCTTCTGCGGATAATGAACTAATACCATGATAATCGACTGTTTCTGCTAGTTTTACAGCTTCCAAACGATTCATCTTGTCTACCATTTCTTGCTCTTTTTTGATATAGCCTTCGTACTTCATATTGGTTTCTGATAATTCGATGGCTTCTTGAGAAAAAGAAGATAAATACGTTTTTAAATCTGGTAATACTTCACTCAAGTCCGCAATATTAATATGTGGACGGGTGAGTATGCTATGCAATTTTTGACGTTGCTTGATAGGAGAAGAGTTTTTCTCTGCTAAATAAGCATTGACTTCATCAGGATGAATACTAGTCGTTCGAAAATATTTTTGAATCGCTTTATCATCTGCTTGTTTTTGATCGACACGATCTAAACGCTCTTCTAAATGATGCATACCCAGTTTTTGGGCAAGAGGCGTTAAGCGAAGGTCTGCATTATCTTGACGAAGTAAAATGCGATATTCTGCACGAGAGGTGAACATGCGATACGGTTCATTGGTCCCCTTATTGATTAAATCGTCGATAAGTACGCCAATATAAGCTTCTGAACGTTTCAGAATAAAGGGTTCTTCTTCATTTATAGCGAGATGTGCATTGATTCCAGCCATCAATCCTTGACAAGCAGCTTCTTCATAACCCGTTGTTCCATTGATTTGTCCTGCAAAAAATAGATTTTTCACCAAACGCGTTTCCAGAGAAGGGCGCAATTGTGTAGGTGGAAAATAGTCATATTCTATGGCATATCCTGGTCGAAACATTTTGGCATTTTCAAAACCTGGAATTTTTCGCATTGCTTTAAATTGGACATCTTCGGGAAGCGAGGATGAAAACCCATTCACATAGATTTCACAAGTATTCCAACCCTCTGGCTCTACAAATAATTGATGACGATCACGATCTGCAAAACGATCTATTTTATCTTCAATAGAGGGACAATAACGTGGGCCTAGTCCTCGAATACGACCATTAAACATGGGCGAACGATCAAATCCAGTTTTTAATAATTCATGTACTTCTGGATTGGTATAAGCAATATGACAAGGCACTTGCTTTTCTAATGTAGGGGTTGCTGTGTACGAAAATTTACTTGGATTGTCATCGCCCGGTTGTAGTTCCATAACCTCCCAATTGAGGCTACGTCCGTCCACACGTGGAGGAGTACCCGTTTTCATTCGTCCCGATTCAAACCCTAGTTCTATTAATTGTTCCGTTATTCCTTTTGCGGCACGCTCCCCTGCTCGTCCTCCGCCAAATTGTTTTTCACCAATATGAATGATTCCATTAAGGAATGTTCCATTCGTTAGGACTACAGATTTCGCAGGAATTTCGATCCCCATCCCTGTTTGTACACCCACTGCTCGATTATCTTTCACGACAATACCCGTTACCATCTCTTGCCAAAAGTCAATTTGTTCATTTTCCTCTAGCATATTTCGCCACTTTGCAGCAAATAACATACGATCACTTTGCGCACGAGGACTCCACATCGCAGGTCCTTTAGAACGATTTAACATTCTAAATTGAATCATCGTATGATCCGTTACAATTCCCGAATAGCCGCCTAAGGCATCTATCTCTCGTACAATTTGTCCCTTGGCTACCCCACCCATCGCAGGATTACAACTCATCTGTGCGATGGTTTGCATATTCATCGTAGCAAGTAGAACCTTCGAACCCATATTAGCAGCAGCTACTGCTGCTTCACAGCCTGCATGCCCTGCACCTACTACAATTACATCATATTCTGGAAACATCATTGTTTTGAATGTTATACTTTAAAAACGAGTACAAAAATACGAAAATATTAGGTTTACTTTTTGTATTCGTAGTAGGGCACGAATAAATTTACATTTTTTATTCCTCGAATTAGCTTAATTAACGTCCCACCAAAGGTGGACAGGCATTTTCAATGACTTACCTGTCTGCATGACAGGCGGGTAATTATCACTATTTCAAGGAAAGTAAATTTATTTTTTTCCCGTGCTTTGTGGAACAAGCAAATGAATTATCTTGTTCCTAAAAGAGACGAAAACAATAAATTTATCACTAAATCCACCCATTTACGATGATGTACCATCTTGCAGAACTCAATATTGCAGAAGCTAAAGCTCCATTAGATTCACCATTACTCCAAGGATTCGTAGAGCGTATTGATGAAATTAATGCACTTGCTGAATCACATGAAGGATTTATTTGGCGGCTAAAAGATGATTCAGGTAATGCTATGTCCATTCGCCCATTTGATAATCCTGATATGTTGATTAATGTGAGTGTATGGGATTCTGTAGAAAGTTTGAAAGTATTTACCTATCAAACGATGCATAAAGAATTAATTCGTGATCGAAAAAAATGGTTTCATCACCTTAAAAAAGCCTATTATGTCTTGTGGTGGATTCCTCAAGGACATACGCCTACTTTAGAGGAAGCAAAGATCAGATTAGAACATTTACAACAACATGGGGCAACTGAAACCGCCTTTGATTTTAAAACTGTTTTTGAAGCTCCTAAATAAGAATGGTAAGTAATTAAACTTCCCTGTTATAAGACCCACTAAAAAAGCCTGTCTCTTGTGAAACAGGCTTTTTTAATTGGAGGAGAAATGAAACGGTTTTTCCTTAGACGATTAGAAATTTGGACAGTAAACACTACGTCTTTCTGGCCCACATATCTTATACACTAATGAAAATTCAAAACCTCCATTATAATTAGAAGCTGGAGTTAGTGGCGATACATTTAAATCATAGCTAAATCCAATACCAAAATCTTCATATTCAAAACGAGTAGAAATAATGAATGCATCTGCAAGAATTTGATCTTCTAGTCGATTAGCTAAACGAATCCATCCACCCACTTGAAAAGCTTGATAGTAGCGACGACTATTTCCTAATAAGAAACGGAAACTTGTACCACCATTTAACTGAAAGTGTGGCCCTTGAATAAAGGTAACGACACCTGGAATTAAAGCTACACGATCTGCCACTTTGAACTCACCACCTGCATGGATCGTAAATTTACTGTAAAGCTCTTCAAATTCTGCATCGTCGAACGATTGGTTGGCACGATTTAAATGATGATAAGCACCACCAATGTAAAAATTATTATTTTTATCTAGAACAGAGAACCATAATAAACCTGCGGCTAAATCTGCAAAGATAAAGTTGTCTCGCTCAAAGGTTTCAAAAGAAGGAAGATTCGTATCTACACCACCATTCCCATCATGTTGTGTTCCCCATTGTGCTTGAAGAAAATCAATACTTCGTTGCGAAATACCACCTTCGGCACCCAATACTAAATAATGAGATTTATCTCGATAGCCTCCCATACGTTTACTATAAGAAGCAGATAATTTTCCTGTTATTGTACCAAAATTAAGTTGACCAGCAACGTCCCCCCAAAAGGTACCTCCTATCCCAAAATAATCATATCGACCTACAGGAATACGTTGGTCATAAGAAACAGAATAAGTGTTGTAGGCATTAGAACGTAGTACGCTTGCCCATTGGTTACGATAATTGCCCACTAAACGGACATTACAATTCATCACCCCTGTCATCGCTGGATTCAAATTAAGCGGCGACATGTAGAATTGTGAAAAGTGAATGTCTTGCGCATTAAGGGAAAGACTTCCCAACACAGCAAAACAAATAAATAGTAAATGTTTAAAACTCTTCATAGAGGCTTACTTTAAAATTGTAGAAAATTTTGAACACGGGGTGGTTTTTCACTCGGGAAGAACAATAATAGATAAAATTACAGATTTCTAAGCAAAAAAACCGTTAAAATTCTAAAAAGTGCGTGGAATTGTCGAAAAAAAGCGGGACGTATTAGTTTCAGCTTTAATAACGAAATGATTTTTATCCTATTTTACAGAAAGCATACTTTTTTTTGGGGATTTTTCTGGTCATCCTCCATCCACATGAAGACTTCTTATAATTAATCAATGTTATATTTCCAGTTTGCGCCAAATTTTTCCACTAATATATTGTCAAAGTCATCCGCTTTTTGAAAGAGGTGTTTGAAAAGTTTCATCCCAGTATCTAAATTAAAATAACGATCATAAATGAGTAAAGAAAGAATAATATCCTGTCCTTTAATACTAAAACTCAAGCCTTCAATAATATTATTTTGTTGTAATAAATACTGATATAATTCCTTGATATTTTGTTTTGGCAAGGTACATAAATAAGCATCTCCTTCTATTAACCCATCTTTTTCATAGTAGGAAACATCAATTCGTGCGCTCCCTTTTTGTACTTCCCATTTATTGGGGCCTCGTCTTGATAGAGGAACATGATATTCTAATTTTTCCAGCAAATTCTCAATTGTCTTTGGTACGCCTACGGCTTCATATGTTTCTACCTGTGATGGCAATTGCACTGCTGTTCCACAATGGGGGCAGTATTTATGATCAATTGTATTTTCAAAAACTAAATTAATACAAGATGGGCAACGTGTTGCAATTAATTCACCTCCACTTTTATATTGTTCTAATACCTCTTTTAGTTGTTTGGCAGGTAAAGAAAAACCAATTGCATTTCCATTATCTAAAATAAACGTATTTACGCCAATTACACGTCCAGCAGCATTAATGAGTGGTCCTCCGCTGTTACCTGGGTTAAGGGCAGCATCATGTTGAATGTAGCGCACATCGCGCATCATGTGTTGAGTATTGGAAATGATACCTTGCGTGGTCGTATATTTTAATCCAAATGGATGACCAATCGCAATTATGGTCGCCCCTATTTGAATTTCTTGTTCGTCTTCAATTTCTAAAAGTGGTAAATCAACATGGGTAGGAGCTTTTATAAAAGCCAAATCAAGTTTGGTATCTGTAAACAAAACCTTCGACATACATCGAGGCAAGCCTTTTCCTTCTATGACTACTTCACTATTATCGTGTATTACATGTTCATTGGTAACAATTACGCCATAGTTTTGCAAGTAAAAGCCCGTACCCGTACTGTAAGGGGTAGCAATCTGAATAATGGCTTTTTTATATAAATCTATAAAATTTTGCATGTCGGTGGTAAGATACAAAATTAATACGCTTTGGTCATATTTAATACACGCATCATTAATAGGTAAGATTCTGCGAAATCAGGCAAAGAATCAAAATTGAGCATACTAGTATCAGCATCTAATTTAGGATAAGCATCTTCATTTTCATCTTCGATTTGTTGAATGGCGCGTTTGATGGCACGTTTATCAAATTTTTTAGTCGAAGGATCATAATATAAGGTGGTAAAACCAAGATTTTTAAAATAAACACCTTCCATAATTTGATAGTACAATTGGAAAAAATCTCTAACAGGTTTAGGAACTGCATAATTAAATAAGCAATAACCCACAATATATCCTGGGATCGCTAAAGCAATCTCCTCATGCCCGTTCTCTTTATACCATTCCATTCGACGCAATTCTCCATCTAAAATACTAATAATCTCATCATATCCCACAGGTGAGGTGATGCCAAAAGTAGAGGAGACATTATACAACTCTTTGTAATATTCTTCAGAAGAGCGTTCCCGAAGTTTTTTGAGTTCTTTTTGTAAATGTTGATTCTTTTGAATAGTAGACACTTTATCATCTTTGGCAAAATACAGTCGATGCATCCGTTCCAAAGCTTCCATCATATATCCTTCTGGGCTAATCAGATAATCTAAACGATAGACTGCATCTAAGAGCAAATAAGCAATCCCTCCAGGATATTTATTGACATCTAATGTGGTATTTTCAATTGTTGTAAATAGCGTATCAATTTTTTGAATGATAAAATTGTATTTGGTTTCTTTTTCTGCGTCTGGAATAGGATGAATTGTTCCTTCATTTGGAATATGAAGCGTTTCAAATTCATCTACTAATAAATCATCTTGTTTATCTGAATTGGTCGCTAACTCTTTTAACGCATAATAAAATTTGTAAGGAGAACCATCTAAGGTATACGAATCAAAGGTCATCACAATATCATTCTCTTCATTGAGGGCATACCGACTGTATTTTAAATCAAAATTGATTTCCAAAAGACGCCGCATAAAACCTACATTGAGGGCATCTACTTCAGCCACTTTCGTACTTACCGTAACTTTATGTGGATTGATGAAGCCTCTAATTTTTTTTGATCCTTGGCTAATATCAAAACGAATACCTCCTTTCTCTTCTACCCAATGTACATTATCTTCATTTTTATCATAGAGATAATTAAAAAAAGAACGGTAAGCATCTAAATATTTGCCTTGTTCAAATTGTTCCAATGAAGTATACCACGCGTCATTTTGCGCACGCGTACGATAGGTGTCGCTGTAACGTCCAAATTTAATGTCAGGTTCGTCTATAGGTTCATCTTTGTTGAAGAACCGATCAAGAAAGCTCATTTAGTTTGTAAAATTGGTTTTCTTCTATGAGAAGGCTTCAATGAATTTAATTACTTTTAATTCTAAATCCTTAAAATCGCATAAATATACATAAATGTCTAGTTTTCGCACGACTATTCCTTCTATTGCTTTTCCATTTTCAATCAATCATACGGATTCCATCATGGGTATGGGCTCGTGTTTTGCTCAATCTATTGGAGAAAAGTTAGTGCAAGCAAAATTTGACACCCTCCTCAATCCATTCGGAATCATTTATCATCCGTTAGGAATTGTACAATCTTTTCGGCGATTATTGGATGATGATTTTTCTTATCAAGAAGCTGATCTTATTTCGTCCGCGGGTTTATGGTATAGTTTTGAACATCATAGCGATTTTTCTCAGTTGGACAAAGACATTTGTTTAGAAAAAATAAATACTGCCCTTTTCCAAGCGCGTATTTTTTTGGCAAAAACAAATCGAATGCTTCTCACTTTTGGTACAGCAAGAGTATACCATCATTTAGAGCGAGATCAATTGGTCGTTAATTGCCATAAATTCCCTACAAATGATTTTGAGCGGCGATTATTATCGGTAGATGATATTGTTGGTGCTTGGACTCCCATTTTAGAACAGCTCCAAAATAAAAAAGCTGATTTGCAAATTATGATTACCATCAGTCCTATTCGTCATATACGAGATGGATTAGTGGAAAACCAAGAAAGTAAAGCAACGCTCTTATTAGCAGCTCATCAATTAGCGAAGCAATTTCCTTATGTTCATTATTTTCCAGCTTATGAATTGGTTTTGGATGATTTGCGAGATTATCGTTTTTTTGAAGAAGACATGATCCATCCGTCTCAACAAGCCATCAATTATGTTTGGGAATATTTTAAGACTTCTTTTTTTGATACAACAACCGAACAACTGCTCCAAGAAATTCAAAAAATACAAACAAAAGCAGCTCATCGCGCTTTCCATCCTACTTCAGCAGCTCATCAACAATTTTTAGTCAAAGCTATTGAACAAATCAATCAATTGGAGCAACAATATGGTATTCATTTAAATGAGGAACGAATAGCATTATCAAAAGATTTGATTGCCAAAAAATAAATCTATCTTTAATCAATGCAATCAATCTATTACATCATGGGCGTTTCTGGAGCTGGAAAAACGACCTTTGGAAAAGCCCTCGCTCAACGATTACAACTCCCATTTTTTGATGGGGATGATTTTCATCCTGAAGCTAATATTGTAAAAATGGCTGCTGGACAAGCCCTCAATGATACCGATCGACAAGATTGGTTGTTGGCATTACAAGAACTCGCCAAAACACAAGCTGATGGAGCTATCATTGCCTGTTCTGCGCTAAAACAAACGTATCGCGATTTATTAGAAAAAGAGATTTCCATTCCTGTTCATTGGGTGTATTTGAAAGGTGATTTTGATACCATTTTAAAACGAATGCAAAAGCGAGAAGATCATTTTATGCCTACTGATTTGCTTCAATCTCAATTTGATACCTTAGAAGAACCAACTGACGCTTTTGTCTTAAACATTGAACAATCCATTCCTTTTAATGTAGATCGTTTAGTTGGTCTTTTACAAACGCAAAAAGCTGAAATTGGCATCATTGGAATGGGTGTAATGGGGCGAAATTTAGCTCGAAATATCGCTCGAAATAGTTTCTCCGTTTCTCTTTATAATCGTAGAGTAGAAGAAGAAGAAGAAGAAGTGGCATTTCAATTGACCCAACAATTTGAAGAACTAAATACTGCCGCTGCTTTTGAACACATTGCTCCTTTTATCGCCTCCTTAGAACGTCCACGTAAAGTTTTGATGATGGTCAAAGCAGGAAAAGTAGTCGATCAAGTTATTGCAAAAGTAAGTCCTCATCTAGATCGGGGCGATATACTCATTGATGGAGGTAATTCTCATTTTAAAGATACCGAAAGACGTATCGATTCCTTAAAAGAAATGGGGATCCATTTTATAGGAATGGGTGTTTCAGGAGGTGAAGAAGGTGCATTGAATGGCCCTGCTTTGATGCCTGGAGGAGAGGAAGAAACCTATGCTTTAATTTCTCCTATTTTACAAAAAATGGCTGCTAAAAATTCAAATGGAGATCATTGTTGTGCTTATTTAGGAAAAGGCGGTAGCGGGCACTACATCAAGATGATTCACAATGGCATTGAATATGCCGAAATGCAATTATTGGCGGAATGTTATTCTATTTTAAAAAGCCATTTTGAGTATGATAATGATCAAATAGCCCACGTTTTTTCAGATTGGAATCAAGGAGAATTAAATTCTTATCTCTTAGAAATTACTGCTACTATTTTTACAAAAAAAGAAGACGGAAAATATCTAATTGATCAAATTTTAGATCGAGCCTCTAACAAAGGAACAGGCGCGTGGACCAGCATCAATGGAATAGAATTGGGTGTACCTTTTAATATCATTGCTTCTGCGCTTTATGCTCGATATACCTCATCCTTCAAGGAAAAACGGGTTCAATTAGCACAAAACTATCTATCTAACTCATCTCCAAAAACGGATTTATCCATTGTACAATTAAAAGAAGCCTATGCCATCGCACGACGCCTCAATCATTTGCAAGGATTTGAGCATTTAGCAGCAGCATCTAAACAGTATGATTGGCAACTTGACTTGGCGAAAATAGCGCAGGTATGGACAGGTGGTTGTATCATTCGATCTGAATTGATGCTGGATTTATCCTCTATCTTGAAGCAAACAACTAATTTATGGGAGCATCCAGATTGGAAAACTCCATTTAATGCAAGCCAAAAAAGTCTCCAACAAATATGCATTAGTGCATTTCAACAAAGTATTCCAATCCCAACATTTACCGCTTGTTTTAATTATTTTAATGCCATGACTCAAGCCAATTCTAGTGCTAATCTCATTCAAGCACAACGCGATTTTTTTGGAGCACACGGCTATCAAAGAATTGATGATAGGACTCCACAACTTCATCATACAAACTGGACAGAACTATGACGTTTCTTACACTCATCAGCCCTATTTTATTAGGTATTGGAATTCTATTATTATTAGTCCTTTATTTTAGAATACATGCTTTTCTTGCGTTATTGATTGCAAGTATTGTAGCAGGATTATTGGCTGGTTTGGATGCCGAAAGTATGATTTCAACCATTCAAAAAGGAATGGGTGGCACTTTAGGTTCAGTTGCTACTGTAGTAGGCTTGGGGGCAATATTCGGGGCAATATTAGAACATTCAGGTGGAGCACAAGCCATTTCCAATTATTTGCTGAAAAAATTCGGAACAGAACGCGCTTCTACGGCAATGGTACTGACAGGTTTTATCGTTGCCATTCCCGTTTTTTTTGATGTGGCATTTATCATTTTGATCCCTGTGATTTATTCTTTACAACGAAAAACGAAACGCTCGCTTTTATTGTATGCCATTCCCTTACTTTCAGGTTTGGCGATTACACATGCTTTCATTCCTCCAACGCCCGGGCCAGTAGCGGTAGCGGAAGTGATAGGTGCAGATTTGGGTTCGGTTATACTAATCGGGTTTTTAGTAGGAATTCCAACTGCAATGATCAGTGGTTTATGGTTTGGAAAATACATTGGCAACAAAATCATGTTGCATGCTCCGCCTTTAGTGGAAGCAACAAAAGAAAGCAAAGCTTTACCCTCTGTAGGGATGATTTTCTCTATTATCGCCTTACCTATTTTATTAATCTTGATGAATACTGCCATAAAATCAGATTTATTAAGCATTGGGAATTCATCTATAGAACAGGTATTATTATTAATTGGACATCCTTTTTGTGCTTTGATACTTGCCAATGTAATTGCTTGGTATGCGTTGGGCTTAAAACGGGGCTATAGCAAAGAAGATTTATTGAAACTTTCCACCAAATCCTTTGCTCCTGCTGGAACGATCATTTTATTAACAGGCGCAGGTGGCGTATTTAAACAAGTATTGGTAGATACAAAAATTGGAAAAGAACTCGCCACTAGCTTAAATGAGTGGGGTATTCCGATTCTTCTTTTTGCGTTTATCGCAGCTGCATTAGTACGTATCATACAAGGTTCAGCGACTGTGGCGATGATTACAGCTGCGGGCTTGGTCGCGCCTTTATTAGTGGGGAGTGAATTAGGGCGTTTAGATTTGGCTTGTATTGTGATTGCTATCGCTTCTGGTGCATCCATTCTTTCTCATGTGAATGACTCAGGTTTTTGGTTAGTGAGTCAATATTTGGGTATGAATGAACAACAAACCTTCCGATCATGGACGATGATGACGACCATTTTGGCTTTTACTGGTTTGTGTGGGGCTTTGTTGATAGATATCTTCGTTTGAAAAAATATTACTGTAACAAATAATAATTTCAATCGTCTTCCTTGAAAATCTAACCATGAAAGACTTTATACTTGCATTTATTTTTACTGTTCTCTTTTTAAATTTTAGCACTCCTCATAACGATCAATTCATACAAAAAGAATATTCCCAAGTAGATGAATTATTAACAGAATTTCTAGCAAAAACCAATCTCCCAGGGCTATCCATATCCGTCAATAAAAGTGGAACGATTATTTATTCTAAAGGATTTGGCTTTGCCGATGTCCAACAAAAAGAAAAAATGAAGCCCACTCATCAAATTCGGACAGCTTCCGTTGCCAAAGTCATTACAGCTACCGCCTTGGGGAAACTAGCAACGGATGGAAAACTAGATTTTGATACGCCCTTAAAAAAATACATTTCTTACCTTGAAGAACCATTAGCCAATTTAACAGTTCGCCAAATCGCAGGTCATACCTCAGGTCTACCCCATCAACCCGATTCTAAATTCAAAAAGAAAAGTTATACTACTGCAAAAGAAACCCTACCCTTTTTTGAAGAAAGCAGTTTACTTTTTGAGCCTGATACTCAATATGAATATTCCACGCTTGGATATAATTTACTGGCTTTACTGATTGAAGAAATATCTGGAAAAACGTATACGAATTATATGAAAGAGGATATTTTCACTCCTCTAGGAATGATACAAACCTTTCCAGATGATATTTCTACTTCTTCAAATGAAGATGCACAACTATATTTTTTCAAAAAAGACAAATTGGTTTTAGATAAGAAAGCTGTAAATGGTAGTTATAAATTAGCAGGAGCAGGGTTTAGAAGTACTTCGATAGACTTAGCCAAAATGATGAATGCTTATTCCAATGGATTTATAAATGAGAACATTGTTCAAAGCATGTTTACAAGTCATAAGTTAAGAAATGAGGAATTTACGAATGTTGGTATTGCTTGGCGATTGAATAAAGATATCAACGATAAACCTACTATAGAACATGCAGGAAGTTGGCAAGGTGCAAGAACAGTCATTGTTCATTATCCAGAAGATGAGTTAAGTATTTCTATTATGATTAATGCAAAATGCACTCTTTTTATTGAAGAAACCGCACATATTCTTGCTCAATTCTTTTTAAATGACTCCTCTCCAAAGTCAGATATTAGTAGCATAAATCAAGCTTTAAAAATTACAAATAACACCTCTAGTGGAGCTACTGAAAGCTACAAAGGTCAATTAACCTTTTCTTCAGATAAGATAGGACGACTTCGTATAGAAACGGAAAAACAATGGCTTCAAGATAATAAAGTTTATCCCTTGCTAAAAGACAACAATTACGTGCTATCTACAGAATTTGGTTTATTATATCTGCAAATCAAACAACAGACAGATTTAAATGGAAAATTATTCTTGTATCAAGTAATAAATGACAAGAATCATATGAATGGAGTGCCCTTACTCAGTTTTACTTCTGATAAATGAAAATAATTTATTCTTCCTTCACCACCTTCAAACTCAAATCCATGCTTTGAGCAGAATGAGTCAAAGCCCCTACAGAAATAAAATCGACCCCTGTACGCGCAATTTTACGAACCGTATGAATATTCACCCCACCTGAAGCTTCGGTTTCAAATTGATCACCAATGATAGCAACGGCTTCTTTTAAAAGCAGCAATTCAAAATTATCGAGCATAATTCGCGTCACCTTACCCTCTCCTACTTCGAGCACTTTATATAATTCTACTAAATTACGAACCTCTACGGTAACGCCAAGTGATAAATTATTTTCCTTTTGATAATCCGCTACGCGTTGAATGGCTTGTTGCACACCACCACAAGCATCAATATGATTGTCTTTAATCATCACCCAATCGTACAAGCCATCTCGATAATTCGTACAACCACCAATTCGAACAGCCCATTTTTCTAAGAAGCGAATTAAAGGCGTGGTTTTACGCGTATCTAAAATCTTCACCTCCGTTTCTTCCACCTCAAACATAAAGCGATTACTTAAAGTCGCAATTCCACTCATGCGCTGCATACTGTTGAGTACCAAACGCTCGGCACGAAGGAGCGCTTGTGCATTGCATTCTACTTCAAAAGCAATATCTCCATAATGAACGGCTGCGCCATCTTCTTTAAATACTTCAATAGTAGAGCTAGGATCAACACGTTTAAAGATCGCTTTTGCTAATTCCACTCCTGCTAAAACACAGGCGTCTTTCACTAAAAGACGTGCTTTGTTACGAGCTGTGGAAGGAATACAGGCTTGTGAGGTATGATCCCCTTCTCCAACATCTTCTGCGAGTGCCGCATCAATAAATACATTCATTTCTTCTAGGGTGATCGTTGTTTTTGCCATTATGATATATTTATTTAAGTACTTCTGTACTGTGGTAAGTTTAGTTTTCTCGCCGCAAAGGTATTATTCTTACTAGAATTTAGCAAGTCTAAATATTTATACAAAAGTATAGGCCCAATAAATCAATAGAATTTGTACAGGCAAACGAATCAGCGTAGCCGTAACATGTTTTCCTTTTTGTCGGGCTTTTTGATGATGATAAAAATTAGCTGGAAAAACGGCAAGCAATAAGGCAATTACTCCAATCGCTGCATAGGATCGAGTGGCTGAAAATAATAATCCTATTCCCAATACAATTTCGATTACCCCAACAATAATATTCACTACCTCTGGCTTAGGTACCCAAGGTGGTGTGATTTTTAGAAAAAACTTTGGAATACGAAAATGGCTTACGCCCGCAAAAATATAGAAGGCAGCCATAATATACAATGAAATATCGTAGATAGAAGGCATGATGTTAATTTTACAAACTATAGTGATTGTAAAAGTACTTATTTTCGATTAAACCAATGAATGGAAAATTAAACTGTTAGAAGAGTCCTTATAAAATTATATAGCGTTACATCTTTCTTTTAATATACTTTTTAATAATTGTCCTTCTGGGCAAGAAAGCTCTTTACCAAATTTATAGGTGTTATTGCTTGTCGTTATTTTGATTCGATCATCTAGTCTAGCGGTATAAGTTCTATTTTTTAATCTTTTTCCAATTGACCAATATCGTTTTAGTAAAACTTCTTCTATCAGTTCGATTTTTGTGATAGCATTTAGTTCAATTTGTTTTGCCCAATAGAGATTGAAGGGTTTTTTAATGATTAATTCTTTTTGTGATAGGATTAGTTTTTCATGTCCAAATATTAGATACAACAACCAAAGAAAAGATAATATTGATGCCCCTAATGAGAAACATAAAGCAATTACAGCACTATTCGAATCGTCCATATTTTGAAAATAATTTTGGAAAGCCAATATCGTAGCTATAATCCATATAGTCGCGATTGCTAGTATAGCAATAATCAGCATAAAATCTTTTTTCGGACTGTATTTAATGATACATTTTGAGTTGGTCTGTGATAATTGAATCCTGTTGAATTTTGTCTGTTCAATATCAATTAATTGGTTAGAATGTTCCGTCCTTTTTTCAATTTCGCTCATTAAATCTTTTGCATCTAAATCGCTAAGAAAATTCCCTAGAAATATGCTTTCATCTGCTACATCGAAAGCGACTCTACCCCCAAATTTAGGCCCATAGATCGCTTTTGTAGCAAGAATATCTATATTTTCAAATTGTTCATAATTCGGAGGATTTACTAATCGAAGATTTCGTATTGCTGAAAGCGTGTATTGTTCATCTTTACACCCAAGTGAAAACCTTCTTCGTATTGTCAAAACATCTTCATTGATTTTGATAGTCTCTTTTCCAAAATTAATCCAAATAAAAACTTTAAACATCGAAAACAAGCCTATTATACCAAACAATCCAAAGCAAAAGAGCATAAGGATAGGCAATGACATTTCACTACTCATTACACCTACAACAAATACAGCTAAAAAAATCAATAGTAGTATTACCACTGAAAGTAGTGGAAATAAAGTCCGTACTGTAAAAAAGAAACTTCTTTGAGGTGTAACTTCTAATTCGAAATTATCCATCAATATGTATATTTATTTACAACAACAAAAGGGCAAACACGCTGAATCACGTATTTGCCCTGTCGATTATTTTGAAAAGTATCTTGTCTTATGACTTAAATACTTCGATTTCTTTCGTTTTAACAACAAGATCAGTAAACTTCCCTTTGAACCGAGTGGCTTTAACAATGTGATTATCAATCCAATGATA
Source organism: Saprospiraceae bacterium (assembly GCA_020628645.1). Lineage (GTDB taxonomy): Bacteria > Bacteroidota > Bacteroidia > Chitinophagales > Saprospiraceae > JAHDES01. The sequence goes on from JAHDES010000001.1 coordinate 274,641, forward strand.
GTTTCCTCCACGAGGTTTACCAAAAAGAATACCATGATACAAGAACCCGTGTTTTTTCAACCAAGCTTCAGTCACTTCACGATGTTCTTCTGTACGAGAAGTAAAAAAGGTGATGATATGACCTTCTTCATACCATTTATTCAACATCTGAAGGGCATCTGGATAAGGAAGACAAGTTGCCATACGCTCAGGCTCTTCATTTGGAATATCATCGCAAATGGTTCCGTCAATATCAATAAGAAAATTCTTGACATCTTCTGGCAAAGTAGGGCTTAACATCTCCCCTTTTGCATTAAAAATTTCGTTTAATTGGTGTTTATTACTCATTTATATAATTTTAATCCGTCGCTATTTAAAAAAACTTCGCAAAGGTAGAACTATTCTATCACAAAGACCACTTATTAACAATTACTTAATTTTAAAAAAGACAATTAATAAAAGCGACTTTACTTATAGCATTCATCCTTGCTATAAATTACAATGATTATACCATAAAATGGTTCAAAGAAAGTTGGTTAAGGTATATAAAAGATTGGTTGGTAAAACAAAGATACAATTTATTATTCCTTTATGGATGAAAATTGCACATAATCCGCAGGATTTAGGGTGCGACCATTATGCCATAACTCAAAATGAAGATGTGGCCCACTCGATAAAGTTCCTGAATTTCCAATTATTGCTACAGCTTCTCCAGAACGAACATAATCACCTGTCTTCTTCAATAAAATAGAATTATGTTTATAAAAAGAAATTAGATTATTACTATGTTGTATCGCAATCGTATTACCAGTTTCTAGTGTTTGATTGGAAAGTATGACAAAACCATCCATGATACTTTTTATAGGTGTATTTTTAGGAGCCATTACATCCACACCATAGTGCTTTTGATCAGGTTTATATCCTTCACTAATTGTTCCATCTACTGGAGGAAAAAAGTGCATTTGATCTAGTGAAAGAATTCGAGGAGCAACATTCACCCCTGCAATACGATCTTCTGCTGCTAATTTATCCATTGCTAATTCTTGTCGTAATGCTTCATCCTCTTCTATTCGTTCTACATCTAGTATCGTATCTGGAGTTTCGACAATATAAGTATTGATAGAGTCTTCTGTTTCAACCTGACCTACTAATATTTTTCGAAAATTGTCTGTATATAATTTTTGACTAGCTAATTGTTGTTCCATTTCTTCTATCTGTTGGTGCAATAGATAAACCTGCTTATGCTCTAAAGCAGTTTTGTAGCCCGGCATTAATTTTTTTAAAGGAGTATAACTAAACAAAAGAACTGTTAGTACTACTGTACATAAAATAGCTGCACCTATTGTCAACAAAAGAGACATAAGATTTAATCGATAAGAACCTACCTCTTCAAAAGTTTCATCATGCATTACAACAAGTCGATAAATTTGCCGTAATTTTTCAATTGCCTTTGGTTGTTCTTTATTTTCGTAGTCCATTATGTCAAAGTTTACCTAAAATAAAATAAATTTGTACGCTTTATAGTTACAATTTAGCATAGAAAGTTGATATGAGTAAAATGGAGTAGTTAATTTTTTTCTTGTAACAAATAACCTTTACTCATAGTATATTATCTTATGGCTTTGGGATTTTTTTTCGTTAAATGAAATTTGGTGAATAACACTTTTCTTAATTCCAACGCTTTTTGATTATTGTTTAGTTTTTAACAAATGATGAAAAAAATAAACATAGCACTGCTGGCTTTTTTAATTCTTATAGTTTCCTCTTGTGTTACTCAAAAAAAGAAAGGAGAACTTACCGCCTTACAGCGACTCTATCATAATACAACGGCTGAGTATAATGGGTATTTTAATGCAAATGTACTATTAACTGAGAGCATTGCCAACTTAAATGGTCAACAACGGGATAATTACACCAAAATATTACCTGTTTATGAGTATGTCGCTGCTGAAGATACTAAAAGTGTGGGGCCTGATTTGGATAAAGCCATCGAAAAAGTTTCCATTGTTATATCCTTACATAGAGAAAGCGATTGGACCGATGATTGCTATCACCTCATTGGTAAATCTCAATTTGTAAAAAAAGATTATGAATCCGCTGAGGAAACCTATGAATACATCATGGAAGAGTTCAATCCTCGTGCCTTAGCTAAGAAAAAAGAAAAAGCAGCTAAAAAACGTGGTGCCAGCAAGAAGAAAAAAGTCAAGAAAAAAGATAAAAAAGTAAAAAAGAAAAAAGGAAGTGCCAATAAAAAGAAAAAAAGTGGTGGTAGCAAAAGCGCAGATGCCCAACGAAAAGAACGTGAAAAAGAACGTGCTGCCTACAATAAAGCCGTAAAAAAAGCACGTAAAAAAGGACTGCCCGCTCCAAAACGTCCTTCTTCTACGACTAAGCCTAAGACTGAAATAGCCGACAATACAAAACCTGAAACGCCTAAACCCGAAGAAGAAAAACCTAAAAAAGACGATAAGAAAAAGAAAGATGATGATATCATCTCTTTTGAATATGATGAAGATGGCTCACTTTTCACTCAACCACCTGCTTTTCAAGAAGCCCAACTCTGGTTAGCCCGTACTTATACGGAGCGTGAAAAATATGACCAAGCGCAAGCCATCCTCATAAAACTAGACGATGACTCTAAAACCCTTAAAGAGGTACGTACTCAATTATATCCTGCTTACGCTCATTTTTATATGAAGCAGAAGCGATATGAAAAAGCAATCCCTCTTTTAGAAAAAGCAATTGAAATAGCCGATAAACGCCAAGACAAAGCGCGTTATGCTTATATTTTAGCACAGATTTATCAAGAAGCCAATCAATCAAGTGAAGCCTTTGCTAATTTTAATCGTGCTATGAAATTTAGTAATGATTATGAAATGGAGTTTAGTGCTCGATTGAGTATGGCTCAAAATAGTTATCAATCAGGACAATCTAATCCAGAACAGATTACAAAGGATCTAGAAAAATTCCTCAAAGATTCTAAAAATGAGGAATATAAAGACCAAATCTATTATACGCTTGCCAATGTAGCTTTAGATGCAAAAGATCGTCCTGCTGCTATTGATTATCTACAAAAATCACTTCAATATAATCAAGGTAATATTGCGCAAAAAGCAGAATCCTATTATACGCTTGCTCAGCTTTACTTTGAAGAAGATGCTTTTGTAGAAGCAAAAAATTATTATGATAGTACCTTACAAGTTTTAACCGTCAAAGATGAACGATACGATGAGGTGAATCGTTTTAGTTCAAATTTGACAGATATCGCTGCTAATATCCAAATAATTAAACTTCAAGATAGCCTTTTAATGATTAGCCAACTAGACGATAAGGCTCGAAGAAAACTGGCTAAAAAATTAAAAGATGATGATGATCGTCAAAAAGAATTAGCTGCACAATCCAAAACCAATCCTGGTTTTAATAAAACAGGAGGTGGAGCAGCTAGAACTAATCCTGGCACACTTACGCGTTCGGGTTCTTCACGAACCAATTTGGGGCGTACAGCACCTTCTACCTTTTTTGCTTATAATGAAAAAGATCTAAAACGGAACATACGTGACTTTGAACGTACTTGGGGAAATCGTACACTAGCAGATAATTGGCGTCGTAGCGCAACCCAAACACTTACCGCCATAGATGTTGCTTCTAATGATAACCTTTCCGAGGATAATGATTTGAGTGATACACAAATAGATGAAATATTTAAAGATGTGCCTCAAACAGAAGAAGAACTAGTAGAAGCAAGACGATTAATTGAAGATGCCATGATGGAATTGGGTCGATTGTATCGTGAACGTTTGCAAAAAGATGATAAAACGGTAGAAGTTTTAGAAGATCAATTATTAGTTCGTTTTCCAAAAACAAAACATCAGCTTGATGCTTGGTATTATTTGTATGTTTCTCACAATACACTTAATAATAATGTAAAAGCACAAGAATATTTTGATAAAATCGTCAATAAATACCCTACCTCTACTTATGCTCGAGTATTAAAAGATCCAAATTTCGTAGCAGAAACTTTAGCAGAAGAGAAAAAATTAGATGATTATTATAAAGCAACCTATGTTGAATTCACCAATGGTAAGTTCCAATCTGCATATGATAGAAGTAACAAAGCAGACGAACTTTTTGGTAAAAAAAATACGCTAAAACCTAAATTTGCACTTTTGATGGCCATTTGTACAGGTAATATTAGTGGAAAAGAAGAATATGTGGATGCCCTCAAAGATGTTGTAGCAAAATATCCCAATACACCAGAACAAACTCGTGCTAAAGAAATTCTACGTTTATTAGGCGGAAAAGGTGCTCAACCAAGTGCTGATGATGACCCTAATGCCGCTAAGAAATTTAAAGTAGAACATGATAATATACACTATATTTTAGTTGTAATAAATGATGTAGGGGGCAATAAAATTGGAGATGCTAAAAACATGATTGCTGATTTCAATCGCCTCAATAATAAACTAGATAAACTTCGTATTTCAAATATTTATTTGGGCACTGATACAGATCGACCTATTATGGTGATTCGTAAATTTACCAATAAAGATAAAGCAATGGTTTATCAAAAGTCTGCATTGTCAGATGATAAATATGTGCCAGAAGGAATGTCTTTTAACATTTACGCTATTACCCAAAACAACTATCGTCAAATTCTAAAAGATAAATCCATAAATGGATATGATCAATTTTTTAGAGAGAATTATGATGATTAGAGGGTTAATCTCTTGTCACAATTGCATACAATATTTCACTTTGCATAAACAAAAAAGGCAGTCCGAAATTCGGACTGCCTTTTTTTGTTATCTTTTGAGGAAGAATTACTATGCTTCTTCCCCATCTTTTGCAGCAGCAGCAGCTGTAGCAGAACGTAATGCTCTTGGAATTTCAATAGCACAAACAGGAATACTTCCATTGTTCATAATCTCTAAATCTTCTCCTGCTTCAATATCTCTTACACGAGCTGATTGTCCAAGTTCAAGTGTTGATATATCTGCATATAAAGCATTTACTAGTTTGTCTGGTGTGGTTTTTACTTTTACACGGCGAACTAACTGGATTAATTTACCCCCAACTTTCACCCCTGGAGCGACACCTTTGAATCGTACTGGAATTTCTACGATTACATTTTGCCCATCAACCAGTTCTACAAAATCCATGTGTACAATATCTTCTGTTACTGGATGAAATTGTATATCTTTAAGGATACACTTAACAGGAGTACCTTCTACATTAATTTCAGCTAATTTAAAATCTGCAGTATACACTAAATCTCTAAAATCAAAAGGTTTGGCAGTGAAATGAACGACTTCTTTACCTCCATAAATTACACCAGGTACTAAACCTTCCTTACGAGCAGCTTTTGTTGATTTTTTACCTACATCTGCTCTTTTATTCGCATTAATAGAAATTACTTCCATTGTTCTAAACTTTTATCGTTAATCCTTGAGGATATAATTTTGAAATATTACACTTTAACGGCTATTTTGCCAAAAGGCACGCAAAGATAGCGATTTTACATTTAAAATGCACTATATCTGTAACTTATAATATAGATTTCTAAAAAATAGGGTTATCCTTCTACAAACAAAGCAGAAATAGAGCGATGTTCATGTGTATTCCTTATAGCTCGAGCAAATAATTTTGCAGTAGATAATACTTTTAATTTAGGACTTTCTTGAGTCAAAGGTACCGTATCACAAACTAACATCTCTTCCAACACAGAATTATTAATATTATCATAGGCTTTCCCTGATAATACAGGATGCGTACAAATAGCTCGGACGCTTTTTGCTCCTTTTTCCAGCAAAATTTTTGCGGCCCGACATAATGTACCCGCTGTATCAGCCATATCATCTACCAAAATCACCTCTGCTCCTTCCACATCTCCAATCACAGTCATACCAGCAATTTCATTGGCTCTCTTTCGATATTTATCACAAATGACCAGATCTCGACTAAAATATTTTGCATACAAACGCGCACGCTTCACTCCTCCTACATCAGGCGATGCGAATGTCGTATTCGATAAATCTTGTTGTTGTAAGTAAGGTATAAAAATGGCCTCACTTTTCAAATGATCTACAGGTATGTCAAAGAAACCTTGAATTTGATCGGCATGAAAGTCCATCGTCATAATGCGATTTGCTCCTGCAGCTTGAATCAAGTTTGCCATCAGTTTTGCTGAAATGGGGACACGTGGTTTATCTTTTCGATCTTGTCGAGCATAGCCAAAATAAGGAATCACTGCTGTGATATAGCCTGCCGAAGCACGTTTGGCGGCATCTATCATCAATAACAATTCCATTAAATTTTCTGCGGGTGCAAAAGTAGATTGTATAAAAAACACATACGTTCCACGCACTGATTCATTAATGATGGGTTGCATTTCACCATCACTAAAGCGCAGCAAAGTTTGATCGCCTAGGGTATGCCCATAATAATCGGCAATTTTTTCAGCTAAATAATGAGATTTTGTTCCTGTAAATAATTTTACATCAGCCATGAGATGAGAAGTAGTTTGCTCAAAATTAAGCTACGAAGGTACAAAGAATGAAAAAAAATAGTAGAACGCTTAGGAATATTTTTTAAACAAGCTTTTAATAGGTAGCAACTAGGGCTTCTAGTTCTGCCAAATATTGCGCTTTGACAGGATGTCGACGCTTGATATTAGTATACGTATGAAAGGTATGAGACTTGAGAAAATTGACTTGAATTTGATTCCATTTTTTCTCGTCTTCTAATATTTGATGTGCTTTTAGCTCTTTGAAAAGTGTCGCTCCTATATCATAAAAATCATTGCGGCCCAAATAATCTAAATCTGCATCACAAATAATAGCTTCCAGATGCGTTTGTGGACTTTGTGGAATCTTAGTAGCCATAATCATCCCACAAATTCGATTGATTTGATCAGATGAATAGCCATAATGAGGCAGTTTTTCTTGCGCCAACTGACATCCGTTCTCCTCGTGATTGGTATACGCTACTGTAAAACCAGCATCGTGAAATAAAGCTGCTGTTTTAACCAAAATCAAGGATTCCTCATCATTTATTCCTTCCAATTGACATAGTTCTTCTGCCACCTGTAACACATCCAGTGTATGGTGTTTTCCATGATAAGAAAGCTGTTCCGAGAGGTTCTTATCTAATTGATCCAGTATAAACGTTTTTACTGCGTTATAATTCATCTAAATAGTACTATCACAATTTTAGCACCAAAATATTACGTAATTCTCCAATTTATAAAAAACGTAGAATATCTCTATGGATTGTCCTGTTTAATTTCTTTTCTGGTAAAAAATCTAATTTAAATTTTCATTCGTATTTATGACAACGCTATTTCGAAAAAGCTTCTTAATATTTTACTAAAATTTTAAAAACAAGTAGAAATGAAAAGAATTATTTACCTTTTTCTTATGCTTTTTTGCATAAACAGTCTGTCTCTTATCGCTCAAAACACACATTATCAACAACCAAAAGACAAGACCTATCTTGGAGTTAGTGCTAATATTTTACACCCTTCTAAAGCCAAAAAACTTAATATTTCACCAGCTTATGGTAGTTATATTACACGTGTTTATGAAAATACTGCTGCTGAAAAAATGGGATTGAAAGCCTTCGATTATATTTATGCCATCAATGGAGAACGTTTGGACAAAGACAATACCCTTTCTGATCGTATACGGCAATATGCTATTGGTGATAAAGTAGAAGTAAGCTTCATTCGAGATGAAAAAAAACGCTCTAAAAAAGTAGCCTTAGGTAATAAAGCTGATCGTATTAAAACGAATCGTACCGATGAAGAAGATCCTTTCTTAGGGGTTAGCAATCGTCACCAAAAACTAGAAAAAAAACAATCTGGTGTTCCTGTAGCTATTATTAAAGGTTCTACTGCTGAAAAAATGGCCCTCAAAACAGGCGATGTCATCACAAAAATCAATAATTATCCAATTTTAGATTGGCATGATTTATCTGCTGCTATTGATGCTATGAATGTTGGTGATCCTATTGAGGTCATTGTATATCGAGGACAAGAATTACGTTCTTTTGAAGCACCTATTGGCTCCGTAGCGGAACAACATGCATTTAAAGAACAAGAAAAATTTAAAGAAGAAGAATTGACACAGCAATTAGAAGAAGAATCACCCGAACGTATATCAGAAGAGGTGAATAAAGCTAGAATGGAGGATATGGAAATCGAATGGTCAGATGTAAGTCAAGCTGAAGCAGATGTCATGAAAGAACAAAAGGGAATTGATATGCCGATCATCAACAATTTACAAATTGATAAACTCAAACTCTTTCCTAATCCAAACGATGGATTATTTCAACTTCGTTTTGATTTAGTAAAAGAAGGCTATACAAGCATTCGTATATTTTCTGCAGCAGGTCGATTGATTTATACCAATGACTTGGGTGTTTTTACAGGTTCATTTAACGACCAAATTGATCTTACTAGCAAACCTGCGGGATTTTATTTTCTTGAAATTCGTCAAGAAGAGCAAACAATCACACAAAAAATAAGCATTCAACGTTTGTAGAAACCTTTCTTGATTTTATTTTTAAATATAATTTAACGTCTTTTGACATATTGTCCAACGGTCTATTTTACGTTAGTGTAAAATAGACCGTTGTTGATTTTAAGATTTAACATAATTTTGGTAATTTAACTAAAATTTACATTATTGTTGGGAACAATAATATCTTTGCGCAACCAAACAACCGATGTCTTGTTTTTGATATGAGAAATACTAGCAAAAATATGCGACAAGCTTCTTTATTTTCTATTGGATTACTATTCTCCCTTTGCCTCCTTTTTATGGAGGGTTATGCACAAGCGGACACTATTCGATTAATTAATGCTTCTTTTGAAGGCGTACCACAACCTAGCCGAATCGTATCTGGATGGTACGATTGTGGAAAACTCAATTTTCCTTCTGAATCTCCACCAGATATTCAACCTGGTTCTTTCCGAGTTACCAATACGCCTAATGACGGTAATAGCTTTCTAGGCTTAGTGGTGCGCGATAATGAAACCTGGGAAGGCGTAGCACAACGATTACAACGCCCTTTAGAAGCTAATAAATGTTATAGTTTTCAAATTTTCATTGCTAAATCAGAACGGTATTTAAGCCCTGTGGGTGGTCGGGAAGCTATTGCCCCTGAAGGAACTACCAAAACGGACTCCATTAATCATGATACCCCCGTCACCTTACGCATTTGGGGTGGCAATGGTTATTGTGACAAACAAGAATTACTCCATCAAACTTCTGTTATCACACACAATAGATGGATAGAATACAACTTAAAATTTGAACCCAAGCGTCGTATTTCTCATTTTATGCTAGAAGCTTTTTATAAAACGCCTAATCTATTTCCTTATAATGGAAATATTTTATTGGATAATGCTTCCGAAATCATTTTGATGCCATGTGATGAAAATGATATTCCTGCACCTATTCTTACGTTTAGCAATCCGCCTAATAATAATTTAACTACAGCGAAGCAAAAATTTACATTTCAAGCCAACGCACAACACGTTGATAAAAAAGATCAATTAACTTTAATCTTAAATGGAGATTTAGTAGAATCTTTTGAGTTTGATAATCGCTCAGGCGAATTGCTCGTCAATTCTCGACTAAAAAAAGGAACAAATACCTTAAAAATCCGAGCAACAAATGTAAAAGATAAAACCGAAAAAACAGCTCAAATCACCTATAATCCACCTGTGGCTGCTGTAACGCCCGATCCTCCCACTCCACCTGATCAACAAGCAGTAGCAGATAGTCCTCCTCCTCCAAAAGAAAATAAATACGATAAAAAAGAAATTATCACAGGAGCAACTATCCGTATTGATAATTTGTATTTTCCTGCTGATTCTACTTCATTTAAAACAGAATCGTATCAAGAATTAAATGAACTATATGAATATTTAAAAAGAAATCCTTCTTTAAAAATTGAAATAGGCGGACATACAAATGGTACTCCTCCTCACGAATATTGTGATCGCCTTTCTACAGGTCGAGCCAAAGCAGTAGCAGATTATCTAGCCGATAAAGGAATTGATCGAAGCCGTCTCACCTATAAAGGTTATGGTAAACGCAAACCGATTGCTACTAATAAAACTAAAGAAGGTCGTACAAAGAATCAACGAGTTGAATTTAGAATATTATAACTTTCATTAAACTCGAAACCATAAAAGGGGTAATTACGTCTATAGAGAAGTAATTACCTTTTTTAGTTAGGCGTAGTTTTTGAACAATCAAATAAGAGACTTATTATTACTATTGCTTACCTTTGTAAAAAATTTAAATAATGAAAAAAGTTCTGGTAACTGGCGGTTGTGGATATATTGGAAGTCATACTATTGTGGATTTAATTAACAATGGTTTTGAAGTGATTTCTGTAGATAATAATTCTAATTCTGATATTCGTGTACTTCAGGGTATTCGCGAAATTACAGGGGTAACCGTAAAAAATTACACCATTGATCTTTGTGATTTAGAAAAAACTAGACGCATTTTTTCGAATGAAAAATTTGATGGTGTCATTCATTTTGCAGCATTAAAAAGTGTAGGTGATTCTGTATTTGATCCGCTAGGTTATTTTCATAATAATTTGAACAGTTTATTGAATATTCTTCATTGTATCAAAGAATTTGAGGTAGGTCAATTTATTTTTTCTTCCTCATGTTCCGTCTATGGCAATAGCAAGGAACTTCCTGTTACAGAAGATACCCCCTTTGAAGAAGCAGAAAGTCCTTATGCACGTACCAAACAAATGGGCGAGCAAATGATCCGTGATTTCTCCAAAGTTAATCCCGCTACTAGTTCTGTTTTGTTGCGCTATTTCAATCCTGCTGGCGCGCATGAATCTGCCATTATTGGAGAAGCCCCTACGAATAAAGCCAATAATTTAGTCCCTGTTATTACAGAAACTGCCATTGGTAAACGTAAAGAATTGGTAGTATTTGGGGATGATTATGATACCCGTGATGGTAGTTGTATTCGAGATTATATCCATGTGATGGATTTAGCTAATGCACATACCAGAGCCTTACAGTATGTAATGGATGACCGCAACTCAGAAAATTGTGAGGTTTTCAATTTAGGCATTGGTGAAGGTGTAACAGTTTTAGAAGCTGTAAAAGCTTTTGAAGAAGTGGCGCAAGTTGATTTAAATTATCGAATAGGTGATCGCCGCGCTGGAGATGTTGTTGCTATTTATGCTAATATGGATTTTGCCGCTCAAAAATTAGGCTGGCAACCCACCCATTCGATCAAAGATATTATGCGTACAGCTTGGGCTTGGGAACAAGCACGCACTGAAGCTATTGTACCAAATTAGTAGTTTCTATTGTTTATAAATAGTAATTATTTCCCCTACTCCATCTTTTTGTAAAGAAAGGAAATACATTCCTTTTGGTAAGATAGGTCTAATGGTAAAACTTGAATTAGAATCCAAATGCTGTTCCTTTTCCCAAATGATTTGTCCCAATAAATTAAATAATCGAAGTTGATAATTTCCAGCTTCAATTTCTCCCATTCGTATAGAAAATTCTTGGTCAAATGGATTTGGATAGACATTTACATCAAAGGTTTTTCCTATCTCCCTTACTCCTGTCAAAGGAATTAAATACTGAAAAATATCAAACTCTAATAAGCGAGCAGGTAATACTTGAAAGCCCTCCGCACTTACATATCCTCGCCCTTTTTCGCTAAAAAGAATCGCTTCTGTTTGACTATTGGATAATGCAGTTCCTGTTTCCAAACGGCGTTTATTTCCACTAAAAAAATTATTCTCTTTGTAATCAAATAATAACCACATAAAGGTAGCACCATTCGTATCATAACCACACAAGCCTATAGTACCTTCTCCATCTGAATCTGCTCCTGTAATAAGTCCTTCCACAAAAAATTCTCCACGGTTTTTAGCAATATGATTACCTATTTGGGCAGGAATGACATAATGTTTGGTATGACGATTTTCCCAATTTTTGGTAAAAAGATGTAAACTATCATTTTGATAAAAAAAGGCTTCACAATCGAAATTATGCCCATTATTATTTATAGAAAAATCCGTTTGATCTTCATAAGAAAAGGTAATGATTTCTGCTATTGCAATCGAATTTGACAAATCAGATTTTGCAATTTGATAGATCGTCAAATCCATTCTATTACCATCATTATTCCCAAAATCGCCAATATAAATATGGGTATCACTCGCGGCCAAATCCTCCCAATCAACATTAGTCGAACTTGCAATGACTACCTCTCGAAGAATTGCTCCCGTAAGAGTATCAATTTGATACAATTTATTTTCGTTACCACCATCATTGTGTGTCCATAATTCATTTCCATTCCAAGCTAAACCTGAATTTTCGGCTAAAGTAGTCGGCAATTCTGCAAGAGGCACTAATAAATGATTGGTCAAAGCATAAACACAAGAACCATCATTTTCTATAGCTATTGGATCATAATTCTCTGCTTGATTGTCTGTACAACCAGATTGAGCATTAGTCTTTATCGCCGAAAGGAGAAGAAAAAAAAAGAAAAGTATACGCATTTTTGAGTAGTATCAAATTAAAAAAATACTGCAAACCGATAAGCCGGATTCTGTCATCCCAAAATAAACTAGGACGCTCTATCATTTATCTAGTTCCGACCTCACGGTACGGAATCTATCTGCCTACCCCTCGGCTCAGGCGAGCAACCTTTTCTTTTCAATACAAAAATTGTACTGAAAAGACACCGATGTACATGGCATTTCAACTCACAAGGTTTATCCCCCGTTCGGGTTACCCAAAACGAGCGTGCGCTCTTACCACACGTTTTCACCCTTACCTCGACTGTGTCGAGGCGGTTATTTTCTGCGACACTTGCTGTATTCCATGCTAATCGAAATCAACATAGAAGCCCATCCGTTAGATGGTGTGATGCTCTACGCTGTCCGGACTTTCCTCATTTTTATTCCATTTAGAAACAGAATAAAACCGCGATAGAGTGGTTTGCAGTAATTTTTTAATTCATTATAGATTGCAAAGGTATAAAAAAAGGAAATGCTACGTTTGTTTTAAATAAGGAGCAAGTTGTTCTCGTAAGATTTTAAGAGCTTTTCCCATTTGGTTTTCGACTGTTTTAATAGAAATTTCTAAGCGTTCACTAATTTCTCGATATGTTAATTCTTCATAGCGACTTAACTGAAAAATTGTCTGGCAACGGGGAGGAAGCGTAGAGATAGCATCTTGAATTTGTATCGCTAATTCTTGATTTAAAAGGAGCTGATCAGAACTATCACTTACTCCCGAATGAAAACTTTGAATTTCATCGTGCTGATGTTTTTTATTCGCACGAATAAAAGAAATAGCTTCGTTAAAAGCCATTCGGTGAAGGTAAGCTTTGAGCGAAGAGCTTATATTTAGTTGTTCCCGTTTTTCCCAAAATTTGATAAATACTTTTTGTGCTACATCTTTACTGCTCGCTTCATCTTTAAGTACACGATGAATCGTACCACAAACTGATCCATAATAGGTTTGAAAGACTTCCTTCATAGCAAGTCTATCATTATCTTTTAAACGGGCGACTAATGATGTAGCAGACGTATTGGTCATTCTATGCAGAAAAACAGGTTTCTAAATACAAGTATAAGGATTCCAACTTGAATAATCACAATTGAATGCTCTGTTCTGTGAAAGTATTCAATCAAATCTTATTTTTGTGTCCAATATATCCCTATTTTATAGACCTAAAGACTTATTTTCAATTTTAACATGGATTTAATTAGCATTTACAAAGAAGTAGACGAATTATTTCGCACGCACAAAAGTTCTTTTTCTGATAAATTTAAAATGGACATTTCCGATCTCATTAAAGCAGTTCGGAAAAATGATGCGACTCAAGTAGCACTCGCCCTCAATGCTTGGGTCAACCCCAATGAGGAAGACGGAATGGGACGCTATGCCTTACCTATTGCAGCAGAAAATAACAACCATTTAGCAGTGGGCTTACTTCTACGTAAACGCGCCAATCCAAATATATTGGGTGAGGACGGGCAAAGCCCACTTTTCAAAGCCGTCTATTGGGAAAATGAAACAATTATTTCGCTTTTATTAGAAGAAGGAGCAGATATCAATTTTCCTAATTCAGATGGAAATACACCACTCAATGAAGCACAACAAAATCGCTATACGGAAATTATAACCTTATTGACCAATTATAAAACTGCCAAAGATCGCCACAAAAAAGCACAAGATGCCGCTACCCACGAACGCATCCGCGAAAAAGCGAGAAAGGTACGTGAAGAACGTACTGCTAAATTGGAAAAAGCAAAAGTAGCGGAAGAAGAACGACAACAAGCAGAGCAAGAAAAAGCTGCTGCTGTAATAGCTCAACAATATGCCGCAGATGCAGATGATCCTTTACGAGGATTAATCAAATATATTATCAAAAAAGATAATGAAGGGGTCAAGTATTTTATGGATCAGGTCTCAGATTTTAATCAAGTTGATGTTTTTTATCGAACAACGCCACTCATGTTAGCTGTTGAAATGGAAAATGGAAAGCTTGCTAAATATTTGATGGAAGAGGGAGCTTCTCCAAATTTATTAGTCAATGGTCAATATTCGCCTTTTACTAAAGCAGTACGCATGCAATCGTATCATTTAGTTCAATTTATGCTAGAACAAATGGACGATACAGCTATTTATCTTAATGATGCTACCGCGCTTTGGAGTCCATTATTTTTAGCCTACAAAGATCCTCGCTTGTTCAATATGCTTTTAGAAACAGGTGCTGATCCTCATTTTGGTGGCAAAGAAGGCTTATCTCCCATTCGTAAAGCTATAGAGAAAGCGTCCATTGGTGTATTACCTGTATTAAGTCGCCACAAAGTAGATTTGAATCAATTGACAGATGGAAAACGTCCTTTAGAATGGGCTGTGGAATTCAATCGTGCCGATTGGGTCAATGGCTTATTAGGCGAACGTGTAGAAGATGAATTCACAACTTCTCAAGGAAATAGCTTGATTGAATTAGCAACAACTCTAGGAGACAGAGAGGCAATTGTAGCTTTGTTGGAGGAACACTTATAGATTATTACTCTAATGAATGGCTTCATCTTTATGCTCTGGAAGAGCATAATATTTTCCTGCCAAATAGAATAAAATAGCAGCAATTATACCACTCACAAAGGTTACACTAAACGCATACCGCAATGCATCTTGACCATAAGTAGGCGTGAGTAAATCACTCAAAAATCCAATGGTCAACGGTCCCAAACCTAAGCCAATGATATTTAAGACGAAAAATAACACAGCAGATGCAAATGCTCTCATTTTAGCAGGTACAAGACTATGAGTCACTGCAATAGAAGGGCCTAAATATAAAGCTGATAAAAAATAACTCAACACCGCTACTCCTAAAATAGCTGTCGTAGGCTCCCCAAAAAACACAAAAGCTGAAGGAAGAATATTAATCAAGGCAGCACAAGCTGGCAACCAGCAGTACCACTTAATCCCCCGATGCTGAAATTTATCAGTCAACCACCCTCCGCTAAAAGTCCCAATTCCTCCTCCAATAGCAGCAATAAATCCTAATGTTATTCCTACTGTTTGAATATTCATACCATGAGAACGTTCTAAAAATGGGGGCAACCAATTACCAATACCGTAATTACCAAATGCTTGGAAACCAGTAGCTAATGCTAAAAAAACAAAGGTTTTCTTTTTGGTTAATGCGTTTACAGTTTCCTTTAAAGTGTAGGTCTGTCCTGCATTTTTGTCCTGATCCATTCTACCTTTGATAGGCTCTTTAACAGTGAAATACACTAAAACAGCATACAAAATACCTGGAATACCTAGGGCAAATAAAGCCATTCGCCATCCATAGTTTTGAGCAATAACACCACCAATCAAAAAACCCAAAAATATACCGATATAAACACCTGTAGAATAAATGGATAATGCAGTTGCTCTTTTTTCAGGTTCAAAATAATCTGAGATGATGGAATGGGATGGCGGGCTTCCTCCAGCTTCTCCAATCCCCACACCAATTCGTGCTAATAAAATTTGTAAGAAGTTTTGCGCTAATCCAGAAACTGCTGTCATTGCACTCCAAACAATTAAAGAAATGGAAACGATATTTTTACGATTGTGATTGTCTGCATATCGAGCTATGGGTAAGCCCAAAGTAACATACAATATTGCGAAAGCAAAACCAGTTAATAATCCCAGCTGAGTATCACTCAATCCTAGATCAGCTTTTATAGGTTCTTGAAGAATGACAAGTATTTGTCGATCTATGAAATTAAAGGCATATACCCCAGTTAAAATAAAAAGGACATACCTTTTATATCCTTTGCTAAAATATTGTTTTTCGTTTGTCATATGTTTTAGAAGTCTAATTTGGTTAGCTTAGACCTTGTTTAATTTTCTATGAACTGAAAACCAATATTTTAAGAGCCTCCCGTCGAAAAAGCTTACTTATTTAGCTCGCTAAACGCATAAAATTATTCTTAGTTAGAACCCCGCCTGCCGTTTATTTTTTACTGAGGCGGGCAGGCTCAAATTCTTGATTTTCAAAATAAAATAAATTTTAAACAAGGTCTTAAGTTAATCATTTTTTAGTAAAAATTCTTAACTGTTTTCTTTGTCAAAAATAGTATATCAATAAATTGATGTTTTGTGAATGGGATATTCTGTTTGCCCTCAATATAAAAAAAGCACAAAGACTAGCTTCACAAACGTACGGAGAGTGGGTAAATTTCGTTATTAGATTGGAAAATAAAAACGAACATTAGTGCGAAGTCACAAATTTTATTAGATAACCCGATTCGAAGAAATGGTAAGTAGGAGTATCATAAAAACCACAAAAGCCTGACACTCAGTTGAGTATCAAGCTTTTTGTTAGCGCTCCCTCAAGGACTTGAACCTTGGACCCTCTGATTAACAAATCAATTGATAATCAAACATTTATATTGGGTTGCTATTTTGTCATAAAAAATGTATTCCCTTTTCTAACCCTAAAGTATTCAGATATTTATCATTGAACCATCAGAACTGAAAAATAAACATGTTCTAGTGTTACTTTTATGCTTTAGTTCCATGTTAATTGCTTGCTGATCTTTCTCTATAATTCTCTCCTTGATTTTAAAATAAATTTCTTCTAGTGATCTTCTGTCTTTATCTGTAAAATGTATAATAACTATATTTAGAGCCATTAAAATATCACAGTTGTAATACAATGTAATTTCTTCCACCTTTAAATTAAAAGGTCTTCTGTCTTTTGCTTTTAAGTATTTATAAGCACTATATTCTATTCCATCCAAGACCAGAAGGTCAATAAATTCTACATCAAATTCATGCTTTTCAAATTGTTCTCCAAGTGTAAATCCTAGTTCATTTAGAAACTCCTGAGTAGTTGTACTAGAACTAGAAGTTGTTATAAATGAAAAAAGCCATCTTATAACAAGACAGCTTTTCCATTGATCTATTTTTCTTTTACAAAACACCATTAAAAACCATGTATCTTGACTTCAATATTTGAAGTATTATCTTCAAAATTAAAGGTGTAGATTAATTCATAAAAACTGTCTGTACATATAAATAATGATCCTAAATTTTCTTGAAAAAGAATATCATTGTTGTGTCCAAGATAATTGAATACAATATCATCATATCCTGATCCTCTACCATTACTAGCATCTGCTAAATCAAAATTGTTAAGTTGTATCAAAACTTCTAAGCTATTTCCTGTAACTGTAGTTTCAAGATTAGCATCTTCTGAACTTGTACCTGTAAAGTCCTTTATATCTTGTAACCCATCTTCTGTTTTTACTTCAATAGTAAAATCATAATTACCAGAAGGATTATCACAGAAGTCTAATACAGAATTTCCTGTAATAGAAATACTTTGGGTAATTGTTGATATTTCTTCTTCCACTTGCATTTCTTCTTCTAAAGTACAACTGAATAGTACAATAAAAATTGAAAATAGTAATATGTTTTTCATATCTCGTCATTTTTTATTTATTGATTAAAACTCTTCCACTAATAACTGCACCATTATCAAAAGTAATATCTGAGAAAGTTAGTTCGTACATATTTCCTTTATCTTTAATAGTGATTTCTTGATTTCCATTTGAGGTTGCTCTTACTTCTTGTTGAATCCAAAAATCTCCTAAGCATTCAGAACCAGAAGGCAATTTACTTTCATTAAGTGTAACATAGTCTCCTTCTGAAAAGTCATTTGGAACTATAAATTCTACAGCTAAATAGTCTCCTTCGATATTATAGTTTCCAAAATTAGCAATCAAGGCATTATTAGGGTCATATATTTCAGTTCCAATCCTAGTTACATCTCCTGATAAACCATACCAGTTTCCATCAGTTATTTCAGCGTATCTATCAATACGTAAGTCAGGATCAGTTCCATCATTTATCAGTTCTCTGGTATCTTCATTTATTGTTAAAAATGAACCCTCAATATTAGAAAATTCGTCTTTTGAACAACTTATAAGAGTTGCAAATAGTGTTAATAATAATAAGTATCTCATGTTACAGGGTTTTAATTGAAAATTTCTTTTTAGAAAAAATGAGTTAATAATTTAGGGGAAATAGTTAGAGAAATTATTTTGTAAAGTATTAATAATGATGATTTCTCATCTGCCAATTAAGGAAGATTCACATCTGTTATAATACTTCGTAAAATGCTATTTAATACTAGACTAGCATTTTTAAACAGTACTATTCAATTACTAAAGTGATTATAAAAATGAGAACGCCTATTACCATTAATGCCCCACTAACAGTATGAGATTCTCCATTTGAAAGATAGGCACACATCAAAGCTAAAGCTCCTAGTGTAAAGCCATATATCTTCCCAGGTTTCTTAATTAAAGCCTTAATACTGGCAATTACTATTAAGATGATTAGTAAAAATAAGGCAGGCATTAACCAATAGTTAAGAGAAATTATTGCAATAAAGAATAATCCTCCCCATACTATTTTTCCTGATGTTGTAAATTCTAGCATTTTAGTTTATTTAGATATTGTTAAAAAATCTTCTTTGTTATTAATTCTAAGGGATTCCTTGAGTATGTAGTGTATCATTTCAAGACATATTTTAACTATTTATCATATAAGATAACCACAAATTTATCATTTATGACAATTTTGTGCAATAACGTGTACAATAAATGTCTAAAAAACTTTCAGATAAGGAATTACTTCAAAAGGCTATTGGCAAGCATATTAAAGCCTTGAGGGAAAAACAAAATATCCCTCAACAGGCTCTAGCTTCTCTATGTGATTTTGAGAAATCTAATTTGAGTAGATTAGAAGCTGGTAATACTAACCCCACTATATATACTTTAAAGAAAATAGCTGATAACCTTAATATTTCTTTGAAAGAGTTAATGGATTTTGATGTGTAGATTCAGTTAAAACTTTAACCTTTAAGATTTTATCTTTAAACCTATACTTTGATAAAAAAGGCTATTATACCTATCTATCAATATACCAGAAGAAGAAAAAACATTAAATAATACCGTCATCTGCCATACTTGTATAACTATCTTTTCCTAGTATAATGTGGTCTGTGATTTCAAGGTCTAAGAATAATGCTCCTGATCTTAGTTTCTTTGTTATTGAAATATCCATCTGACTAGCTCTAAGATTTCCTGATGGGTGGTTATGTGCTAAAATAATACTAGATGCTCCACTCTTTAAAGCAACAGCAAATATCAATTTAGCATCTACTACTGTTCCAGCAGTTCCACCTGTGGAGACCAGATAGATTCCAAGTAATTGTCTTGCTCTATTTAGAAGAAGGATTCTAAATTCCTCTTGAAGTTCTATAATGTCCATATTCCAAGCTGCTTTAAAATATTTATAAGCTGCCTTACTATCTGTAATATTAGGCTTTTTACTTTTTGAAGTAGAATAGGATAATTTTATTTCTGCTATGTCCATTGGATGATGTATTTAATAGATTTTGAAAGAGTAATATCCATATTTTATCACTACACCAGTAGAGAATAATAATATTTGGATACTTTAGATAATAGCTTTTTCTTCTGGTTCAATGAAATATCCATATTTTACTTATTCCTATACCAGAAAAGATAAAATATGGATATTGCTAGTATTCTTGAGATATGAAAGGATATATTTCTTCACTTTTCTGGTACTTTGATAACTAACTATTAACTGACCTTTCGCAGGTCAAAAATTTTGAAATTTAAAAAATAGGTTTAAA
>JAHDES010000021.1 GCA_020628645.1 Saprospiraceae bacterium
AAGTCCTTTTTTTATTTGTTTAACATATTACAAAAATTTACCGTTCAGTAATTAGCCTTTTTTTGTATGAAATCAAATTTCATTTTTTTTAATAAAAGTGGAATTGAATTTTTCCTAACAAAAGTCCTATTTTGTGGCAAAAGAATAAGGAGACACCAAAAAAATGGAAGATTTCTATAATAACATAAAGAGAAGTCAGTTAGAAAAAGCCTTCAATGAACTAGAACGGCTAGCACCCAATGACTATCAAAATCAGCTCATTTTGTTAAGAAGTAGATTCAATAAACTTCAACAAGACAAGCGAATGGGCATTTTGACTAGTCAAGAAGCAGAAATCAATAATAATAGAATAGTAAATTCATTATTGGAATTAGGCAATCAAATTGCTGAAGACATTGGGTATAATGCTGCATCCAATACTTCTTCTCAAAATAATAGAGACAGTAAAAGAAGTACTGCTCCAATTTCCGACGGAAGAAAACGTGGCATAGTTCGTAGAAAAAAATCCTATCCACGAGAAGCATCGAATATCATAGAAGTACCCATGCTTTCTACCCAACCATCATTTAGTTCGTTTGCAGAAATGGAGGATCACATAAAGATACTTTTCATGTCCGCCACACCAAGTAATACAGGACAACTCAACACGGCTTTAGAAAGTCGATTTAAAGATTTGATTCGTTATTTTGATCGTGAACGTAAAATAAAATTAGTAGAAGAACATGGAGTTGATGTAGAACAATTTACCAATTTTTTAATGCACGAAAATCCTCATATTTTACACTATGGAGGACATGGAGAAGTAGAAGGAATCGTCTTAGAACAAGACCACTTAGAAGCGGATGTATTTGAAAGCTTAATTCAATTATCTAGAAATACTAAATGTGTACTACTAAATGCCTGTAATAGTTTACCCATCGCTAAAGCACTCGCTCAACATGTCCCTTATGTTATTGGAACACAAGATGTGATTGATGACGGAGCTGCTATTGCTTTTGCCAAAGGCTTTTATATGGGTATTGTTTCAGGAAAAACTGTTGAAGAAGCTTTTAAATTAGGCATTATTAAAATCAAAACAGGACGATTACCAGATGCAGATGTCCCTATATTAGTAAAAGGAGTACATTCAAAATAATACCACTATGCCCAATACCATTTATGAATACCTCAACGAGGATGGCGAAATCATCCGTATTCAAGTTCAAGAAACGAGCGATCGCGTACGTGGAGGAAGAGGCAATACAGACGCCACCCTGCAACGCGTTGAAACAAGCTTTGAAAAAGCACTTGGCACCGTCAAAACAGCCACCAAAGGATTGAAAAAAGTCATCAACGAGGTGAGTCCAGATGAAGCCAAAGTAGAATTTTCCATAAAAGCGGCTGGCGAGGCGGGCTTGTTTACCATTTGTAAAGCCACCACAGGAGCAGAATTTAAAATTACCTTGACCTGGAAAAAGGAGAAGGGATAGTCAAAAACTTAACCATTAGAAAACTGACAAATAATAATTCCTTAAAATTAATCCTGAGGAATTTATGTAATTTTAGGAAGATGAACATCCTTTGAGAAACATCTTCTACCATGAGAACAACTCTACTCCTACTCTATCTACAACTTGCTGTATTAACCTTCCTTCATGCGCAATACTCATCGTATGATACAACTTCTTATATTTTCAAACTAAGCAGTAATGAAGCAAGGGCTTTATTTCAAGATCAAAATGGCTTGGAGGAAGCTTATTTTCACACCTTAGTGGATTCGTTTCATTTTCGAGCATCGCCACTTTTGCCCCAATCTTATCCTAAAGGGCATTATTTAGTGGCGCGAGCTCAAGGGGAAGATATTAATGTAAGTTTTGAATCTGTCAATACCATTTCTGCTGTTATTTTACCCAACAAACGCGATTTACTAATCCAAGTTTATGATAGTCTTGGTCAACAAATTAAGGATGCAAAAATCACTATTGCTCAAAAAAATATTCCTTTTAATGCTAAAAAAGGAGGCTATTTTAAATCAAAATGGAAAAAAGAAGCTTTTGTAGAGATTAATGCTGCCAATGAGACATTATTTTATCAACTCAAAAAGAAAAATGGGCGTTGGAATTTATTTCGAGAACGCTATCGCTATTTTAGCCGAGGTAGATTAGGACGAATCCTCACTACTCCAATTCGCTGGGGCAAAGGCATTTATAATTACGTAAGAGGAGCTATTAAATATCAAAATTTCACGCCGCCTCTTTTTCATCGAATTGGCGATAAATGGAATGAAAAATTTGACTACAAAGGCTATACCGCCATCCAACAACCCAAATATCAACCCAATGATACCGTCAAAATCAAAGCCTACATCACCAATCATCGTGGAAAACCTTTAAAAAAAGACCTTCATCTTAAACTTACTAAAAGTAGAGGTTCTAAACCCTATTTTGATCTCCCTATTTCGCCTGATAAAAATGGAAATTACACCCACGAATTTGTCCTAAGTGATAGCCTTCAATTAGATCAAAGCTACCTACTTACTTTTTATGATAAAAAGAAACGCTACTGTAGAAGTGATTTCTCACAACAGTTTCGTTATGAAGATTACCAACTCGACGAAGTCACTTGGCAACTAGAAATTCCTGAAGATAGTTATCAAAATGGAGAGCGCATCATTTTATTTGCGGAAGGTAAAGATGCAAATGATAATACCATTCCTGATGGACAAATTGAATTAATCTTGACTAGTAGCAATGTTCAACAACATTTTGATAATCCTAGTTATATTCCTGATACCCTTTGGCAATGGAAGGGATCGCTTCGCGCACGTGGAAAAACGCAAATTATTGTTCCTGATAGTATTCTCCCGAATGCCAATATGAAGATTCTAGCACAAGCAAGCTTTGTAAATGCGAATGGAGAACGCAGCAAAAAAATCAACTCATTTAGGATCAATAAAAATCTTGAACGCATCGAGACGGATATTCAAAATGGATATTTATATGCGACGTATTATAAAAATCGAAAAGTGATAGATACCACTGGCGTTTTAACAACCTCCTTGAAAGATGCCCTACAACTCTCCACCACAGAAACGGTTCAGTTTCCACTAAAAAAAAGAATTAATCCGTATGTCATGGAGTATGAGGTGAAGCTAGGGCAGGTAAATGAAAGTATATCCCTTTCGAGCAACTATATGAGTGGTATTAGTCCGAATATTAGTATTAATGGCAGTTGGAAGGAGGGCGTCGCTCAATTTCAACTCAATAATCCTCATCAAATACCTGTACATTACACCATACAAACCAAAAATCAGGTCGTTCTTCGTGATAGTAGCAGCACTAGTGAAACGATTTTTTCAAAATCTAAACACCAAGGAGCTTATTTTATCCAATATAGTTATGTTTGGGGTGGTACTACTCATGATGAAGAAAGTAGTTTACAACCGTATAAACAACAATTGAGTATAAAGGTCAATCAAGCATCGAAAGTGCGTCCGGGAGATTTAGTGAATACTGAAATTGAAGTACTCGACTACAAAGGAAATAGCGTACAAGGAGTGAATCTCACCGCAGGAGCAATTAATGCACAGTTTAAAAAAATTAATAATTTTAGTACGCCTAAAATCAGTTATAAGCGAAAACGAAAGCCTTTTCAGTTTACTAATTTTGAACTTGAAGCTGCAAGTTTAAACTTGAAAAAGCCACCGCTGACTGAAAAATTTTATAGTGATTTTAATTTAGAAGATCATTTATTCTACAAAGCTCGTTTTGACAATCCCAACGGAATTATTTTACAATATGACTCGCTGAGTAATGCTAAATTTTCTGAACTAGCACAAGTGGCGCCTTATCTTATCGAAAACGGGAAAGAAGTACCCATTCATCTCATTTACATCAATCAAAAATTGGTTTATTATGCAGGAACTACGATTCCGCGTCCTTATAGTTTTTTAGGTTTTGAAGGTAAAAACACCATTACATTACGTACTAGAGATCAGGAATATAAATTCCGAGAAGTCGTTCTTAAAAAAGGGTATAAACTGGAAATGATCGTCAATTTAAACACACTTTGGCAATCTGATTTTAAGGAAAAAAGTGCAGTTTATAATATTCAACAAACCCTTAGTCTACAAGAAAAGAAATTACTAAATCGTTCGCTTTTTCAGTATAATAACATTTCCTTTTATGGTGCAAAAAAATACATCTGGCAAGAAAATGAACCTGTTTTTATCATCCCTAAACACTTAGGTTATAAGAAAAATCTAATTTTGGGGCCTTTAACGACAAGCCAGCCGACGGGTTTTGTGGTAGAAAATAAATTTATCCGCGATTTTGTAAATACACCACATTATGTATTTGATATTTTTCCTACTCGCGAACAGCTCATTAAAAATAAACTATTTGATCTTCAGGAAAAATTCACCCTTCCCAAAATAAGAGCGGTCAACTCCCTTGGGCAAGTTGTCTTTACGACCCAAGACATCAAAACACAAACCCCTCAATATAAAGAATTCCAATTTGGTACATCTAATTTTGAGCAAAAAGAAAATAGTGGCGATTATCAATATAAAATCAAGCAAGACAGCCAATTAATCGCTATTATAATAACAAATGAAGATGATGATGTCCTGCGCATTCTTAAACCTAATATTCATAAACTTTCCAACTTAGCAACAGCTAATTATCACCTCTACTTATTTACCAAAAATGACTATTATAGCAAACATTCATTTCGTATAAAAGCGAACCATTTATTGTATGAAGATTTATCGGATGTAGTGTATCAAAAAGATAGTTTACAAGAACAATTATTGCGTTTTATAACAATTGAAGAAGCTCCGCCTCAACGGCAAATGGACGACTATACGGCTCATTTTTTCAATAAAAAACAACAAGGTATTATTGGACAAATCAAAACGCCCCATCCTGATAGTATTGCTCAAATATTTGAATTACAACTATTAAAAGATGATCTTTTAGTCACGCAAACAAGGACGGATAGTAGTGGCTATTATCAACTAAGTTGTTATCCAGGAATTTATCAATTAAATGTAGTTCATACCGCTAATAAAAGTAGTTTTGAGTTTCCCATTTTTGTAACGGATAGTAGCTTGGTACGCCTTGATTTAGTGTATCATCAAAAAGCATTTTACCTCAATCAAGTAGAAGTTATTGGGTATCGCATCTCCTATCTAAAACAAGATAATAGCAAAATGAGTATTTCTGCTCCTTTGACCATAGAAAGTCGAGAAATAGTGGCTTTAAAAGGAAAAGTTGCAGGCATCAATATAGATGACAGAAGTGATATACGTATCCGTGGGTCGCGCTCCGTCGATACGCAGTATTATGTAGATGGAAGTAATATTAGTGCTGTTGATTTGACAGAAGAAATTTCAGGAACAATCAAAGATGCTTCAGGTGAAGTCTTGATTGGCTGCAGTGTTTTACTAAAAGTCAATGATAAATTAATTGGCGGTACAATTACAGATATTGATGGCTTTTATACACTCAAAGTACCCGATGGACCTTTTGAGTTGGAAATTAGTTATGTAGGATATAAAAGTTATAAAGTCGAAACAAATGCTTTGAGCAATGAATTTGATTTTAGCTTAAATGAAAGTGACGTTTTGCTAGATGAAGTGGTCGTCGTAGGCTATGGAATTCAAAGGAGTACCTCTTCTCCCGTTCGTGTAAGTGCTCTAGATTTTGATGCTCCTCCCCCACTCGAAGGTGGTATACAATTGCGTTCTGATTTTAAAGATTATGCTTATTGGCAACCCAATTTAATTACCGATAAAAATGGAAAAGCAAGTTTTCAAACCGTCTTTCCTGATAAACTCACCTCTTGGCGCACCTTTGTCATTGGTATGGATCGAAAAACTAGAGCTGGCGTGGGTTATTCCAATACACAATCGTTTAAACCGCTAGTGGCACAATTAGCAATTCCTCGTTTTCTAGTAGCAGGCGATCAATCTAATATTATTGGAAAAAGTGTGAATTATACCCAAGATACTTATCCTGTGGAAACTCAATTTTTACAAGAAAATCAAGTATTACAAAGTAATCAAGAAAACATCAAAGAAGCTTTAATTGAAAGCACAAAAATTATTGCTCCAATAGATGTAGATAGTATTTCGCTTACCTATAAATTACAAACTGGTGATTATGGCGATGGCGAAAAACGTCAAATTCCTGTCTTTCCAAATGGCATTGAAGAAACGAATGGAGCGTTTCATCTCCTAGAAGGTGATACTTCTTTGACCTTACAATTTGATCCTAAAAAAGCACCTATTACCTTATATACCCAAAGTGATGTGTTAGAATTGATGCTGGAAGATTTAGATTATCTGGTAAAATATCCTTACGGATGCAATGAACAAACCGCTAGTCGATTGATCGCTTTATTATTAGAAAAACAAGTACGTGAACAATTGAATCAGCCCTTCGAACACGAAGATAAAATCATCAAAATGATCGTTCGCCTCAAAAAGAACCAAAATAAAGATGGCTCATGGGGTTGGTGGACGGGCAATCAATCTAGTAATTGGATAACAATTCATGTCTTAAAAGCATTAGCACAGGCAAAAACTGCAGGCTATTCGACCAAGGCACTCGATAAAGGATTGCGTTATATCACCAATTTTTTACCAACTTCTACCCCAAGTCAACAAATTGATATTTTGGAACTCCTTTCTTCCATTAATCAACAAACAAATTATGCTGACTATTTCACTAAATTGGATAGCATGAAATGGGGTTTAGAAGAACAATATACCATTATCAAAATTAAGCAAGAACAGAACTTACCTTATCAATTGGATAGTTTGGAAGCCTATCGTAGAAGCAATTTATTTGGTGGTTCATATTGGGGAAAGAAATCTTGGAATATCATCAGTGAAGATGTAAAATTGAGTCTTTTGGCGTATCAAATTTATCAAAATACTGGCAATGAAGCACGTACACGTTCTATTCGTCAATTCTTTTTGATGCGACGTTCAGAATTAAGTCAAACCTATGGGCGTCGATTTGGGCGAAACACCTATGAAACTGCCAAAATAATTGCCACGCTGCTCCCCGATTACTTGCTACAAACGCCCTCTAATGGGTTAAAAGCAAATGAATTAACCATTTTAGGAAATGACGCAGAAACAATTACAGATTTTCCTTTCAAAAAAACACTAAATGGACAAAAATCGATTCGCATTCAAAAAACAGGAACAGGCATCTTGTTTTTAACAGCTTATCAACAATTTCTAAATCCTAGTCCTTCTCCCAAACGAGATCTTTTTGATATTCAAACGCAATTGCTTCAAAATGGAGAAAAAGTTAGTGAATTAACCCAAGGTGAACGCGTGCAATTAGTTGTGGAAGTAACCGTAGCTAAAGATACCGAATACGCCATGCTTGAAATTCCGATTCCAGCAGCTTGTTCGTATTACAGTAAACCCAATTATCGTCGTGGTGTAGAAGTGCATCGAGAATATTTCAAAAATAAAACCGCTATTTTTTGCCGAAAACTCCCCAAAGGGGACTATCAATTCAAGATAGATTTAGAAGTTCGTTTTGCTGGAGATTACACCCTTTTACCCGTAAAAGTAGAGCAAATGTATTTTCCTGTTTTTTATGGAAGAAATGGGGTGAAGAAAGTGAAGGTGGAGTAAAAAAATTACGATGCTCCCTTGTAGCGCATTTCTTCAAGGGAGCATCGTAAAAAAATAAATATCAAAATTATCTTTTCACAATCTTTTTTGTAATAATGCCATTTCCATTTTCATTTTCATTTTCATCCCAAAAACGAATAAAGTAAATGCCTTTGGTAAAATGAGCAATATCGACGTGTTGTTGAGGATGATTATAATTCGCCATTATTCGCCCCACCGCATCAAAAATTACGAAGGAATAATCCGTATATTCAGTTTTAATTTCAAAATGGGTATCCACTAAAGAAGGGATAATCTCCATCTTTTGATGATCTAAAGCTAAATCTGCTATCGAAGTAATCGCACTTTCTACACCACCATTACTACTCAAGATACTCCAATTTCCAATAAACGAACCAGGCAATACTTCTGTTTCTTCCCAAAATATAGTATCCGCTATCGAACAAATAAAGCCTTCCATTTCATTGGTGATAATAATGCTCACTTTCATAGAGTCCGTTATAGGAATAGCATGATCAAAAGAGGTACTCGATTGCTCATCGGATGAATCACCCGAAGTAACATCCTCATGGACTAATTCACCTGAAAAAGTAGTGACTTCCCATTCACATACATTCGCAAAGCCAGATGGAATATTGAAAAAACCTGCATTATACAATTTGATAGAAGTTGTATCTGAATTTGCAATTTGTGCGCCCACAGTCGAACATTGAGCGTGAGAAATAATAGTTGCTATAATAAAAACAAAAAACAAAAGTATTTTTTTCATAATCGGAATATTGATTTTTAACAACTAACTTACAATGTTAAGCTCGCAATCTTAATGCCATATCTAAAATAGAGATCACTGCTTAATAATCTTCTTCAAACAAACTTGTGCATTTTGATTGTTCGTGATTTCAACAAAGTGAAGCCCCACAGGTAATTCTGAAATATCTATAAAATGAGAATTTCCAGAGCAATTAATCGTTCTAATGACCATGCCATTCGTATCAATTATTTTAATGGTATAACCACTCATCAATCCCGTAATTTCAAAAATTCCATCTGTAGGATTGGGTAAAAGTGTAATGGCTTCTTGTTCCAAAAGCACGTCTACATCCGTTAACTCACAATTGGTATCAAAATAAGTACACAAAATTTCATCTAGTTGAAAGAAGATGGAATCCGCAGTAGTGTTATCATAAGTGAGGAGCATATCATCATAACGAACTCGATGATGTTCTTCTATATTTGGGGTAATGATCGAATGAATGGCTTGAAATTCAGCAGCATTATTCGGTACGAGTGATCGGTAATGTAAAATACGTTCCTTGATGCGATTTTCTTTATCGTAATTATCCAATTGATTAATTAAGGATGGCGAAGGAATACTTCCCCAAAGATGCCAAAGTGGCGCAAAATTAAAACCTAATTGATCGGAAGCTACCTCGATATATTCATCTGGAGAAACATATTCAATACCATCAGCGGGTTCTGGTCCGTTTAAAAAGAGATCATACCAATGTTGATGAATCAAACCTAAAGTATCCCAAGAAAACAGTCGAGCGACATCTGTATATTTTGCGACCCCTCTCAGTTGATACGATACTTCTAAATACTCCGCAGGTTCTCCTTTTCTAAATCGAGGATCTAAAATCCAATCTAAAGCAGCTTGATCGCCATCTAAAAATTGAAAGCCAGAAGAATAGTACAAAGCCGTATCCAAAGGTACGCCAAATACCATATTAAATGCGGTTACATTGATGATGTCAACATTGGTTTCTCCTTCTTCAAACATGGTGGGGATGCTGTGTAAATGTCCTAATTCGTGTAGCATCGTTGTACCATCATAGGTACTCATATAAATTTGAGGATCTATTGCAGAAACAGGAAGTGCAAATACATCTGCTTCATTCAAATCTCCATTAGGAATCGACATTGGATAAGCAGCTGGATAAGTCCCTTGTGTATAGGATTGTGGTTCAGAGATGATGTATTCTGAACGTATTTTTGTAGATGGACGCCCTGTAATGACATTAAACTGTCCGACCATGGCATTTAAAGGGGTTAAAATGGCATCAGCATCTGGAGAAATCTCCGCGAGTGCTTTAGGAAAGGTACACATAAAATTATCAGATTCGATATCCACCCAATTGACGTATCCATTACTCAAATCCGTTTGATATTGTGTAAGGCTATTCGTAAAACCAGTTTTTGTGCTGTAATAAGGTGATTTGACCGCATTAGCGAAGGAAACATTGACACTTCCAAAATTTGAACCATCTGGAAAGACCAAGTAGATAGCACCTCCAAATGGATTGGCAACGGATATGGAGGTATTGGTGACCTCAAATTTGGTTGCCATCATTGGAAATCGCTGAAATCCTCTATGGTCTTCTCGAATATCGATATAGTGCGCCCCTACATGTATTTTGACGCCTTGATTTAAGATAGCTGAAGGCAAGCTAACATCAACTATTTCGCCTGGGGCAGCGTAGTATCCTGTTGGGCGTATCACCTCTTCTGGGTTATTCAAATAGAAACCTGGACTTGTATTATAGGTTCCATCAATTGTTGCTGTTCCTGAAATTCTGGGGGCTGTCGTTTCCACTATACCGGGCATCAGTTCATGATCTAAAAAACTAATACCAGCCATCGAACTGACATTTGAATTCGTATACAAATTATCAATCATATATTGCATCAACATAAACTGTAAAGCACGAGGCGCACTCACTTCTTTAGGATCAATATATTCAGCGTAAAATTCATAAACCGTTCCTTCTTCTTGCTCATAAATGGATAGATAACTCAAAATATCCGCTGTAATCGCAGCATAAGTATTATCATCCCAATTATCAACAATAGTAGTGAGTTGAGTTTGCTGCTGACTAGATGACAAAATAGCTGTACCGTTAATATGATTCGTCATTGCGGTAAGTGCCGTAGCTACCGCAGCGGCGTTTCCAACAGAAATGGGATTATAAATCTTTATATAATCAATAGATACTTCCGCATAGGCATATTCCTCAAAACCTTGTACATTGTCTAAATCTGTTCCTACCCAAAGTTCTTGCGAATTTAAGGATGTTTTAAAATTGGCAAGATCAACATAATACGTATTAAAAGGGAAGTGGTGGTAATAACCATTTAATTTATAGACAATACTTGGTCTATTTGTGTTTAATCGCATGATTACTTTAAGCTCCGTCCAAACATTTTCTTGAATTAAGTCATTAAAGATAAAAATACCTTCACCGCCTTGCTCATCACCAAAAGACATTGCTAAACGGTATTCATCATCCATTTCAATCACAAAAATATCAAAGCCTTTTTCACTAATGAAGTTGGGTTTATTCGAGATCAAAATACGCTTTCCATCTTGCCCAAATTCTCCTGTTCCTGAAAAAGGTGAATCCGCATAAGTATTCGTGACTTTAAAGCGAATTTGTAGTTCTACATCTTGATTAGGATCAATAGTTTGGTGTAAAGCAACGGGCATACTCAAGTAATCGTCTCCGTCGAGTTGTACGACTTGATTTCCTCCATCATTTATAAGAGTTGGATTTCCAAAAGCAGTGGGTGAAAAGCCAGTTACTACATCGTTCAAATTGGTGTTGAAGGGAAAATCGGCTATTTGTGCATGTGATAAAGTAGTGGCAATTAGTACGAGTACATAAATACTACTTTTGTAAAAGTGTTTAAGGAAATTGATTTGGGATAAATTCATAAATGATAAGTGTTTAAGATTAATCTTGAATCACTGCTTTGAAATATAAATTAGGATTTGTTGGATAAGCGATTTAAATAAAATGCTGTCCTATAAATTATTAGTAGGTAGGAAATATTTAGGAATAAATTGTAGGAAACGATATTCTTAGTAGTTGGGCACGAATAAATTTACATTCTTAATTCCTCGAATTAACTCAATTAACTTCATTTTCAATGACTTACCTGTCCGCATGACAGGCGGGTAATTTTCGCTATTTCAAGGAAAGTAAATTTATTTTCTCCGCGTGCCTTAGGGTGAACGAACGTTTAAATTTTGGAAAACAATATTCATTAACAAAAGAGTAGCATCATTTCCTGTGATGAGGTACTT
This sequence comes from Saprospiraceae bacterium, assembly GCA_020628645.1. Classification (GTDB taxonomy): domain Bacteria; phylum Bacteroidota; class Bacteroidia; order Chitinophagales; family Saprospiraceae; genus JAHDES01. The sequence goes on from JAHDES010000021.1 coordinate 11,724, forward strand.
ATCGTCCTCATCTACAGGATTTTTTAGGATGGCAGAAGCATCTTCTGTCTCTAAATAATTTTCAAAAGTGTTCCCTATAATTCTGGCTTGAATAATAGAAAGATTTGGTTTTTTGAGCTGTATGATTTCTGAGTATGTAGCAACCATACACTTTGTAGAACAATCATGCTGTGTTTCGTTTGGTTGAGTAAGATTATTTATTTGGAGGAGAAAGATTGTAAAACTAATTACACCTATAGCTAATGTAATTTTGGGCAGCATAAAGAAATGTGTTTATTAAATTGGATTGGGTAAAAACTAGTTTTATTCTATCAATTTAGGAATTATATCTATAAAGAGGGGAGGCATTTTCCGAAAGAACAGTTTCAACTTCCGAGTGATTGATTTCTGTTTCCGAAGCATTAATGTTTCTTTCCCAAGAGTGGCAAATGTTTGAGGCGATGATAATTTAAAGCAAGCGAAATACAATCTTTTAGGGCTTCCTCTGGAATGTCTTCTTCTAATTGAAACAGTATTGCTCTCGTTTTTTCATACTGAAAAAGATCACCATAAATAGCTTTAAAGGTCGGTACTAATTTAGAGGTACATTTGAAATAGATGGCATATTGTTCTGGCGTTTTGGCTTTCCAATCCATACGAATGGTACTGCCTTTTTTGACTAAGTAGCTTGGTTCGCCCCATTTGAGCGTTTCTTCTAGGTGAGTAATATTTTCGTCCTCAGTGGCAGTGGTGATAATAAGTTGTCTTAAATAGATAAGTTTTTCTTTTACAAGAGGAGAATAAGTTTGAAATTTCTCTTCTACTACTGGATCTTGTTCTATAATAAGTGCTCCAATCATTTCCCTAAAACCACTTTTAAACCAGCAATAAAAGCACGATTGGCTGCTGCTGTTCCTATTGTCACACGTACACAACCGGGTGCGCCAAAGCTCGTTGCAGGACGCACCATAATGCCTTCTTGTAAAATGCGATCTCTAAATTCTATCTCTGACATTGGAGGATTAAGTAGAATAAAATTAGCTTGACTTTTCCAATATTTGATCCCTATTTTATCCAATTCTGGATAGAGATAAGTCTTTCCTTCATTAACCACTTGAACCGTTTTTTGAATAAATGCATCATCGTCCAAAGCAGCAATAGCTGCCTCTAATGAAAGGGTATTGATCAAAAATGGGCGGCGTAATCGACTAACATATTTAGCAATTTCAGTTGTACTATACGCATAACCAACTCGTAATCCTGCTAAACCATACGCCTTTGAAAAACTATTAATCGCAATAACATTTTTTCCAGCAAACACATAAGGCAAACCTCTTGTATAATCATCTGCCGTCGCAAATTGATAATACACCTCATCATAAATCACAACTACATGTTCGGGCACTTCTTCAAGGAGAGCATCTACTTGTGCTTTAGGAATATGCGTACCCGTAGGATTATTAGGACTACACAGCCAAATTAAACGTGTTTTATCTGTAATGGCATTAAGAATTCCTTTTACATCCAACTCAAACTGATTGCCTATCAAAGGAATATCTATTGCTTTTGCGCCTACTTTTTTTGGGAAACTACTGTAGGGAATGAATGCTGCATTTGAAAAAATGCATTCTAAACCTTCCCCTAAAAAAGCATTGACAATCAATTGTATAATCCCCACTCCACTATTGTCTGTGATAAACTGATCGGCACTTAACTGGTAATCGTAAAAATGGCTCAATGCTTTTCTGAATCGTTCATCGGAAGGATCAGGATAAACATGTAATTTTTGGAGATGCGCCTGAATAGCAGCTACTGCCTTGGGCGATGCGCCTAGAGGATTTTCATTAGAAGATAATTTATAAAGTGGTTTGTCAATCTTAATACTATCAGCCGATGGGCCTCCTTTGTAGCCATCTATTTCATTTTGTAAATAGGGCTTAAAAGGCGAAATGGTGTTGGACATGTATAATTTGGTTTTTAAACTATTTAGTTAGTACAACAAATATACAGTTTTATAGTTTGCAAAAAACAAGTCCATTAAAAGAAATAATATTACCCGACTGTTTCAATCAAGAAGAAGAGATAAAATAAGAGAAGCAAAACACCTTCCCATTGGGTGATTTTTTTATTATTAGAAGTGATGCCAAAGATAATTGTCATAGCCACCATAAATGGTAAACTAAAAGACAGCATCGTTTCAGAAATTTTGAGTGTACCAAATAATGAAGCAATTCCTGTCACAACATAAGTATTGAAAATATTAGAGCCCAATACATTTCCAACAGCCATAGAAGTTTTCCCTTTACGAGCAGCATTCATACTTACGATTACTTCTGGAAGAGAGGTGCCTAATGCAACTCCTGTAATGGCAATAATTTCAGGTGATACTCCAGCAAATTCGGAGAGTTTACACAAGGCAGTAATAGTATAATCTGCTCCAACTGCAACTAAAGCTCCTGCTAATATCAGTAAAATATAATCTTTCCATGATACTGGGGTTCGCTCATTCTCTTCGCCCTCATCACTTTGAAAAGAGTAACTCAAAAACAAAACGATACCCAACAAAAGAACAATACTCTCCAGTCGTGTCACCTCATAATCATGAGCTACAAAATATAATAAAAAAGCAGACCCCCACAAATATGGCATATCGACATGCCAAATATTGTACTCTAAATCTATTTGCTTGACCACAATAGCAACCAAGCCCAATACCAAAGCAATATTGGTAATATTTGATCCTACTACATTTGCTAGTACAATTTCTGATTGCCCATCTAAAACAGCAACTACTGAAGTAGCTAATTCTGGTAAGGATGTACCAAAAGCAATAATTGTTACGCCAATAATAAAAGGCGAAATACCAAGTGATAGCCCAATTTTTTCCGCCTCATCAATAAACTTATCAGAAGCCCATAACAAGACCGCCAAGGCTACGATAAACATTCCAATATAAGCTACAATTTCCAATACTTCTTGATTTAATGTCCTTTAAATATATTGATAAAACAGAATATATCTTTTTTCAAGCTTGATTTCCTAAAACTTCTTACATTAATTTGTCACAATGCAGGCGCAAATGTACATCTTTTTCTTTTTGAAAACTCCATAAATGAAAAAGAGGTTGCAGAATTACTATGAAATCTAGTGTAAAATGGACAAAGTTCTCTATAAAAAAGACAAAAATAAAATGTGATTTCTCAATGAAATTGTACTTTTGCACTTCTAACCAAATAGTTTCCTAAACAACAGCATCCTTATTGCTGTAAATCCGTTTATAACATCTTAAACAGTGATTTGATTTCCACTTATGAAAAATAAATACATCTGTATTCACGGTCATTTTTACCAACCCCCACGCGAAAATGCTTGGTTAGAAACAGTAGAATTACAAGATTCTGCTCTACCCTTTCACGATTGGAATGAGCGCATCAATTTTGAATGCTATGCTCCCAATTCTGCTGCTCGAATCTTAAATGAGCAACAAAATATCATCAAAATCACCAATAATTACTCCAAGATCAATTTCAATTTTGGCCCCACGCTCTTATCTTGGATGGAACAAGCCGACCCCGATGCTTATCGGGCTATTCTAGAAGCAGATCAAAAAAGCCAAACGCGCTATAATGGGCATGGTTCTGCCATAGCGCAAGCACATAGTCACTTGATTCTTCCACTTTGTAATGCTAGAGATAAAGAAACTCAAGTCATCTGGGGAATCAAAGATTTTGAACATCGTTTTGGGCGAAAACCTGAAGGTATGTGGCTCGCTGAAACGGCTACCAATACGGATTCTTTAGAAGTTTTAGCAGCACAAGGAATAAAATATACAATCCTCGCTCCACGCCAAGCAAAAGCTTATCGTAAAATTGGTGAAAAAAATTGGCATCAACTACCACATGATAGTGTTGACCCTCGTCGTCCCTATCTTTGCAATTTACCTTCTGGAAAATCGATTTATTTATTTTTCTATGATGGAAATGTAGCCCAAGATGTAGCTTTTAATGGTTTACTGAATAATGGAAAAGCTTTCGCTAATCGTTTAATTCAAGCATTTGATAAAAACGATGAACCTCAAATTGTGCATATTGCTACGGACGGAGAAAGCTACGGACACCACCATCGTTATGGCGAAATGGCATTGGCTGATTGTTTAAATAATATTGGAGAAAAAGGAATTGCTCAACTTACAAATTATGGTGAATATCTAGATCTTTTTCCACCTACCTATGAGATTCAAATTCATGAAAATAGTTCTTGGAGTTGCGTACATGGTGTAGAACGATGGAAAAGTAATTGTGGTTGTAATACAGGTGGTCGTCCACATTGGAATCAAGAATGGCGGTCGCATTTAAGAAACTTATTAGATTGGTTACGAGATGAATTGATCCCTATTTATGAGCGAGAAGCAGGTAAACTGCTGAAAGATGTATGGGCAGCTCGAAATGATTTTATTGAGGTTTTATTAAATCGAAATGATGAAAGTGTAGATGCCTTCATAAAGCAACATGCTAAAAAAGCATTGGGGAAAAATCAAAAAATTCAACTCTTACGTTTAATGGAGATGCAGCGGCATGCTATGTTTATGTATACAAGTTGTGGTTGGTTTTTTGATGAAATTTCGGGTATCGAAACGAATCAAATTTTGCAATATGCCCTTCGTGCTATCAATTATGCTGAACAAGTTGGAGGTATTAATTTACATCCTGCCTTTCTCAAAAAATTAGAAAAAGCACCGAGCAATGTTTATAAAAATGGAGCAGTCAGTTATAAAGACCATGTCATTCCTGCCAAGGTAGATTTGGTACGAGTAGGAATGCATTATGCTGTATTATCTTTATTTGAGAAACAACCTCAACGCCTTGAATTTTTAAACTATATCGCTACCACAGAATTTTTTGAGCGCATAGAGGCTGGTAATATGAAACTGGCAATCGGTCGTACCACCGTTAAATCCAAAATCACTTATTCCGAAAAGCACTTTAGTTTTGGGGTTTTGTATTTGGGCCAACAAAATATCATTGGTAATATTTCCATTGATATGAAAAAATCTACTTTTGATGAAATGCATCAAAAAATAACCACTGCTTTTCATTCTACCAATTTGGGGGATGCTATAGGCACGATGAAAGATTATTTTGATGGTAATCGTTTTACCATTTGGCATTTATTTAGAGATCAAAAACGAAAAATTCTTCGCCAAATCAGTAAAGAATCGCTAAATCGTTCTGAGGCAGCATTTCGAGAAATTTATAAGGACAATTATCAATTGATGACTGGTATGGCACAAAGTAATATCCCAATTCCTAGTGCCTATCGCTCTGCGGCTGAATACATTATCAATACGGATTTGCATCGTTTTTTCTTACAAAGCAACTTAAATATCGATGACTTAAAACGTTTTACAGGCGAACTCAAAAAATGGGACATCAACCTCAACAATCAACAATCCTTTAAATTAGCCGCTAGTGAACGTCTCTTTTTTGAAATTAAAAAAACTGCAATTGAGGGGGTTGAAATATCGCATTTAAAAATGCTTAATGAAATTTTTGATCTCTTAAAACAAATTCAGGTAGAATTAGATATTTGGAAGAGCCAAAATTTCTTTTTCTCCATTACAAAAGGCTATAAAAAAGGAGATTGGGTATTTAGCAATGAAGAATGGAAAAATGAGTTTATACGCCTCGGAAAGCATTTAAAAATAGTGATGTAGTATTATCTAAGGCACGCGGAGAAAATAAATTTACTTTCCTTGAAATAGCGAAAATCATAAGTCATTGAAAATGCCTGTCCACCTTTGGTGGGAAGTTGATTGAGCTAATTCGAGGAATCAAGAATGTAAATTTATTCATGCCCCACTACTAATACTTATTTTTTACGATCACATTGTTCTATTGATTGCTTCATTAATAGATCAAGTGGGAGCTCTAATTGTTGTCGATCAGCTTTTTTAGAAATTTGTTTAAACCAAGAATTAAATTTTGGATTACAAGGGTTAATTTTTGTCAAAATAACTAATTGATCAAAGGCTTCTTTTAACCTATTTTTACTCATATACAAAGCAAATAAATTTGTTCTTGCAGCTTGATGATAAGGAAAGTCTTGAATTGTTTGTAATAAATTTTTCTCAAAAACAGCTTCGTCTTTTTTGTTAAAAATAGCTTTCTGGAAAGCGATGGGTCTATTTTTGTTTTTATTATACCAATTTAAATCAATCTCTTCAAACTTTTGCACAATCTGTGTAGAGTCGGCTGATTGCTCGATCAATAATTGTACTTCATTGTACGTTTGCTTATTTGTGTTCATATAAAACAAACTAAATAATAGAGACACAGCTCCAACAAAAAGTAATCCCTTTCCTATATTAGAAAAAGTAGATGTTTGAATAGAAGCATCATTTTTTAATAAAGTAAACATTGAATTGATGACGCCCCAAAGCATCACAAAAATGATAGCATTATTCAATTTAAAAAACACCTCATTAATTAACGATAAAGATAAATAACTAAGCAAACTTGTAAATAGTAACACCAATATTGTTTGCTGGTATATATCTTGATTTTTTCTCAATATTTGTACCGAACGATACACCAGAATTCCAATTAAGGTATAAAAAATCAAGAAGCCAAGTATTCCTATTTCTGCAAGAATTCGAATATAATCACTAAAAATATGCTTTCGACGTTCTTGGATACCATAAGCAATTTTTTCCACGTCCCACTGTCCAATTCCATTGCCCCAAATAGGACTATCTGAAAAGTATTGTAAGCTTTGTCCCCACAGCATCATTCTACTACCAATTTTCTTATTGCCAATGAGTTCAATGAAATTCTCATAATCAACCATTTGAAAATAGAATACGAGTAGTCCAATAAAAATTAGAACACCAAAATTAATACGTTTGAAATTGGGTTTATTGATAATAATATTAACAACTAGATATAAAACTAAACTAATATAAGCGTTTCTAGATCCTAGAAATAGGATCATCATTAATAACATAACAAACGATAAAATACTTATAAAACTCCATTTGCCCCTTAAAAAAAAGATCAAACTTATAGGAAAAACCATCATGAAAAAGATGGCTGTAGCATTTTTGCCTCCTATAAAACTTTGAGTCTTATAGATGATGTTTCGATAACTTGCATTTGGATTATCTAATTGTCCTAATAATTCCCCATTTGTTATAAAATAGGAAGGAATAACTATAAGAATTAAAATGGGTACTGTCCAAGCAATTATACTACTAACCAATTTTTTTTCGTGTAAATAGAGCTGTTTAAATATGCTATAAAATAAAAAAACACTTAGCATGAGGTTCGCACTATGCAATGCGTTTGCCGTATTCACCGACCAAAAAATGGATAAATAACACCAAAGTGTAAAACAAGCAAATAGTCCATCAAAATAATCAAAGGAAATTTCCTTTTTATAATAAATGCTCCATCCTAAGATGAAAAAGCCGCCAATTATTATAAGTGCTTTTAACACGTCTCCCATCAAAAAGCTAGGAATGGGATCATTTAAAAAAATAGCTGGGAAAAAATATTCAGACGTGTGGTAACTTTTCCATAAAAAACAATACAAAAAGATGCTTACCAACCATCCGATGGTAAAAATTTGGAATCCTCCTCTATAGTATGTCTGTTGCTCCGTCATTACACAAATCACATAGATCGTTAAATGAACGATCTGATAACATTATTTTTTTATTTTTTAAATCAGCTCCTTTTTTGTGGTTATTACTGACATCTAATTAAAATAAATAGTAATATTACAAAAACCTATCCAATTGAGTAAATATTAATGACATATAACTCTAGATTTTTTTGAATCTAAAATTCTAGAAAAGCGATTTCTCCATTGAGTAATAGACGAACAATACTACTAATGAATTAATGCCTTCGTATATAAAATACCTTTTGAGAAAATTTTCTGTATGTTAAGACGTTAAACTACTTTTTGAAACCATACAATAACCTTAATTTCTATAGCCAGAAAAGCATAAAAAATCTGCGTAATTAGCGAAATCTGCGGGAAAGCTAATTTTGTATGGTTTTAAGAAGCTACTTAAGATCAGGCAACAGGATAATTTGCCTTTAATTTTTGAATGATAAAATCACAGAGTTGCCAATTTAGATATTGTTTACCATGTCGTTGACCGCCTTCTTCTTCACTTACGATCATTGTATTGTTTGCCAAGTTGACAATAATGGGTTCTCCGAGATATCCATAATCAGCGTCTGCATAAAATTGTCCAATCATACTCGCCACAGGAACTAATTTGTCACTAGGTTTATTCTTAAAGATGGGGCCTTCTTTTTTAAATTCCGTCCCAACAAAATAGTCGTTTGTTCTATTAAGCAAATTATAATTTTCATTGATTATTGCCAAATTTTCACTTTTACTACTAAGATCCATTACTCCAATCATTTCATTTACAAAGCCTGAACCAAATTTAGCTATAAATTGTACTATTGGGTTGGGAAAAAACTCCAAAAAGTCTAATATATTAGGTACGATATAGGCGGCCGTAGCAACAGGAGTTCCAAGGTTTGGTCCATTGACACAAATAATAGAATTTACTTGTTTTACTTTATTTCCTAGTTTATGAATTAAGTCTCTTGCTACCAAGCATCCCGTACTAGTACATAGAAAATCCAGTTCTTTATCATTTATGTCTAAATCATCAAACACCTGATTCAAAAAATCACCTTTAGAACGAGTATCTTCAAACCAAGTAGGATAGTTTAGTAGATAAATTTCATCTTTATAAATGTTTTGAAACGCCTGTAGAAATTCTTGATTTGCCAATAATTCATAGAAGCCTGTTCGATGTTTGCCCAATCCTTGAAAAAGAAACAAAGCGCGTTTCCCTTCTATTTTCATATTAGGAAAAGATTGTTTTTCTTTTCTAATACCTGGGAAATTTAGTTTCTGGAGGCATTTATTTTTCCAATAACTTTTTTTGACCACATCAATAGTCACTTTTAAAGGAGAGTTGTCATCTGCAGAAGTTTGAACATATTCTTCTGTTTTTATTTTGGCTGGTCGATCAGAAAAAACCCTTAGTGCTTCATTAATATCAAATTTGAAAATTTTATAATTCCTATCGAGCAATTTAACGATCAACTTGAGTGTAACATCATTGACAAGATACTTAGCATTGGTAATATTTATCCCTTCACTAATTAAATCAGTAACATTATCATTCAAGGAATAAGGACGAATGTTATCAAGTGCCACAGCAGCCAATCGTTCATCTGGCAATTCCGTATAATTAGATGTTTTTTGCTCATAGGCTAAGATTTGATAATCTTCAACATACTCAATGTGATCCAATAGAACAGATAACTCCGTGTTTGAATCATCGCCACTATTAAACGAACGTTCATCTATTTTTTCTTTGTTGATAAATGCTTTATCATAAATTATATTTATAAAAAAAGGAAACTCATTACACATCTGCCCCACTTCATTCTTGGAAAGATTTATTGCTTCTTCATATAACGAAAAATCATTAATTATGGGAGAAACAATTTCAAGACTTCTTGTACGGGGCTGTACTAATCTTACACAATCATTTATACCTTTTTCTGTTTTTATTTTTTCTCTTCGAATTTCCATTTGATTATTTCTTTAGGATAAATTTTATGTTTTTATGCCGTACTTATACATAAAAAGCAAATAGCACAGGATACCATTTAGATACAGTCTAAAAATAGTATGAATGTACCGTTATTCTACTTTCGTATGGAATAAAACATGTAACAATATTCATTCAGGCACAAAATAGCAAAGAAATTCAAATTAGAGAAGAAAAAACAAGGCATCTATTTAGAGGATAACAAAATCTTTTCTTTTAGATAATCTACTTTCAAAATTTTGTTCTTTAGCTTAGTATGATCTAATAACCAAGCTGCAATTGGAGCGACAATTTGCTGTTCTATGGCTCGTTGTAAAGGACGTGCACCATAACGCTCATCAAAGCCTACCTGCATTAAAAATTCTACCACAGCGTCTGAAAATTGTAATTCTATCCTTCGTTTTTGTATTCCTTCTCGTTTTTGTAGTTCAAGAAGTTCTTTACGTGCTATTTGCTCTACTACACCTCGTGTTAAGCTATTAAAAGGAACAATACTATCTATTCGATTGACAAATTCAGGGCGAAAATATCGACCAATGGCTGATAAATAATTGGCTTCTTCATCGCCATTTTCTGCAAATCCAATTGAATTTCGATTAGATGCCCCTAAATTAGTGGTCATAATGATGATCGTATTCCTAAAATTGGTCACTCGACCAAAAGCATCTACGAGCATTCCTTCATCCAATACCGTTAATAAAGCATCAAAAATGGCAGGATTGGCTTTTTCTACCTCATCTAATAATAATACAGAAAAAGGACGCTCCCGTATATCTTGCACCAATTGCCCAACCTCACGTCCTGCACCAATGAAACGACTGATTTGACTAGGATGCTGAAACTCACTCATATCAATACGGATCAAGGGCGTTTTCTTTTGTCCTTCTCCAAAAAAATAATCGGCTAATGCTTTAGCACTAGCAGTTTTACCTACTCCTGTTGGGCCAGCAAACAAAAGTGTAGCAATGGGTTTATAAGGATTATTTAACCCAGCTTTAAATATTTTGATAATACCTGTTAACTTGTTAATAGCTTGATCTTGTCCGATAATTCTACTTTGAAAAAATTGTTGCAAGTTTGTATTATCAAGCAATAAATCGTCTCGCAAAAATAAAGCAGGCAGACCTGTTTGTTTGATAAAATGTTCAATCACTGCATTTTTATCAATAGAAGAAGATTGAGTAATGGCTGCCTCACTAACACATTGCCCGAGGAACTTAATTGCCTTACCCGGAAAGCTCTCATAAGGAAAATAACGTAACAATAAGCGATAAGCCAACTGCATGGCATTTCCTTCAATATTTATTTTGAGTTGTTCATTACTAAACTCGGCAATTTTATCTAAAATGGCATGAATTTTCTTTTCTGGAAGTTCATCAATTTGGACAATTTGAAAACTCTGTACAAAATTGGGTAGCATTCGACGCATACTTTCCAATTCTTGCACTGTTAATTCCCCAATTAATCGCAAACGCCCTTCTTGTAAAAAAGAACTCCAAAAAGCAGCTACACTATCTTCTGCGCCTTCTCCTCCCGTTTGCAATAAACGAATCATATCCGTAACCCATAAAATACCATTTGCCAAGGATAATTCTTCTACCAAATCTTCACAGGCTTGCTGCCATTCTCCCAAATATTTAGAAGAAGCCGTAATACGTTGCGCTTGTATGCGCCAGAATGTTCTGTTATAATTATTTTTTCTAGAAAGAGTATCTATTTTACGAATGGCTTGTTTCAAGACGGCACTTTTACCAACTCCATGTTTCCCTACCACAATCACATTTGCACCTTGATACAACAATTTTTCGACCACCAAATTCACTTTGCCCTCTAATTCCCAAGCTGCTTCTGGAAACGTATTCATGCTTTTACGAATAGCTTTGGAATAAGGATAAGGTTCACATAAGCGATTAAGCAGTTCAAAATCTCTAGCTGTATGTTGATACCAATGCGTTTCACGGTCTTTTTTTACTCGTAAACTGATAATATCCAATGCAGGCGTTGGATAAACTAAAAATTGATGAAGCTCTTCTGGTGTATATTGATTTAAAAGATTGGTTGCAAAATAATTGACCAATGAATTAAATTGCTTACTATCATAGTAGTAAAAACTTTCGTTAAACAAAGGCAAATAACATTCAAAATAATTATTCTCGGTAGCCCCATAAATGATAGGAACAGGTATTTTTAAATTGCTACTCGAAGGATAAACCCCAGATTGATCTCTGTATTTAGGACGAATATTAATTTCCAGAATTTTCAATTTTGGGGAAGTAATTTCTACGATGGGATAGTAATCATATTTTTTATAGTCCTTTTGCAAAAATTGCAACAAACCCATTCGGACACTTTTTAAGTCAGCTTCCACCATTTTATAATCTGTACCCACAAGCATCCCTAGAACTGCCTGTTCTCCAATTGGATAATATAATAATGGATAATTAATGACTTGCATAGAATGATGTCAAGCTTAAACTTTAATGGTTATCAAATTAGTAGAAATATGAGTTATACCGAATAAGGTGGATATATTTCCATCTTTAATCGTGAAATGTGAATTAAGTAGTCAGTCAAAATTACTTGTGCAAAAAAAACTGCCGTCATAAAAAGAGTAAATAACTGATTGAAAAGAAGTTATGCACCCTGCCCGACTGGTCAGGCGGGGATTATTCTGGCGGATTACTAGATTTATTTTGTACTAATTTTACTGACGAACTACTTAAGGTGCTCTAAGCACATGGATGAGTGGATAGTTATTCCCGAAAAACACTAAAAGTGTTTTTTAGATACCCATTTTCACTTATCCACCTAGAACTTTTTAATAACCCGTTCCACCAATAAATTTAGTACGTCCGCCACAAGTACGCTTGGCAAAATGACCAATTCCCCAGTTAAATTCCACCATAAATTCTACAAAGATAGGATTGGTTTCTGTATAAGAACTGTAAGGATTTTTAACGCGTGTAGCTGGATAATTATTCACCATTCCAGCTTCATTGATCATATCTTGAAATGCATAATGTGCGCGAAGACCTACCATAACTGTAAAGGTGTCATTTCCAGCTAAATAGCCGCCTACCCCAAATACACCTGATAAATATTGATCGGTATAAAAACTTGCGACAGAAGCATCATTTAAATCTGTACCTGTATCCGTTTGATTCACCGCTCGGATATTTGAAATCATTGGTCCCAATTCGATGTATGCCCCCGTTAAACTAGCTCGATAAAGGATGTAATAATCTATATTCGACCATTTTATATCATTGATAAAATCTTCACTATCAATGGTATAATTAAAATTCTGTTTCATTTGAGAAAATAGTAATTCTCCCGTTAAACCTGATACTCGACCAAAATTAATTCCTGCTTTAAAGCCTACATTATATGAACCACTAATCGTATGAGAATAGGTGTTATCATCAAATATATTTTGATTGTTCATCAATGCGATTCCATAACCGCCTTTTACTCCAGCATCTAACCAAATTTGGGCATTTACTTGGTAAAAACCAATCATAACGAGTAATAGAAAAATTATTTTCTTCATAAAAATTAGATTTTAAAAGTAATTCTATTGGTACATAAAATAAATTCAAAAATATCTAATTTTTTCAGGATAAAAGAATTTATCTAAGCTTTCATACTATAAAATTAGGTAGTATAGCTTAAATTCGTCATATGCAAACTACTTCTACCCTACCCCCACTAAATACTTGGTATCAAGACCCTAGTATTTTTTCTGTTGGACAAACTACGCCTCATGTGAATGTCGTCCCTTTTTTGGATCGAAAGAATTGTTTTACCGATCGTCCTTCTGATTCTTCCTTTTATCAATCCTTAAATGGGCAATGGCAATTTCAGTTGTTTGATAATCCTGAAGTATGCGAAAATGCTGAAAATTTACATCAAAAAGATACAACAGATTGGAAGACCATACCTGTACCTGCCAATTGGGAATTAGAAGGTTATGACATTCCTATCTATGTCAATGATCGCTACCCCTTTAAGAAAAATCCACCTTTTGTACCCCAAGATCATAATCCAACGGCACTTTATAAAACGACTTTTACTATTTCAGAGAAGTGGGAGGATCGACTTACCTTTCTTTGTTTTGAAGCCATTAAATCAGCATCTTATTTTTGGTTGAATGGGCAGTTTCTGGGCTATAATCAAGACTCCAAAACACCAGTAGAATTTGATATTACTAATTTTATACAAGAAGGAGAAAACACACTTGTTATAAAAGTACTGCGTTATTCAGATGCATCTTATTTAGAGTGTCAAGATATGTGGCGATTGAGCGGGATCGAGCGAGAGGTGTATCTATATTCTAAACCAAAAACATACATCCAAGATTATCGCATTCTTTCAACACTAGATGAAAATTATCAAGATGGAATTCTTGATTTAAACGTCCTTATCAACAATCAATCAAAGGAAGATAAAGAATGTACTTGTTTGCTACAGGTCACCGACTTATCAGATCAAACTATTTTTACAGGAGGCAAAAAAATCAAGCTTAAAGCAAAAGATTCCCAAACTGCTCATTTCCATCAAACACTCAAAAACATTCTTCCTTGGACGGCTGAAACACCCCAACTCTATCGCGTAATTATCTGCTTATTAGATGACTATGCTTATCCTTCTGATATTCAATCCACTAGAATTGGTTTTCGTACCGTAGAAATCAAGAATGCGCAATTGTGTGTAAACGGACAAGCGATCATTATTAAAGGCGTTAATCGCCATGAACACGATGAAGTGACAGGGCATGTCATTACGGAAGAAAGTATGATTGAAGACATCAAATTGATGAAGCAATGTAATATCAATGCCGTCCGATGTAGTCACTACCCCAATGCCATGCGCTGGTATGAACTCTGTGATGAATATGGACTTTATGTAGTCGATGAAGCCAACATAGAATCACATGGAATGGGCATTATTGATTATAATCCACTTGCCAAAGATCCAAAATGGAAAGCGGCGCACCTCAATCGCGTACAACGAATGTATGAACGATCTAAAAATCATACTTGTATTATTACTTGGTCACTTGGTAATGAAGCTGGTAGTGGCGACAATTTTATCGCGGCTGCCGATTGGTTACGAGCGCAAGATACGAGTCGTCCACTTCAGTATGAACAAGCGATGGAAGAAAGCTATACGGATATCGTTTGTCCGATGTATCCAACACCCGATCATGTGGAGAAATACGCCAAAGAACGAGCCGATCGTCCATTTATCATGTGTGAGTATGCGCATGCGATGGGCAATAGTGTGGGCAATTTAGTGGAATATTGGGATTTGATTCATCAATATCCTTCTTTGCAAGGGGGCTTTGTATGGGATTGGATGGATCAAGGCATTGCAGCGAAGACAGAAAATGGCGTTCCTTACTGGAAATTTGGCGGTGATTTTGGCGACGAGAAAACGCCTAGCGATGGTAATTTTTGTATTAATGGAATGTTATTTCCTGACCGAACGCCTCATCCTCATTTCTATGAAATTCAGAAGGTGTATCAAAATATCGCCTTTCATCTTGAAAATGTGGAAAAAGGAAGCTTTTTTGTGGAAAATCGCTATGATTTCATTGATTTAAATCATGTATATTTAGCTTGGACAATTTGGTCTTCCAAAGATGAATTGGTACGATCAGGCGAAATTGCTGCTTTTACACTGAAAGCCCATCAAAAACAAGCCTTCCAAATTGATTTTTCTTCTATCCATTTTGAAGAAGATACGGATTATTATATCAATTTTTATGCTTTTCTAAATCGAGATTTCCATACCCTTTCAAAAGGAGATTGTATTGCAAAAGAACAGTATTGTATTCATCAAGGAGTACATGATTTTACCCTTTCTCAAACAAAAACGATTCTTCCAACTGTTCAAAAAACAAGTGCTTCTATTCGTATTTTAGCAAAAGAAAACACCTTTGAGATTTCTAAAACAACAGGATTGATTGAAGGTGTTTTTATAAACGAAAGCAATATTTTAAACTCCCCCATTACGCCCTATTTCTGGCGTTCGCCTGTTGATAATGATTGGGGCTGTTTGATGCCTTTGCGAACGGCTATTTGGCGTGATGCCCATCAGCATATTACTTTAAAAGAACAAAATCTTTCTAGTACAGCAACTCAAATTTCTATATTGCAAGAATTTTATCTTAGTACCGTAGATTGCACATTACAGTTAACTTACCAATTTAATCAGAATAGTTTTGAAATAAACGCTCATTTCATACCCCAAAAAGAAGATCTCCCAGAACTACCTCGTATTGGATTACATACCACTTTCAAAAAAGAATTAAACCAACTCCAATATTACGGAAAAGGCCCCATCGAAAATTATCCTGATCGCCAATATGCGGCACATTTTGGGATTTATAACTCGACTGTACAAGATCAATATGAACCCTATTTAAGTCCACAAGAAAATGGGGCAAAGCAAGAGGTCCGTTGGATGAAACTGTCCTCAATCAAAGGGAATGTTTTAAAAATAACTGCCGACAACCCATTTGGTATGACCGCCACACCTTATACGCCTGAACAACTCACGCCACCTATGCGTGGCGAATGGCATCCGTATGATTTGCCCGTTTCAGAACATACTTCATTGTGTTTAGATCATCAACAAATGGGTATTGGCGGTGTCAATTCTTGGGGCGAACAGCCTTTAGAACAGTATAAAGTTTATCCAAAGGAGATGAAATTTTCGTTTTGGTTTATGTTTGAATAATATATTCTTCCTCATCCAGATTCAAAATAACATCTACATAAGCAATTGTAGGATCATAAATAGCTGCTGTTTTTAAGATGAGTTGTGCTAGATTTAATCTACGTTTCTCATTATCTATTGTATGAAGCTGATACCAATTTTCACCATGCTCACTTTTCCACTGCAACGACTTTAATTGCTCTTCTTGTTCGGGCGTCAATTCAAATACTTTTTCTTCAATGTAATAATTACTTATCGTTTGGCAATGTACTGTATGCGCTCCTCTAGCAGTACTTAGTTGAACTAAATAATGCTCATTTAAATGAACTACCCCGATGCAAGCATACGGGGTATCACGTAAGCGGCAATTCCTTTTCATTCGATGCAAGCATCGGGGAATTAGACCCAAACATGATTCAAGAATAATAAAATTATCCTTTCCTCCTTCATAGATGAGCTTTTCAATCGCTGCAATTAAGAAATCTTTATTTAGTAGATATTTCATATGTTTATTTATATTTTCAGTGATGGTCATATGGAACTTACCACGATGAAATAATCATTTCTTTGTGTGTTTAAAGATTATTTAATCATGGACGTTTCATACGCTTTTTACTTTTTAGATACTTCTATTTCATCCCAAAAACAAAAGAGAAAGACCAACTTCTTGTAAATTTCTATTAAAAAAGTAAGTTTAAATCAATTGCTTTTCAAGAGAAGAATTACCTTTGTGATTCATTTATATTGAGTATCTAATGAATCCAACGACACTTACGATACACGCGCCTGGACGAATTAATTTAATCGGTGAACATACGGATTATAATGGTGGTTTCGTTTTACCCGCTGCTATTGATAAACATGTTTTATTAGAACTAGAAAGCAATGGTTCCGATTCAGTTTGTAACCTAAAAGCACTCACACTAAATGAGTCGTTTACCTATGATTTAACTCATCAAACTCCTTCTCCTCAAGGATGGCAAAAATATGTGGTTGGAATCATTGAAGAGTTGCGAAAACGAGGTGCTGTGCTAAAAGGTTTTGATGCGACATTTAAAGGGAATGTACCGCTGGGATCAGGGATGAGTTCGTCTGCTGCTTTGGAAAATTCTTTCGCATTTGGTTTGAATGAATTATTTCAATTGGGTTTTGATCGAATGGAATTGGTAAAGGTTTCCCAATTAGCTGAACACAATTATGTGGGGACGAAATGTGGTATCATGGATCAATTTACGAGTATGTTCGGACAAGAAGAACAAGTTATCTTACTCGATTGTCGATCCTTGGAGTATGAATATTTACCTCTTTCTTTAGGGGATTATGAATTATTGCTTTTGAATACGAATGTATCTCATTCTTTGGCAGATTCAGAATATAATACGCGCCGCGCAGAGTGTGAAGCTGGTATTGCCACAATTCAAAAAAAATATCCTACTGTTCAATTATTAAGAGATGTAAGTATGGATATGCTGAATGAACACAAAGACCAATTATCCGAAACTATTTATCGTCGTTGTGCTTATGTTATCCAAGAAAATGAACGCGTTTTACTTGCTAAAGCTGCTCTCCAAAATGGACAATTACAAGAATTAGGCAACTTAATGTATGCTTCGCATCAAGGGCTTTCCAAGGAATATGAAGTAAGCTGTAAAGAACTAGATTATTTAGTAGAATATACCAAAGATAAACACTTTATCCTGGGTTCAAGGATGATGGGGGGTGGCTTCGGAGGCTGTACGATTTCTATCGTGCGTAAGGATCGTAGGGATGCCTTTGTCGATGAAGTCGCCCCTTTCTATCAACAAAAATTTGGACGGGTATTAAGTGCTTATAGTGTGAATATTGGACAAGGCGTCCATTTGAGATAAGAGAAATTGATGCGTATTACGACAAACCTAAATAATACAAACCCACCGATACAATCAACGAACTCGCCAAGCCCATCATAAAACCAATAATGCGTTCTACCCATTTATCCCGTTCTTGTTGTTTAACTTGAATTTGAAGAATAGCTCTAACCATTTCTTCTAAGGGCATATCATCTGTACTTATAATACGTGTAACCGACTGTTGTTCCAAAGCTTGTTTCTTTTTTTGTTTGGAATCCATAATAATCGCAAGAACAGCAATCAAAATACCACCAATCATTGGTGCTAAAACGAAAAATTCTTCCATAATCTTAATACCGTTTTAAATGATAAATGTCGTATACTCCATTTCCATTACATCGGCATTATACCTTTCCTATCGCAGAGATGTACGACATGTACCGCTAGGAAAGGTATAATTTGTTGATGAGTAGGTATACGCTTTTAATAGATACCCACATAATTGTGTGGTGTAATGCCTTTCAGTTCTTCTTTTACTGCATTTTCAATCGCCAGTCCTTCTATGAAATCGTGCATATCACTTTGTGTAATGGAAGCTTTACCTCGTGTTAATTCTTTCAGTGCTTCATAAGGTTTATCAAAACCTTCTCGACGAAGAATATTTTGAATGGCTTCTGCTACCACCATCCAGTTATTTTCTAAATCTTGATGAAGTTTCGCCTCGTTTAATAGTAATTTGCTTAATCCTTTTAAGATGGATTTGAAAGCAATAATACTATGTCCAATGGGAACACCCACATTTCGAAGTACCGTACTATCTGTCAAATCACGTTGTAAGCGAGAAATGGGTAATTTATCTGCCAAATGGGTAAAAATAGCATTTGCCAAGCCCATATTGCCTTCTGCATTTTCAAAATCAATGGGATTGACTTTATGTGGCATAGCGGAAGAACCTACCTCTCCTTTGATGACTTTTTGCTTGAAATAATCCATTGAAATGTAGGTCCAAATATCTCTAGCTAAATCAATGAGAATCGTATTGATTCGTTTCATTGCCTGAAAAATAGCAGCTAGATTATCATAATGGGCAATTTGAGTAGTAAACTGGGAACGATCTAAACCTAAATATTCTTGTACAAAATGATTTCCGAAATTTTGCCAATCTATAGAAGGATAGGATACGGCATGCGCATTAAAATTACCAGTTGCACCACCAAATTTTGCCTTAAATGGAATGGATTTTAATTGACGAATTTGCTCATCCAATCGTTCTACAAAAACTCTAAATTCTTTCCCCAAAATGGTAGGCGATGCAGCTTGTCCGTGTGTACGTGCCAACATTGGAATCCCCATCCATTCATCTGCCAAAGATTTAATCGTATCCCGTACATTTTGAATCGAAGGTAAATACACGGTCTCCATTGCTTGTTTAAGTAATAAAGGCGTAGCAGTATTATTGATATCTTGAGAAGTTAAAGCGAAATGGATAAACTCTTTATGGGTACTAATACCTAAAGCATCAAATTTTTCTTTGAGGAAATACTCTACTGCCTTGACATCATGATTGGTTGTTTTTTCAATTTCTTTTACACGGAGTGCATCTTGTAGATTAAAATTTTCAAAAATAGCATTCAAAACATCTACTTTTTCCAAATCAAAATCACTCAATTGAGGTAAAGGACATTGACAAAGTGCAATAAAATATTGAATCTCAACAAAGACACGATATTTTATTAAAGCATATTCAGAAAAATAGTCAGAGAGCTCTTTTGTTTTGGCTTGATAACGTCCGTCAATAGGAGAAATGGCAGTTAGCATAGTAGGTTTTTCGCAAAAATAAGGCGATTCGTGGAAAAAATGGCATCAAATCTTATTTTTTAAGCGTCACATAAATTAAGCTCCAAACCAATAAAACTAACAAACCAATGGGAATACTGACTAATAATAACCAGTGCATAAAAAACAATTGATATACTACATCTCCAACACTCATCCCCCATAAATCACAATTTGGGGCATTCCCACCATTCGATTCACAATTGGCAGCCCAAGAAAGTACCCCACCCAAAATGGTTAAGACCAAAGGGAGTAGCATTAATACAATCGTCACAATCAGTCCTTTATAAAATATTTTTTTCGACAAGTCTATAAATTTATTTATACATTTGAATATCCAATCAATAAAAGACACAATGTAAAATTATTCGTACCCAACTACTACGTAGAAATACCTACTTTTATTTTTCCAGTATAATAACGCTTTAAATAACATTGCAAATAAATGATCTTTGTAATGTCAATTTAAACAAGCCTTTCAAATAACTACTACTACTTCTACAAAATTCAATCCGTTAACCCCAGAATTTTACTGTTGTTGTAAGAATAGTATAGTTCTACCTAACCAAATGAAATCATGGCAGATACCGCAATCCGTCCAGATGATAGGCATATCCATGCCCTTTTTCATGTACCTTTTGAAATCACAGCTACAGCTCAAGTTCCTTTTGGCGGTACAACCAATATCAAATTTGATCCTCAATATTTAGAATTACTGACCTCTTCCATTCAAGGAAGTACCATAGTTTGGAAATTCAATTCAAAAAGAACAGGTAACACCTCTATAAGCGTACGAGAATTTGGTGGCATTACGCCTTATATTAAGGAGACCTCGTATGAAGTCAACATTTTTGTCTTACAAGCACGCCCTTCTTATATTGTAATAGCATCAAAAGATGATCTAACCAAAATTGAAGGCGTTGGTCCTAAAATTCAAGATATTTTACATCAAGCAGCCATTCATACCTTCTCTGATTTAGCTACAGCACAACTATCTCATTTAGATGAACTTTTGAATAAGGCAGGCAAACGCTACAACTTACATGATCCTTCTACTTGGCCACAACAGGCACAACTTGCTGCCGATGGAAAATGGGATGATTTAAAGGTTTTGCAAGATCAATTAATTGGAGGTAAAGTCTAAATTTTATCATCCCCGTAAAAATACCTGTTTTTTAATCTCAAGTACTTCCGCGCTGACGAAAACAAAGTATTCACAAGATATTTGCATTGTCAACATAAGAATCATAAAAGAAAACATCAAAAAACCAATATTTATTTAACCCTAGAATGAAGCCAATATTATCCGAGCCGATTTCTGCCTAAAACCTATTAACGTCATGGGATTTTACAACTTAATCTCCGCTTCTAAACTTTCTGCCATTTACGATGGAATTCAAAACAACCTTATTCTTTATGCTGAGGGTGAAGTTCAAAACTACACGACTGGTATTGCCTTCAATCGAGATCAACACTTCGTTGGTGGATTAAAATTTGATCTTGGTGGCTGGACGGGTCCTCTTGCTTCTCCTCCATCTTCACGCCATTACAGTCATTCACAGCGAATTGATGTCCCCTTACCTAAAACTGATACCGTAATCATTGCTGATGCTGAAAATCCAAATGGTGTTCCTGTAAAAGTAATGGTGATTACAGCGGGCGAGCAAATGCCAAGGATGCTTGCGAATGCTGAAACTACAGCAGTTACTACACCAGGTGCTCCGGGTGAAAAATACATCAATAGCTTATTTGGTGTGCCTTTTGAAATAAAGGCGGATGCACAAGTTCCTCAAGGAGGAGGTGTGACTATTCAATATGATAATAAGTTTTTAGAGCTTTTAACCTCTTCTATCCAAGGCAATCAAATTGTTTGGAAATTCAATTCTAAGCAAACAGGAAATAGCAAAGTTACGGTGAATACAAGTGGAGGAATTGCCACATTTGTTATGACAACCGTTTATGATGTCAATGTTTTTGTATTAAAACAAACCAATACGGCTGATGCTATGATTCCACTTAGTTTCTTGGGTATGACGAATATTGGACTTAATAAAATTCGTCAAAAATATCCAAATGCGAAGCTTTATGAAGTAGATGGAAAAGCAAGTTCACCAACGACAGTAGCTACTGGTATTGATAATATGCGTATTGTATGTCAATTACCTAATAACTGCACAGCCATGGTTAGTTCTACTTCCTGGGGCGAATTTGGTCCAGTAGAATTTTATAAACAACCATTTCTTGAAGATCAAGTGATTCCTTGGCCTGTACAATTAGATTTGGATGAAGCGGTCAATTTATTACACAAGGCGGGTTACAGCGGTACATTTAATAACGTGACTTTACGTAAGCCATTGTACCCAGGTGTAGTAGAGCCATCTTACATTTTTGGTATGACCAATGGTGAAATGATTTTTGTAGGTGTTGATACAAAGAAAGTTACCAATCATTCAAAAGGAAGAACAACTTCTAAATCGAAAAAATCAACCGTTTCTGCGAACTAAATAATATCAAAGAGAAAACTACCATAAGTTTTTCTACAAAAATATTAGCTTGGTTTTAAGGGAACCTACCCGTTCTCTTAGAGATGACCATAGGGGCTAAAGAACGAGATTTGTTCTTTGGCCTCTTTTTATTTTTAGGGTTTAAAAAATGGCGACAATTTGTTGTGAATAAAAGCAATATGCCCTTATACTGTCACATTTTTAGACGAAAAAAGACAGTTATAAATATAAAAAAACAACATCTTGTAAATTGTAGTCAACCTAATTCAAGGACATTCATAAATCATTGTCTTTGAATAACTTATCCCTCCCTACTATTTCCCCAATAACGGTAACTTTAATTTGTACTCCGTAGTAAGATGATCGGTTTTAATTGCTGTTAGATTAATTTTTATATCAACCGTCTTGAATTTAACAACACTCCACTCATCTACTGCCCCTAACAGAATGTCAGTATGAGATCACTGCAAGAAGCAAAAATAAATCTACTTCTCGGAATATTTTTACTATTCGGATACTCATCCTTTGCCCAATTAGTTGCTGATTTTGACTATAGTTTTGGTGGTGAAGGACTTCCTTGTGTCCCATTAACCGTCAATTTTACAAATACCTCTACAGGAGACATCAATAGTTATTCTTGGACTATAGAAGATACTTTTTTTTCCAATCAACCGAATCCACTTCGAAATTTAACCTTTGGAGCACCATATCAAGTATGCTTACGCATTACGGATACGAATGGAAATTTAGATGAAATTTGTAAAACGATTGAAGTATTTAATCCTCCAAATTTTACACTTTCTACAAATAGTGATAACTATTGTAGTCCGTCAAATGTCACATATTCCATTGAAGCAGATGTTCCCATAGATTCCTTAATTATTGATTATGGTGATGGTACAATTGAAGAAAAGAAATTTGCAGCAACGACAACTTATGATATCTCCTACACTTACGAACAAGCAGGAGATTACTCCATCTCGGCAACGATTTTTGAAACACATGGCTGTTCTTCTACACAAGCATTTGCCAATATTATTAGCGTAACCAACTCACCTGATGCTAGTTTTACAGCATCTCCAACGGCTAGTTGTACCATTCCTTTAAATGTGAGTTTTAGTATAAATAACCCTTCCATTAATTCTACAACCTATGAATGGAGTTTTGGAGACGGGACTAGTTCATCAGGTTTTAATCCAATTCATCAATATATTGAAGCTGGAAGTTTTGATGTTCAATTGATTGCGACTGATGATTTATCAGGTTGTTCTGATACCGTTTTTCATGAAAACTTGGTCAATATTGGAGAAAATGCAGCTGCATTTGAAAGTGAAATCATTTATAATGGCAATTGTGGCAATACAGAAGTTCATTTTACAAATCTTACAGATGGTGAAATCGTTTCCATTCTTTGGGATTTTGGAGATGGGAATACTTCAACAGAAGAAAATCCAATTCATATTTATACCGATGAAGGTTGCTATACTCCTACGATGAATATCAATACCGCAGGAGGTTGTGAAGCCAGTTCTACCGCTACCGAATGTATACCAGTAAATGGAAATGTGTCCGCCACTTATACCATTGGAGGGGATGCTAGTTCTTGTACAACTGAAAATGGTACGACAATCAATTTCTTTGGAAATGCTCCTGAAGCCATCAGTTTTTTATGGAATTTCGGCGGTTTAGGTACTTCAACAGAACAGAATCCAAGTTTCACCTTTACCCAATCTGGAACTTATCCCATTTCGATGACTGCCACATTTGCAGACGGTTGTTCTATGAGTGTAGTAGAAGAAACCATTAAACTATCTCCCTTAGCCATACAAGTTAATGCTAGTGAACGTGCGGGTTGTGCGCCTTTTTCTGTAAGTTTTGAAAATACAGCTACTTTTGACGCGCCTGTTACGGCTTACGAATGGGATTTTGGGTTTACTACTTCTAACCTTCCTAATCCAACTGTAGTTTATCCAGACACAGGTGATTTCAATGTGATTTTAAAAATAACAACACAAGATGGCTGTTCTACTTCTATTTTGTTAGAAAATTATATTTCAGTAGGACATCCGCCAGCTATAGATTTCTTTGCAGACCCTTTACTAACTTGTGCAGAACAAGAGGTATTTTTCACATCCATTTCTGATGAGACTGCCGATAAATGGTACTGGGAATTTGGAGATGGAGAAACGTCAGAGGATGAAAATCCTTCTCATAAATATACTAGTACAGGTGTTTTTGATATTAGTCTTATTATTGCTAGCAATGGTTGCGAAAGTAGTCTTATTAAAGAAGATTACATCACGATTATTCCTCCATTAGCCAATTTTGAAGCGACCACTTTTTGCGATCAACTAAGTGTAGAATTATTGGATAGTTCTTTAGGCGCAGATAGTTGGTTGTGGGATTTGGGGGATGGAACAACTTCAGATGAACAACATCCAACGCATACTTATACCAGTGCAGGTACGTATACAATAAGTTTAACCGTATTTAATTTACTCACAGGTTGTGATGATACCTTGACGGAAGAAGTAAACATTACAGATACGAAAGCAGATTTCACTTTAAACTCTTTTTCTGCCTGTCCAAGCGACTCCATTTCTATAAAAAATATATCAACCAATGCTGCTTTTTATCAATGGATTTATCCAGCAGGGGTAAGCATGACTCCGAATAGTTTCTTAAATGATAGACCAACATTTAGTTTTCCTTTTCCAGGAAAATATACCGATTTTGGACTGATCGTTACAGATGTAAATGATTGCACAGACACTCTTATGTTAACGGATACCGTTACTATTTGGGATGTAACCGCATTTTTTGATTATCAAATCAACTATTCTTGTTTACCTGTAGAAGTAGAATTCACTGATTTTTCTTCTAGTATTCTAAGTGATGTAGTCAGTTACTATTGGGAATTTGGAGATGGTAATACATCTTCTGATCCTAACCCCATCCATCCATATGAAGAAAATGGTATCTACACTGTGACCTTAACCGTCAAGAATGCACAAGGCTGTGTGGACACTTATATTCGCCAAAATAGCATTGAAATAGACGAACCCGTCCCCACTTTTGAGATACAACAAAATAATTGTTCTACGCTAGATTTATCCTTTGTCAATACCACCATTACAAATGCAGGCTTTGCTTATGTTTGGGATTTTGGAGATGGAACGACTTCTAACGATCAAAGTCCATTACATACCTTTGCTTCAGAAGGCACTTATACGGTTTGTTTGTCTGCCACAAGTGGCTCTGATTGTACCGAACAAACTTGTAGAACGATAAATGTATTTCTTCCTGTAGCCAACTTCTCTGGAGATAATTTGACCTTATCTTGTCCAAGTACACCATTGATTACTAATTTTACAGATAATTCTTCAGGTGCGATGACATGGGCTTGGGATTTTGGAGATGGTGTAAGCTCAAGTTTACAACACCCATCTCATCTATACCCTGAAGCAGGAAATTATACCGTTTGTTTAACAGTGACTAATGAATTTGGATGTGCCGATACTTTTTGTCAAGATGATTATATCCAAGTTTCGGGGCCATCTGCGAGTTTTAGTTTTACACCAGAAGAAGGGTGTAGTGCCTTAGAGGTTGTTTTTTCAGCTACGGCAAATAATGTTGTCCAATACAATTGGGATTTTGGAGATGGAGATGGTATTGTTCAAACTACAACTGATAATAGCAGTGAGGTGCAACATACCTATACCTTAGGTGGATTTTTCGCTCCTACCTTAATTGTTGAAGATTCGACGGGTTGTGCCGTATTAATTGAAGCAGAAGAATTAGTAGAAGTTCAAACCTTAGGAGCAGATTTCACCTCCACGGCTAGTGAATTCTGTGAGGGAGCAGTTTTACCCATCAATTTCAATGCGCAATTTGATGATCCGTCTATTGTCAATGATATCAATTGGTATTTTCCAGGTTCCAATACGCCTGTGAGTGCCCAAACGAATCCAGCGGGTGTCATTTATACCAACCCCGGTACTTATAATGCCACTTTAGAAGTCATTACAGATTATTGTACCATAACAATTGTAAAAGAAGATTTAATACAAATACATCCACAACCTTCTGCTTCATTTATTGTAGATTCTGAAAATGGTTGTTTAACACAAACCATAGAATTCTTGGATGATTCTTCGATACCCGTAGGAGTTATCAATGATTGGCATTGGCACATGGATGGAGAAATTATCAATACGGATAGTTCATTTACTTACAATTTTCCAATGCCTGATACGTCTTATGTCATTTCATTAGATGTGATGTCAGAAGAAGGTTGTACCGATACCTTTCAAGATACTCTTGCGGTAGTTGAAGGGATTTTAGTTGATGCTGGAGATAATATTTCTATTTGTCAAAATGAAAGTAAACAATTAAATGCATCTACCACTTCTGACAATATCCTCAATTATAATTGGAGTCCTAGTGCTGGACTCAGTTGTACGAATTGTCCCAACCCGATGGCAAGTCCTTCTAGTACAACGACTTATTATTTGACTATTTTAAATAATGATGGTTGTTATGCTGTAGATTCTGTGGAAGTAGTTGTGAGTACTTTAGTCGCCCCTATAGTAGAATTAACCGCTGACACAGCTATTTGTGTTGGAGAAATTATTCAAATTTTTGCTTCAGGAGGAGATTCCCCATTTAATTATACGTGGGATGATTCCGCAGAAGGATTGAGTTGTTATACCAATTGTTTAAATCCTATTGCTTCACCCGAAAATACGACAACTTATACTGTTTATGTAGATAATGCAGATGGTTGTACCAGTTCAAAATCAGTAACTGTCGAGGTTTTAGATACTGACTTTATTGTTTTAGGAGAAGATAAAACGATCTGTGAAGGCGCATCTACTCAATTAGAAGTGTTAAACGGAACGAATCCTTCTTGGGAAAACGATCCAAGTTTAAGTTGTTTGGATTGCTTCACTCCTACCGTTAGTCCACTTGATACGACGACTTATGTTGTAAGCACTATTAGTCCAAATGGTTGTGAAATCACAGATGAGATTCAGGTTAATATTTTATCCGATGAATATATTGATGCTGGAGATGATGAAGCCATTTGTTTAGGAGATAAAGTTACGCTGTTTGGCAATTTTGATGGAGAAGTTGTTTGGACAGAGAATGGAGAAATCGTTGCCATCAACGAACCACTTTTAAATGTAGAACCAACTGAAACTACTGATTACACCCTTAGTGTTACTGTCGATGAATGTACCATCACCGATCAATTAACTATCACAGTATACGATAAGGCAGATGTTTTAACGGAAGACTACGAAGTTTGTGAAGGGACTTCTATTCAAGTAGAAGCGAGTGGTTTAGCTACTCAATTTGAATGGATTTATTCTCCTGATTTAAATGTTATTGATGTTCCAAATCCAATTATTACGCCAAGTGAACCAAGTACATACACCGTCATTGGTCGCATTGGCAATTGTGAGCCAGATACCAATACTGTTTTTGTAGATATATTAGACAATCCTTCCATTTCGATGGTCGAAAACTACACCTTTACTCAAGGCGAAAGCGTAACGGTAAATCCACAAGTACAAGGC
Source organism: Saprospiraceae bacterium (assembly GCA_020628645.1). Lineage (GTDB taxonomy): Bacteria > Bacteroidota > Bacteroidia > Chitinophagales > Saprospiraceae > JAHDES01. The sequence goes on from JAHDES010000021.1 coordinate 39,826, forward strand.
TTGGGCTTTTATGATTATCAATGGACCAATTCACCCGATTTATCATGTTGGGATTGTCCAAATCCTGTTATTACACCTGACACCAATTCTGTGTATCAATTGACTGTTTTTGATGAAAATGGGTGTGCGGATTCTGTCATGTTAGTGTTTAGAGAATTATTCATTTGTGAAGAAACCTCTATCGTTGTACCTACTGCTTTCACCCCGAATGAAGATGGTCATAATGACGAATTTATGGTACGAGGTTCAGCAGAATTTAAATCAATGCGTATCTATAACCGTTGGGGCAAACTCATTTTTGAATCTACTGATCCTAATCAAGGATGGGATGGACGATATAAAGGGCAATTACTCAATCGGGATGCTTATACCTATCATATAGAAGCTATTTGTCGCTTAGATGGAAGTGTAATTTCAAAAACTGGAGACATCACATTGATCCGATAAAAAATTAATCTCAAATGAGAAAACGATATACATTATTGGGAATATTAGTTCTATTTGGCGTATTGCAATTGCAAGCTCAAGATCCTCATTTTTCCCAACTATTCAATGCACCTACTTTAATGAATCCTGCCTTGACAGGTATGATGAACACGGATGCAAGGGTATCTATTCAATATCGTACACAGTGGGGATCGCTGTCTACGCCTTACAAAACCATGTTTGCCGCAGCAGATTTTGCGCCTTTGCGTTACGTTTTTAATTCGGACGATATTGTTGGAGTAGGATTGTACCTTTTAAATGATAAAGCAGGAACCGCTGAGTTACAAAATACACAAGCTCAATTAGCTTTGGCGTATAGTAAATCTTTAAATGGGCAGGGCAACAATTATTTGAGTGTAGGCGGTCAAGTTGGATTTGGTCAACAACGCCTCAATCCGTCTAACTTAATTTTTGATAGCCAAATAGAAGGCACTTTTATTAATACGAGTTTAGATAATGGAGAAACGATGGATTTCTCAGGTTTTTCTTACATGGACGTGTCGGCAGGAATTGCTTGGTCGTATAAACCAGAAAAATTTACCAGTATCTATCTAGGTGCTGCTGCTGCTCATTTGAATGAACCACAAGTCAGTTTTTTTGGAGATGGTTCCGAATTATTATATCGTAGATTGACGGCTTATGCTGGAGGAGAATTTCGAGTAAATTATACGCTTTCTTTACTTCCTCGCGCATTTTATCAAAAACAAGGGCCTCATAGTGAATTAGTGATGGGAGCTTTAGCCAAATTTAAGATGACGCAATCGCGCGGTTATAAAGAATTATCCTCTTTACTTTTGGGTATGATGTATCGTACAAGTGATGCATTAATCTTAATTGCTCGTTATGATTTCAATTCCTTTGGAGTGAGTTTTAGTTATGATGTGAATGTTTCTACGCTCAATCCAGTGGCGAGAGGTTATGGTGCAATGGAAGTTGCTGTGGTCTATCGAACGTCTTTTTCTTCAGGCAATAGTTACCGAAATCGGCCCATGTCTTGTCCTACCTTTTAAATGCAGGGATTTAAACCCAAACAAAAAAGTAGCACAGACATTGCTGTCTGTGAAATCAGTATTTGACCCCATACAAAAATGGATAAGGCTTTACCATTATGCCTAGCATATTGTAAACGAAGTAACTTATGATTTCAACATGAGCAAGATCCATTGTATCATTTTGATCATCAAGGGGTTAAAACCACCTTGGATCATTCATAATTCAAGGGAATTTATTTATTGAATCCAAGTATAGTTTTGAAATGCAGGGATAGTATTTTTCTATTCGTCAAAAAAATACTTGGATTTATCGTAGAAAGGTTAGAAAATTTTATGAGATTTAGTAGTTTAGTTACATCAAACAAAATTAATTTTCTCATCCAAAAAAATAAATGATGGCAACATTTCCCACACAAGTACAAGATGTAATTGATCAAGGTTATGAATTTCGCTTTGGCGATTATATCAGTAAAGGATTTGATATAATAAATAAAGATGTCGGTTTATTCATTGCGTTTACCTTAGTTTATGGTATTATCAATTGGGCGGCTGGGATGATTCCTATTGCTGGCGATCTAGCCAATGCACTCATACTATCGCCTTGTTTAACCGCAGGTTATTTTTTAGCTGCACGAATCGTAGATAGTAGACAATCCTTACAATTTGGTGATTTCTTTAAAGGCTTTGATTGGTTGGTTCAGTTGTTAGTTGTTGCCTTGATTCAGATAGCTATTTTTCTTCTGATTGCTGCTCCAATTTTGGGTACAATAGGTTGGTCTTTATTTACTAATGGGTTTGATGATCCAGAGGCTGTTTTGACCATGTTTGAAAGTTTTGCTCCTTGGATGTTGCTTTTACTTATCCCTGTTATTTATTTTGGGATTGTATGGTCATTTGCCCCTTATTTGATTGTATTTCATGATATGGAAGCTTGGCCAGCGATGGAGGCTAGTCGTCAAATTATTTCTCAAAAATTCTTTATATTTTTAATATTTGGTATAGTAACAGGGATCATTGCTATTCTAGGTGTATTAGGCTTAGTTATCGCATTATTGTACACGGTGCCAGCCGTTATTTGTATGCATTATGCTTGTTTTGCACACATTGTAGGCTTTCCAGAAGATCATGAAGATGAAATATTAGATCATTTGGTGGTCTAGATTTATAGCGATTCATCTTTGTAAAAAGCATAAATTTTATTATAAAAAGAAGGGGGCTATTATCAATTCATAATTGTTGGTATGCTCTCTTCTTTTCATAAGAAGTAACCTATCTTACTTTGAGCGTCTCAAATGAGTAGATAAGTTTTCAAACTTACTTTCTTACTCATTACCCATTCAATACATTATCATGCTTCGTATACTATTATTTCTGACGTTCAATTTTTACCTTTTTTCTATTCAAGCGCAAGAGAACGATCACGCGATGTATACTCAAAAAGGAGATCATCATTTAAGTGTAGGCGTAGGTTTTCCCAATGCAGCAAATGTAATTGTCAGCTTTGCCAATATTTTAAATCAAGAAGCCAAAGCCACTCCTGAATTTTCTGCCAAATATGAATTTGCTATTACTGATAAAATTGGAATTGGTGCTCATCTTGGATATTATAATGCAAAGACAGGAGAAATTCCTTTTATGATTAATACCAATCTTGAACCTGATTTTGAATGTTGTCTAGATGATCCATTAAGTAGCTGTTGTATAGGAGGTTTTTTTGCAGAAGAAGCCAGTTCTTCCTATACCATCAATGCCTATAATTTAGGAGGTCGTTTAGTTTATCATTTTCAAAGGTTTAAAGGAATTGATACTTACTCTGCTTTTGTAGCTGGATATAGTATTGTTCAACACAAAGAGCTTGGCACCCCTAATACAAGCTTTCAATCTATTAAAGCACCCACATTTATTTATTCTGCAAGTATAGGAGGTCGCTATTATTTTAGTGATTTATTATCCATTTATTTAGAAGCAGGAAATAGTATTCTTTCGCCTCTATACATCAGTACAGGAATGAGTTTTAGATGGTCTAAATAGTTTTAGTATTGCCCTTGAAAATAGTCTAATACCGACTTGATTTATTCATTTCGTATATATTTTTGAATAAATCAAGTACGGCATTATACGTTGAAGGTGTGATTTACGAAATCACTTAATCAATTGCGTATAACATTATGACTTTCTTCTTGTCGTAGGTAGTTTAAAAATGGGGACAGTAGAACAAGGTTCTCCATACATGATACTTTTGGCAAGCGGTCGTAATTTCTTAGTTAGTTCTACATAAGCAGAAGGTGGGACAGGTTTATTGCTACAGCCTTTTATTACGATTCTTCGTCCTTCGTATTCGCTTACATCTAAGTTGTATAAAGCAATGTTAAATGCGTTGGTATAAAAGGCATCTACTGTGCCTTGAAAAATATCAGTAGTATATGGTTGTGCATAAGCCGTCACTAGCATGTAAGCCCATACAGGGATGATCGCATCTGCTGAGCAAGTAATGACTAAATTCTTATCTTGATATTGTGTCCAATCGTGTTCTTTGAGTGCAGCTCTAAAATCTTTTTCTTTGAGAATCATCTCCATAAAAAGATAATCTTTCAAATCAAAAACGACTACTTCATTTGCTGGAAAAAAATCTTCCAAATTAAGGGTAATAATTCCACTATTGGCAACTCGATTGACTAAGGGCTTATCCATGAAATTCAAATTACAAGGTTCAAAAAAGGACGATTATTCTTCTTCACTTTTGGGGGACTCCTCCATGCTCACTTGTTCTTCGATGGGTGCCTGCTCTCCAATGGATTCATCTGGTGCTTTAAAATCTTTGGGTTTAGGTAAATCTTGAAGACTACTGATACCAAAATAATCCATGAATTTTTCGCTTGTCCCATACAAGAGTGGGCGACCAGGGCCATCACTACGTCCTACTATAGTAACCAATTCCTTCTCCAAAAGTTTCTGAACAGAATAATCACAGCTTACTCCACGTATTTTTTCCATCTCCACTTTTGTTACAGGTTGTTTGTATGCAATGATGGAAAGCGTCTCTATGGCAGCCTGCGACAATCGTTTTTTAGTGGATTGCCGTAAGAATGTACCTACTGTTTCGTGATAAGCTCCTTTGGTTAAAAATTGATAGCCTTGAGCAATTTCAACAATTTCAAAAGCAAATTGAGGAGCAGCATACCGCTCTTTTAATTGAGCAATTCCAGCTAGTAAATCTTCTTCTGGAAAACGCTGTTCGAGGGTTTCTTCTAAACAATTCCCAATTTCTTCTAAACTGACAGGATGTTCTGTTGTGAAAATGAGGCTTTCAATATGTTGAGTTAAGTATTCCACTAATAATGATGCTTGTTTTGAACAGTAAAGATACAATAGATTTTTGGTATGAATCTTAATTGAAAGGGTGTTTTCGTTTATTTTCATTAACGCAAGCTTTAGTCGTGCCACGACAATAAAGGAAAAATATTTCTTTAAGCTGTGTTTATTTTTCAACAAAAAAGTCGTTGCACGACCTCCAACCCACAAGATTAACGCTCCTTTAACGAAATCCTAAAACAGTTTAACGAAAAAAGAAATGATCTTAGCGATATCAAAGCGACCAGCTCTTTTTTATTACTGTCAAACTACTTAGACTTATGAAACGAATACATTTTATTCTCGCTCTGATAGCGGCATTTACGACCTCTGATATTTTAGCTTCTGCTCTTGATGGCTTATGGCAAAGTCAATTATCCAACCAAACGATACGCGTACGACAGGTGCAAGATGGTATCAAAGTACAATCAGCAGGTCGAGGCGATTGGAATTTTTATCGTACTTCAAATGATGGCTATACTTTTATAGATCGAAATGGAGGACGCTTTTATTTTTATAATTATGATGGGGTGTTAGAATGGAAAGAACGTAGTTATAGTAATGGCGTTCCTTTTGTTAGAATAAATGGAGGATCCTATTATGGAAATAATGATTGGGATGATAACTGGTATGAAGATGATTGGGACGATCATTATTACAATGAACATCATTATGATGATTTTTCAAATTTATATGGCAATTGGCGTTCTTTTGATTCAGGAGATCAAATGTATATTAAATATGCAAAATCAGGTTTACTTGCAAAAGTGAATGGTCGATCTTGGAATAAATTTCGTCGTACAGGCGGAAATAAATTTAAAGATCGAAACGGTAATGCTATCAAAATATTAGATCGTAATCGTCTTCAATGGAAGAGTCATTGCGGTCGTTATCGAATCATTTATGAACGTGATAATAATCGTAGACCTAGAAATAATCGTGGAAGTTGTGGAAGGAGGTATTAAAATTTAGGAATTTTCTTTAGTAGTAAGCCATCTCAAATGATACCATTCGAGATGGCTTACTTTTTATAATAGATTACCATTGAATGTCAAAAGCATTGGAGAACCATACTTGGTTTCTAGGAAATTCTGTCCATCCTTCTTCAGAATCATGCAAACTAACAATGACTTTTATTTGATTGCCCTCCGCTATGATACTTTTAGGAACTTTTACCCGATAATTCATATGAGCTTGCTCCAAATTTTCAGTAGAAGAAAAGTTAATCGTACCAGAAGTATCATCAAAGAATTCACATGGTGTAAGGGTTTGTTGATCTTTGATATAACTCACGCAAACAGCTCCATCTTCTAGAATACCAATGGTTAAATCTACTTCGGAATCTATTATTCCATTATTATTGTAATCAATAACCAATCTAAAAATATCATTATTGGGAAATGAGCCAAGTCGTCCATCACTCAAATCATTGAGCGCATCAAAAAAGAACTCTATATCATCTCCATCGCTAGTGAATTGCAAGATGGTATTACCATCCTCATAAAAAACTACTGGATCAGCAGCTATTTCTTCTTTTTTACAAGAAGATACTATGAGCAATAAAAGCATTAAAAAAGAGAGAGAAAACGGAAATTGGTTGAAATTCTTCATAATCTTTAGTTTAAAATTTTCTATAATTTATCATCTAAAAATTTAACGAATTTCTTATTGGCAAATTGCGATCCATTCCTTTTTTACTGCCGTTCGGTCGTCATTTCATAAGTAGTATTATAATCCTTTCTTAGCGTTCCCATCCAACGATCCCAGATTAAAAAATACAAGCCATAATTTCCATCAAAACCTTTATGGTGTAGATTGTGTGCTACAGAAGTGTTGATCCATTTACCAATGGCTGTTTTATGAAAATTTTTAGGATACAATTCAAATCCTAGATGCCCATAAACATTATAGATAATTTGAAAGAATAAGAAAGCCCCTATGGCTGGGCCATGAATAGGAATACCAAAGGCGAGAATAGGTACAATCATCGCTTCTAAAAAAGCTTCAAATGGATGAAAAGCATAGGCTGTCCAAGGAGAAGGATTGGTCGATTTATGATGAACTAAATGCACCCATTTAAAGAGCGTAGGATGGTGCATCATACGGTGCATCCAATAAAAATACGTATCATGAATAAAAAACATATACACCCACGTAAACAAATAATACCCCCAGTTATAAGTTTCTATGTCTCGATAAATATGCGTGTATTCTCCATTAAAAAAGAAGACAACTACCGCTACACTAGCAAAAATTCCAATTGAAATTAGCGAATAAATGATATCTCGCCCATAATCTGATAGTTTGGGAAGTTTCTTTTGTACTTTCCTAAACCAAAGCGGCTTTTTCAATATGATATAAAACAACACAAAAAAGCTACTCGCAAAAAGAAAGTACTCTCCCATCGCCTCCAAGACTTCCCGCCACCAAAAATTAAACATGTCCATATTCATCTATTATTTAAGCAGTAAGCTAAAAAATTGGAATAAGAACTTCTGTTAAACCCTTCAAAACATCCTGCATAACTTACATGTTTTCAGTTATTTAGTCAATTTTTGAAGAACGAAGTTATTATATGGTCAATTTTCGTTTAGCACTTATACTACCATTCTACAACGATCTTACCAAAATGCTTTCCACTTTCTTGATAACGGAAAGCATCCGCCAATTCTTCTAGTTTAAAACGTTTATCAATGATCGGTTTCCAGCCAGAAATGTTGATAGAATCCACCATTTTTTCTTGCATGGCTCTGCTTCCTACCGCTAAACCAGACATTGTCAGTTGCTTAAAGAATAACTTTGGAAAAGTAATCGTTCCTTTTCGTCCATTTCCTAAAATACCAATAGAAGCGATGTGTCCGCCGATGGCAGCCGCTGCAATAGATTGATTCATCGTACTTCCGCCTCCCACATCTAATACATGATCGACTCCTCCATCTGTCATTCTGAAAATGGTTTTTCCCCAACGTTCATCTTCTTTATAATTAACTACTTCAGCCACCCCCATTTGTTTTAAGCGTTCTGCTTTTTCATTAGAAGAAGTAGTTGCATAGACCCTCGCACCTGCTGCTTGTGCGATTTGTAAAGCAAAAATAGACATACCACCTGTCCCTTCAATCAAAACCGTTTGTCCTGCTTGCAGATTTCCTTCTTCGATCAACGCACGCCAAGCCGTGAGTGCTGCACAAGGAAGCGTAGCGGCTTCTGCATACGAATAGCCCTCAGGAATACGAGTGACGGAATCCGCCAGCACACAAGATTGCTCGACTGCAAAACCATCCACTAATTCTCCTGAAAGGGGTGCCATTTTCATCGCAGTCGCTTTCCCTTCTAACCAGCCTTGAAAAAAGAGCGACATTACTTTGTCACCCACCTCCCATTGATGTACATCATTTCCTTTTGCTACGACTTCTCCTGCACCATCAGACATGGGAATTCGCCCATCCATTACAGGAATTCCTCCAATGGCGACTAAATAATCGTGATAATTGAGGGAAGTTGCTCGCCAGCGAACAAGTATCTCATTGGCTTTGGGTGTTGGAATATCTTTTTCAACAAGAGTGAGATTTTCTAATCCTCCTCCATTTTTGACTTGTATAGATCGCATGTATTAAATTTTGATTCTTTGACTTTTCCCCTGAAAAAAGGCAATTCAAATCTAAAATCGTTCACTTCTTTCAGTCGTTTACTCTTTTTTTTGAACTGACCATGGGATTTGTCAAAGAAGGTTGTTTTTTAGTTTGATTGCAATATGGCTAAATAAACGTTCATATTTAAAAGATTGTCGAATAAATTCGACGAGAATTGCAATGAATTTTAATTTTTTATGTTTAAAAATGGGCTTATACCAATTTTGTCCGTTTTCCTGCAAGCCAAAAAATATAAAGCGCAATGATTATGTCAAATCCAATACATGCCCCTGCATACCAATGGGGTACAAAAGGAGTCGTTGATGGCGAATGCAAGAATACATCCCAAGCAATATGTAAAATCCATCCTGCTGAGAGCCAGTATAAGCTATATCGTTTAGACAAAAAAGCGAACGTGCCGTACAATAAAACACCTCCTAATTCCATGAATAAATACGCCGCATCCTTCGCAAATAAAAGAAAACCTACATAAATAACAGCAGCGATAATCAAACCCATTCGCCAAAAAGCGTGATCTTTATTGGGGTAGATTTGTCGAACGATGAAGACGGCGATTATCGCTAAAACCGCACCAACGATTATTTCGTATATCATAGAAAAGTGATAATTTTGTCTTTATAAATATTTAATTTCTTCTTATACGCAATTGATTAAGTGATTTCGTAAATCACACCTTAAACGAATAATGCCGATTTTAAAAAATCAAAAATTATATACGAAAGGATTTTTTCAATTCGGTATTAATATAAAAGCATTGCATAACGGTAATTGTTTTTAAAAGTAAATATTGTAAGTTGTGAAGCATTAAAAAAGTGTACTAAATGAAAAAGAATACGAAAAGAATCCTTAAATATTTGATCGAATTTCTAATCGTGGCGTTTGGGGTATTTTTGGGTATCTATGTAAGTGAATTACAAAGTGAGCAAAAACTAAAAAAAGAAAAAGAGGCATCTATCAATTTTATACTGGAAGAATTAAGCAATAATAAAAAAAATCTTGAACGATCTATCAATTATCATCAATCAATAAAAGTTGAATTGGATAGTATCGCTAAGACTTTTACAGAGAAAGATTTATTCAAAACGTATCTAGGGAATGACGTTTTTAGGCATCATAATATAAAAGGTTGGGAAGGAATTGCATTGGCAAGTCTTGAAAACACGGCTTTTGAAGCTGCTAAAATTAGTGGAATCATCAAAGAGTTTGATATTGAATTGATCCAAAAAATTTCTAAAATTTACAATTATCAAGAAGAATATGTAGAATTTGGCAATACAATACTCACTAAAATGATCAATATAAATGCTACATCTAAAATTGCTGATGCATTTGGCACTATAGAATTAATGGCTTATGACCTACTCAATTTTGAAGAAACATTAGTAGATGAAATAGAAAAAGTAAAAATGCTTAATTGATTTTTTAAAAAAGAAAACGATATTCAATCAAGACGAATTAAGTAGTTTTAGGGGATTAATCGGGCAGAAAAAAATCCTTTAAGATTTCCCAAAAAGGTCTAAAAACCTCCATACTGTCGGTATTTTTGCCCATTTCAGAAAATCATTTTTTTGCCCAATTAATTAATACCCCTTACTTAAATCTTATGACTAAACATTATTTTTCATTTTCATTTTTATTCTGAATGATTTTTTATGGCTAAAAAACGATTACTCGGACCAGTAGAAAAAGTTGTATTAGTGCTCACGATCTTATTATTTGGTTATCTTTTTTTACAAAAAAAAGGAGTCGATCTTGTTGATCGCACCAAATCAGTAGAAATAACGGACAATCCTAATACGCCCACTGCTTCTTCAAAGAAAAAAACAAAGAAAGTATCTTCCGAAGTGGAACGCATTTTAGATGAATTATCCAATCGCTCAAATAAACCCCAACATTTAACCAGTTCCAATAATTTTGATTGGTATACGGCGGATGAACGCGATTATTATCGAGAACTCACCAAAAAGCATCAATTGGAAGCCGAAAAAGTAGCAGAAAAAGATGCTTTAGCGATTCTGCAATCAGGACAAAAAACCTATCGTGCCATTCGCTCTTTTTTTCAAGATCCCAACGAACCACCCAAAAGTGATGCACAACTCTTAATTGAAGATGTAAGTAGCCTCTTGCAAAATGATTTGATAGCCAAAACCATTTATGATAAACTCGAAACAGAATTTGCCATTCCAGCCGAAAAAAGTGAAGAATTTGCCAAAAAAGGAGGACAAGCTGTGAGTGATTGGGTGAAATTTGTACAAGAAAATCAGTGAACCAACCATTGTGTAAAACTTTCCCACCTCTGATGCTTCAATTCTAGTGAAAGGTCGTACTTTTGTCCTTCATTAAATTTTAAGCAATGTCTGAGAAATTTCGATACGATATGCGTGGTGTTTCTGCCACTAAAGATGAAGTACATGCTGCCATTAAAGACCTCGACAAAGGGCTTTTCCCCAATGCCTTTTGTAAAGTGTTGCCTGATATAGCAGCGGGTGATCCTGCTTATTGCAATTTGATGCATGCAGATACCGCAGGTACAAAAACGAGCTTGGCATATTTGTATTGGATGGAAACAGGCGATGTTTCGGTTTGGAAAGGAATTGCGCAAGATGCCATTGTGATGAATTTGGATGATATGGCTTGTGTGGGATGCTTGAATAATATTTTGTTGTCTTCCACCATTGGTCGAAATAAGAATTTGATTTCTGGAGAAGTTATCTCTACCATCATAAATGCCGCTGTTGAGTTTACGGATATGTTGCGGGAGCATGGAGTGAATATTCACTTGGCAGGTGGTGAAACGGCAGATGTAGGAGATATTGTGCGCACGATAGATGTAGGTTATACTGCTTTTGGACGCTTACGAAGAGATGAATTAATCGTTAATAATATCCAAGAGGGCGATGTAATTGTAGGATTGGCATCGTATGGTCAAGCTACCTATGAAGATAAATACAATGGTGGAATGGGAAGTAACGGTTTGACTTCTGCCCGCCACGATGTATTCAACTTTGAATATGCAACGGATTATCCAGATAGTTTTGATCCGAACACACCTGAAGAACTCGTTTATGTTGGAGTAAAATCTTTGACGGATAAACTAGATATTGATGGAATCAAATCCAATGTCGGATCACTCGTCTTATCGCCTACCCGTACTTATATGCCTGTTTTGAAAAAAGTATTTGATGAAATTCGTACACACATTAATGGGCTTATTCATTGTACAGGTGGTGCACAAACCAAGGTCTTAAAATTTGTAAAAGATCGACACATCATCAAAGATAATCTTTTGGAAGTTCCACCTTTATTTGAAATGATACAGCAACAATCAGGCACTTCGTACAAGGAAATGTATCAGGTATTTAATATGGGGCATCGTTTAGAATTCTACCTAAAAGAAGAACATGCGCAAACGGTGATTGATATTGCCAAATCATTTCATATTGATGCACAAATCATCGGTCGTGTGGAAGCCGCACAGGGCGAACAACTTACTTTACATGCACCCAATGGTGAGGTGATTACTTATTAATGATTTTATGAGTTTAAACATATTGATAAAATTATAAAATAAATTCTTCTTTTGATGTGTTAAAATCATAAACAACAGCATATTTCCAGTCTATTGTCTGTATATTTGCACGAATCCCACCCATTCAAGTTTTTTTGCAGTATTTTTTTTGTTATTCAACCATCGAGAAAGCTTTAGGTGTTCATGTTTATACGTCTATATATCGTATTATTATTTATAGGACTTTTTACATTACAGGTAAATGGACAAGGTCGCGACGGCTTTACCGCGAGTTCTATTCATATCACTTCCGAAATTGATAACAATTCTTCTATTGAAGGTATTATACACGAACCTACGCACTCTCATTTGAGTCTTCGTATTTTAAAAAATACGGTTACGCTCGACGAAGAAATTTTACAAGTGCCGATCTTACAAGGCAATCGTTTTTCGCTGACCTTTACTTTGAGTGAACCTACTACTGCTTTTCTATCTTATAATGGACACGAAATAGAATTATACTTAGAACCCGAAGATCATCTACATGTAGAAACTAATGCTACTCAATTTATTGAAACGCTTGAATTTTCAGGTAAAGGAAGCGTTCACAATGAATATTTATTAGCTTATCAACAAGCTTTTTCGGATTGGAATAACACTTTTTTATTGTATGAAGTAGGCGAACGTACCATGTTTTCGTATCGTGCTTTATTAAATGAAATGCAAGATAAAAAATGGGATTTCTTTCAACAATATGATTTAGCCAAGCGCAAACAATTTTCAAAAGAGTTTACACAATTTGCTTTTGCAGAAATTGATTATTGGTGGGGCTATCATTTATTGAAATATCGAATTGATCGTCCTATGGTGAAGGGGCTGCCCATTCCGATGGCATTGCCTGCTGATTATTATTCCTTTTTACAAGAACTGATTATTAGTAATGATTTGGCTCTTTCTAATCGTCATTATCTCAATTTTTTAGAAGAATACATTCATTTACAACAAGAAAAACAAGTCGCTTTTTCTAACAATAGTGATGATACTCGCTATTATTTTGTCGATCAAGATGACATTAATTTATACCAAGATAAAACCCTGAGCCGACTTAAGACAACAATTGCTCAAGGAACACGACTACAACATTTAAACAATCAAAAAGAAAATAAACTTTCCTATCGGGTAAAAGATGAGGCTGGAAATATTGGTTGGGTCAACAAATCGGAAGTTCGGACCATTGAAGGCCCCATTAAACAACAAGTTTCCAATACAAGTATTGCTCCCTCTAAAATTGAACGCTACTTATTGACGCGCATTGAACGTGTAGATGTACGTTCTATTGCACATGATCCTGAAAGTATAGTAACCACTTTATCTAGGGGTACTGAATTAGAATACTTACTTGTTAAAACCAGTGAAACGTTTAAATATCCACTTAACGGACAAAATTTAAGTTACATTGATTATTTCTACAAGGTGAAAACGCCAAAAGGCATTGTCGGTTGGGTGCCACGAGTAGGGGTAGAATTTAAAGAACGAGAAGTACAATTGGAAGCTACTGAAATTGCCAATACTGTTACTTCTTTAACGAACACCAAAAATGTAGAGCAATATCTGGCAGGAAAAGCCTTGTATTATGTCCTTGCTAGAGGATTGTACTGGAAAACTAAATTAGAATCCATTGATGGATTGGGGCGTGAATTAGCCCATTTTCGAGCGATTAATACCCATCCTACTTTTACAAAAGTCTTGAGTGCAGCCTATGAAATTGCACAATTAAGAGGAAAAGGGGAAGACCAATTTTTGAGTTCTTCTTATACGTATAGTGTGGTGAAAACACCAATGGTCGAGGGGGTAGCTATTCCGCTACCTTTTAGTAGTAATTCTAAAATCAAAGCAGCACCACATGTTGATTTATTTGTGGATAATAATCAAAACTTTATTCCTTTACCAGAACGAAAAACTGCACGTATTGGAGAAAACACTTATTTGAAAGGACAATTTAAGTTTTCTGCTCCCGATCAAGCCTTTTTAGTCTTGCAATTTGATCCAATTCTAATGCAAGAAAAACGCTATCCACTTACTGCTGATTTTGAATTGGAATTGAGTATTAATACACCGATTATTGGACGCATTGAGTATCAAAATGAGCATATTCCTGTTTATATTGAACCAGGGGATAAGTTGACTATTCAGATGAATCGTTTGAATTCCTTAAAAAATATCAGTTTCCAAGGAAAAGGTGGCGTACACAATCAATACTTGCTCGAAGAAAAGATGGCATTTCTTTCTTCAGAAACAGAATTGCAAACTAAAATTCGATATGCTTCTACACAGGAATTTCAAGCGTATATCGAAAAAATTACCACTCGAAAACAGCAATTTAGAAAGAAACACAAATTAAAAGACGATTTTTCTTCTCGTTTTGCCCAATATGCCAAAGTCGATACAGACTATTGGAAAGCCTTTCATTTATTGAATTATACCATCGAGCATCCACTTTATCGCAACCAAAGTGAACGATTGGAAGTGGCTTCTTCTTATTATGATTTTCTGGATAAAATGGCATTGTCACAAGATGGTATTTTACCCAATAACAATTACATTTATTTTTTAGAAGAATATTTCAACTATAAATCTGAACAAGCCGATTTTGAGCATTTATCTACCATTGAATTAGCCGATCAATTTTTGGATAGTGAAGCTAAAGATTATATGATTGCTCGTGAACTTACCCTTGCTTGTAAACGAGGTAAGGCTTCCGAAATGGGAGAACAAATTGCTACTTTCATCAAAAACTGCAAAAATGAAGACTACAATGATGTCTTACGCGAAAGTTATCGTGCGGCTAAAGGCTTACAAATTGGAGATGAAGCACCTGATTTTCAGTTGATGACGAGTAATGGGACATCTGTCGAATTAGCTGACCTAAAAGGAAAAGTAGTAGTATTGGATTTTTGGGCAACTTGGTGCCGTCCTTGTATTCGTTATTTGCACCGTAGTCAGGATTTGATGAAAAGTTTTTCGGAAGAAGAAGTAGTATTTGTGTACGTTTCAGTAGACGAAAACAAATCAAGTTGGGAAAATTATCTAGCTTCTAATGATTTGGCAGGTGTACACGTGCATGTTTCCAATGGAGGTTTATATCAATCAGAAGTTTCTCGTTTGTATAATGTAAAACAATTGCCTACTATCATTTTAATAGATAAAGAAGGACGAATTGCCTATAATTCCACCAAGCAACGACAAGGCACAATTAGTGTACAGATAAAACGATTATTGGGTAAAAAAGAGAAGTTTTAGAAACGTTGCATCAATTCTATTCCTAATAATAAGATAGCCCCCTCCCCTACTGGACTGCCCTCTGTTTTCACATTGATTTCATACCCAAAAGCGATCGTTGGTGTAAAAACATAATCGTCTTTTTGACCAAATACAATTGAATAACCTCCTTTGAGCGTAGGTTGAGCCACTATGATTTTACTTTGTCCCCTGAGTTCATCAAAAGAGTCAATGTTATCCTTCCAATTTAAGGTATTCCACCAAAAATCATTTCTTGCATCTAAAACAAAGCCGTCATGTCCTTCCCGAAAATATTGACGATAGCCAATCGTAAAACCAAAACCGCTTCCAATTTCACTTTCATGCACCCCTAAATCTCGATGATTAATTTGTTGATATCCAAGTCGCAAATTCATAGCCGAATACGGACTAATCGCCTTTTGTAAATGAAGCCCTGGAATTACCCCCGTAGGATAAACTTGCACTTCAATGCCAAAATCAAATGGTTTTTCTTGTGCTAAAAGGCATAAATTTAATACACAAAAAAGGAAAAGAAAAGATGATTTCTTGAGCATAATACTATGATTTTCTTAGGTTCAAAAATAGAAAACAGTAGATATTTTCGTGTCAAAATTAGTATTTTAGTCTTAAAATAGCTTATTCATTAGATGAAAGAACAGCCAATTCATAAAGAAAAATTAGAATTAAAAGTAGTTCCAAAAACAGAAGTGGCACTTCCATACACCAAAATTTGTTGTCCTTCCTGTGCAATAGATGTTCCTGCTGTAGATTTAAACATTCATGATAAAATTGCCAAATGTACCAATTGTGATGTAGTCTTTTCTTTTCAAGATAAAGTAACCACAAGTGCTCCTGCTACCATTAAACAAGAAGTCATTCGTCCTGAAGGGATCGATTTGTTTTATTATAAAGACGAAATGGAAGTTACTGTAGCTCAACCCTTTAGTGTGTGGGAATTTATTCCTATACTTTTAGTTCCATTCTACGTAATGATAACGACCATCATCTTTCTTACAAAAGGCATGCATTTTATATGGCCCTTATTAAGTTGGTTATCCGTTATAGTATCTAGTTATTATTTGTACACTTGGGTCACGAAACACAAGGTGAATTTACATATTGATAAAAAATACTTATCCGTTGAATGGCGACCCAAAAAAATGATTAAAGACAAGACCTATTCTGTAGCAGATATTGATCAATTGTATGTAACAAAAGGAGATGGATACATGCTTTATATGACGCTTAACACCTTAGATGGACAAAAACATGTTCGTCTTCTTCGAGGAATCAATAGTATATCTAAAGCGCGATATTTGGAACAAGAAATCGAACGTCATTTGGGCATTGAAGATCGAGTAGTTCCTGAAGAGTTGAAAATATGATCTTATGTTATTCAATAAATGGAAATATGGGTACCGTAAATACTTGCTATGTTTGTGAGGTATAGGTTTGAAAATTATTTCATTTGATAAATACTTTTCACGAATAGATGATTCTCTTTTTTATCAAAAATGGCTGGAATAGGAATAACTAATCCTTCAATGGTAGAAGCCGTAATTTCGCCAGTTTTCGTTTTCAATTCTAATTGATATTCTTTCTTTTCATTAAGAAGGTATTGTTCTACAATCTTCTTATTAGGTTCAATAATCCAATATTCTTTTACACCATGATTTTGGTAGTCTTGATATTTGATTCCTCGGTCTCGTGCTTCTGTTCCTTTAGATAACACCTCAACAATCAAATCTGGAATAGGAAATAGCGCTTGATCTTTTTTGAATTTTTTCGCTATTGTTTTATTAAAAAAGCATAAATCTGGCTCATAATCATTTCTTGTACATTGTATCAAAATTTTCTCAAAGCCTACAAAACCAAGATCATTTTCAATAGTATACGTTTCAATAATTTTTAGCAAATTTCCACAAACTTCATTGTGTGATTTTTTAACAGGGGAATGAATAATTATTTCTCCATTAATAAATTCTGCTTTTTCTTGTTCCGTAATTTGATTATAAAAGGCTTCTCTTTTTTCTTTTTCTTTATCTAAAATTGCTTTAACCCTTTCGACCAAAACAGGAGCATTGGGAGAATTTAAAATTTCAGTAATTAAATGTTCATTTAAACCAATCGTCATAAAGAAGAAACTAGTTTTTTACAAATTATCACTTTTCTGATAAAAACGCATTTTTTATCTTATGTTTTTAAAATAAATCAATTGGAAAGAATTAAATCAACAGCCATATTTCTCAAATAAGCTGCTCCATTTTTCATCGCATCGTCTATATTAGAAGTCTGTTCTAAAATAGAATGAATTTTTACTGCATCTAACTGTATTTGTTCCTGTTTTGACAACTCATTTTTCCCCACAAAAAGCATCAATGGCTTTTGATATTTTTTACATAGACTAGCAACGCCATCAACCACTTTTCCTTGCAGCGATTGGGTATCCAGTCGTCCTTCTCCGCTAATCACAAGATCAGCTTGTTGAATTTGTTCTTCTAAATGCGTAAGTTCAATGAGACTTTCTATTCCACTTTTGATCTTCGCATCATATAGAGGAACAAGCGTTGCCGCAATCCCTCCCGCTGCGCCACTTCCTGCTAACTCAGCTATATTGATCCCAGTTTGTTGGTGAATCAATTGGCTAAACTGTCGCATGCCTTGGTCAAGTTCTACAATCATCGCATCATCTGCGCCTTTTTGTCTAGCATAGACATGCGCTGCTCCATTAGTACCATAAAGGGGATTCGTCACATCACAAAGAAGGGTAATATTGACGTCTTTTTTGTAAAAAAAAGGATTATTTCGAATGGTCACCACTTTTGCGAGATTTCCACCAGAGGGATATAGGTTTCTCCCGTCTTTATCTAAAAATTCTGTTCCTAAAACAGCCGCAATTCCCATACCGCCATCATTCGTTGCTGAACCACCTATAAAAAGATAGATTTCTTTATACCCCCAATCAATGGCATGTTTAATCAATTGACCTGTGCCTAGTGTAGTTGCTTTGAGGGGATTTCGTTCCTTTTCATCAAGCAAAACTAAACCACTTGCTTGTGCTAATTCTATAAAAGCAATCTTATTTGCAGTATAATAATAGGTTTCAATTTCTCGTCCCAAAGGATCAGATACTTGTACGAAGCGTTGCTTTAAGGTCAAATGTTGGCTCAAAATTTCTAAGGAACCATCTCCCCCATCTGCCATCGGATGAAGGTGAATTTTCACATTTTTATTTTGCTGTAAAAGACCAGTTTGAATGGCTTTACACACTTCTATTGCAGAAAGTGAACCTTTAAATTTATCGGGAGCGATTAGAATGTTCATCTACTTCACCTATTAATTTTAAAAATATACATGGGTCAGTAAAATAGCGATTATTGCTTTACTTTTTTCATATATAACTTTGTTCTTTTTTACCGCAAAAAAGAACCAAAAAGCTCGTCGAATCGCATATTTTTCAGAACTTTTAACCTAGATTTTTAAATTTTTCCGCTACGACTCCAAAATCTTAAAAATTCTCCCTGAAGGGCGGTTAAAATTCTGGAAATTGCTTTTTTCGACAGTCCTAATCTTAGCAATACGTGGCTTTCTTAAAATATTTATGCCTTTGTTTTTTAGCTAAAAAAAGTCGGTACCATATAACAAATTGCCAAAATGATCACAAAATAGGATAGTAAGATAATCGGTTCTTTCGATAAAAAGGAGGGTAATTGATAACTTGTTAAACCCTCTGTTTTGTTAGAAATTGAAGGTGTCATTGCGCTCACTAAATAAGCAATAGCTACCGTCAATGCAAAACCTGTAAAGTTCAACCACATCCAGAAAATACTAAATCCAAAATCTAATCCAAACATATTTTGCATCGTTTTAGAGAATACCAAATTTACTAGGACAGCGATGATAATACCTGCTTTCATACCTTGAGCATTGACCTTTTTAGAAAAAATAGCCAATACAAAAGTCGCTAAAACAGGCCCATAAAAAACCGATCCAATGGCATTGATAATTTCTATAACGGGGCTATCACTTCCTCCAAAAAGGAAAGCCGCTCCGATACAAATCACGCCCCAAAATACCACTCCCAATTTGGAGATACGCATGTAGCGTTCATTGCTTAATTTCTTTGTACCACGATTGAAAAAATCTTCAACTGATACTGCTGATAAAGAATTGATGGTGCTACTCAAGGAAGACATTGCTGCCGACATGATACCAATCATCAAAATACCAATAAGTCCGTGTGGTAAATATTTCATTATAAAAACAGGAATCATTAAATCGGGTTTGATTCCATTTTTGGCATATTCTTCTGGAAAAGAAGCTTGTGTTAAAGCTGTGATTTCATTCATAAAATCAGGCGTGGACAATGCCAGTGCGCCAACGATCAAGCCCATACAACAATACACAAAAACCACGGGGAAACGCAACAAGCCATTAGCAAGCAAAAGCTGTCGAATCGTCTTTTCATTTTTGGCGGATAATAATCGTTGGGCTTGCGTTTGGTCACAACCATAATAGGAAGCATATAAAAAGAAACCGCCAACAATCATCGGTACCAATCCATACTCCTCCCCTTTTGCAAATCCCCAATTATAATCCACAACTTGCAATCGTTCTGGTACTAAAATGGCTTCAAAACCACCATTAGCATCAATTAAACTCCAACCATAAAAAAGGCAAATCACCAAACCAGAAAAAAGGATAATCATTTGAATAGCATCGCCCCAAACGACGGCTTTCATCCCTCCTTGCCAAGAATAAATTATGGTAATCACACTTATGATCAAAATCGTATAAACAAAATCGATATTCAATACCGCTTGCAAAATAAAGGCAATTGTATAGACCATTACACCTGTACCTAAGGCTTTACTTATTTGGAAAACGACACTCAATATCAAGCGAGTAGACGTATCAAAACGTTTTTCTACAAATTCGTAAATACTCACAATCCCTGAACGGTACAAAGGCGGAATGATTACCAACATTATAAAGATCATCGCCAATGGAACAGCTAATTCGTAGGAGAGCCATTTCATACCGCCATTCAATTTGAGCCCTACAAAAGCAGGTGCCGAAATAAAACTGATAGCAGATAATTGCGTCGCCATAGTCGAAAGGCTCAATGGAAACCAGCCCAAACTCTTCCCTCCTAGAAAATAGTCTTTACTATCCTTATTATCTTTGAATAGCATGCCGAGTAGCAAGAAGCCAATAATATAGCAGGCAATGACGATATAGTCGATGTAGTTCATATGGTTGATGTTATGTTTTAGATTGATTTTCCCATTCCTCTCGTAAAATACTAAAAAGATGGAGGTGCACGCGCTTATTTCCTTCAATACTGTATAAAAAATTGCGGAGTACGCCTTCTTCTTGTACCCCTATTTTTTTTAAGGCGGCTATACTTCTTAAATTTTCAGCATGTACCCCAAATCCTATTCGTTCTAATTGCAAAGTTTCAAAAGCAAATTGAAAAAGAAGATACTTCGTTTGCGTATTCAATCCAGTTCCCCAAAATTCTCTGCCGTACCACGTATGTCCTAATTTGATGATTTTTAAAGCTGCATCATAACTATAAAAGCGCGTGATGCCAGCAAATTGATGGGTCTTTTTATCAAAGATAACAAAGGGATATTCTGAATTTTCTTTTCTTTTTTGAATGGCTTCGGTAATGTAGTTGGTTAAAGCTGTTTTTCCTTGTCCTTTTTCTAAAAAGTACATCCAAATTTCTGCATTTTCCGAAAGGATAGACAAGGCATCAATATGTTCCAACTGCAACGGACTTAATCGAACTCGATCATTTTCTAAGGTATAATTTTTTGAGAAATCAAATGGAGGCATAATTATAAATTACTTTTTTATACTCTATAGAAAAAGTCTATTACGTTAATTCATTTTCAGTTTATCATCAATTTTTAATCGTCTAAATATTTGTTTTCAAGCTAATTGTCGCCTCTAGCCGGCTGGGCTTTTCTTTTTGACATTGCCTCAAAAAGAAACAAAAAACGCTAGAAAAGATAAACTCCTCCGTCAGACACTATCTTTTCGAGCCTCCCGCCAGTATTTTAGGTTATATTTATTCAAAAAACTACAATTCTATTCAAAATTCATTTTTGCCATACTCGACTTAACAATCCCTTACTAAATCTAAAGTACAAGCTGCTGTCCAACTAAAATTGCCACCGCCATAACCCGTTTCTAAACGAGCTGCTACGTCTTTTTGAGATTCAAAATATTCATAAAAACCCAATTTAGAAACGAGTTCTATCAAATCAGCTTTTACAATGGCTGCTGTATCTTCAAAACCATAGGCTTTTAAACCATGATGAATCATCCAATTCATCTGTGGCCAGATCGGGCCTCTCCAATAGCGTTTGGAATCAAAGAGCGGACTATCCACATCAAAGCTTGGACAAATGTAGTAGCCTCGCTGATGTAAACTTTGTAAATAGTTATTTAATTTTAGGGCTTGCAATGAAGTAGGAATCTCTGCATAGAGCGCAGATAAGCCACCTATTTCTTTATGAGAAACAGCATGATTGGCACGAAGATCGTAAACCGTAAAGGTTTCCAATTCTTCATTCCATAATTTCTCTGCAAATTTAGGTTTGGCTTGTTGTTGCCATTCTTCGATTTCAGCAGTATCAAAACCAAATCGTTTTCCTAGTTGTATCAAGGAATCATTCGATTTGATTAATACCGCATTCATTAGGGTATCTTGGATGAGAAAAGGACTTTCTTCGAAGATGCCTCGTTCATCGTATTTGTATTTTTTACCCAATTGCAATAAATAGACATAGCGATCATATTGGTAAGAGGTCGGCCGTTCATCTGCGTGGGCGATACTCGTATCTCTACGTTGATAGTTTGGTAAATCTTCTTTATTAAAAACGGTACGATCCATCGATTCATCCCAAAGGGGGGAATTATCCCGTCCAGATTCCCAAGGATGAAAAATAAAGGTTAAACCCTCTCTTTCAGGATCACGATATTGATAAAACCAACGATGTAATTTGACTATTTTAGGAAAAAGTTCTTTTGCAAAAGCGACTAATTTTTCGCTATCAGGAAATTGCTCCAACAATCGTTCTAAAACAAAACCATGAACAGCAGGTTGGGTAATGCCAGAGGTTTTGGGTTTATCAGGTGCACCTATATTTACATTGGCATCCCAAAAATCATAGTTTGGGAAATAGGTTTTTTCATTTTCACTATGAAAAACAATGTGGGGAATCATTCCATTTTCCCATTGAGCAGAAAATAAGGATTGTAATTCCCGAATGGCGAAATCGAGATCAAAATGCCCCTGCCCTAGCGCAGTAAAGCCAGAATCCCAATTCCATTGAAATGGATATAAACGACTGGTCGGAATAGTAAAACCATCTTTCCAGTTTTTTATCAAAATTTGTTGAGCGGGTTGTACGAGTTGTTCCAAGACAATATGCTTTAAAAATTAAGGGAATTGGAAAGTAGAATTTTAGTCGTCTTTCCAACTCCCTAAACTAGTTGTTTTTATAAAATTTATAAAAGCTAATTTAGATAAAAAACATTGGTGGACGAAATTCGACCACCAATATACCTAATAAGTAGTTTTAGGGGATTAATCGGGCAGAAAAAATCCTTTAAGATTTCCCAAAAAGGTCTAAAAACCTCCATACTGTCGGTATTTTTGCCCATTTCAGAAAATCATTTTTTTGCCCAATTAATTAATACCCCTTACTATAGTATGAAACGTCTTAGAAGTTTAAGGTACCTGTTACGAAAATCCTTCTTGGAAGAATTGGACGACCAAAGAAAAATTCGTTTTCCCCTTGTACAATAGCTCTTGGATTTCCTTCTGTAATTCCTTGCGAATCGGTTAGGTTAAATACAGAGAAACCTAAACGGAATGATTCTGTTCCAGCAGTTCCCAAACCAAAGGTATAACCCGCACCAAGACGCATTAAATTGATTGGATCTAATTCAATATCGTTGTTATCATTAGTGAATTTAGCACCTGTATGGTTTAAGGTAAAGAAAGCATCAAAAGCATCATTGTCATAGTATAAACCAAGGAAACCCAACATATTTGGCTGACGACCTAATTCATTTCCTTCATTTACTGTTTCTATTTCCCCTGTAATTAAATCTTCTCTGGTATTCGTCGTGATTTCATGATCTTGGAAGGTGAATGTACCTCTTAAATTTAGATCATTGGCTAATTGGTAATCAAAGGTTAATTCCAAACCAAGAGTAGCTGTATTTTGCTCATTTCGTTTTACAGGTTCTAAACGACCATTGACAAAAGAGTTCTGAATAGAAATACGATCAGAAAGTCCTACATAATAAATCGCAGCCGAACCACTTAATTTTTCTGTTCCTAATTTAACACCTACTTCCCCTTGTAAAATGGTTTCAGGATTATAATCCGTACCTGTAAATCCAGTTGCAATTGGCGCAAATCCACGGAATTGAGGGAAGAAATATCCTCTAGAAAAGTTCGCATATAAATTCATCGCATCACTCATCTCATACAAACCTGCTAAAGAAACGGCCCAACTAGAAGCATCAATACCCGCACGGACGAAACTACCATCTGCAAAACGAACATTTGCCAATCCTGCTGATAAATTTGGATCATCATAAACCGTAGATTCTACGATATTACCATTGCTAAATTGTCCTTTTGTATTTTCAAAACGGAACCCTACATCAAAACGCCATCTGTCTGCCACGATCTCATCGGTGATATAAAAGGCAGTTCGATTTTGTTGTAAAAAGCGATTACTCGTTTGACCAATACGATTAGAAATCCCCCCTTGCGAATGAATCACTTCTTGACCAGTAGAATCCGTATAAGTAATATCTACTAATTTGGGATTGTTGTTCCATTCAGAAACGACACGGTATTGGAAATTCACATCATCTGCTTCTGAACGTCCCATAAAAGTACCAATCGTGATATTATGGCTAACAGCTCCAGCAATATTTTTAGTAATCGAAGCCTCTCCAGCATAATCTGTCATCGGACGGATACGATCCACATGTAAGTTTTCCACCACTAAATCAGAACCACTGATTGCATCTGATAAACCGTGATAATTCGCAGCGAATCCTTGATTTCCTGGCGCTGCAACGTCCATATATCGATCTAAAGTAATTGGGTTACCGCCATTTGCACCATTCCCCCCTACATAAAGGGCAAAACTATGGTGATAATTTGCCATTCTTGCTTTAGCGCGGAATTTTAAATCATCTGCTAAATTGTATTCAAAATCTCCCAAAGCATAGCCTCCTTTCGTGTAAACACCATCTTGATAAGGACTATCATAAACTCCTCCTGCCGTTAAGAAAGACGTATTGTTTAATTCTCCTGTCATCAATTGAGATACAGGTTCGCCATCATTACCCGCTAAACGCTCTCTTGAGCCACCTTCTAGTGGCAATGGCATTAAAAATTGAGCACGATCATTGATAAATTGACCATGAACGGTAAATGAACCTTTATCGAAATCACGTTTGATATTGGCTCTTAATTGTCCACCACGCGTTGGTACACCTGTGTTATAAGGCCCTTCATCATAACGCATAAAACCTGTAATTGCATAGTAGGTATTCGATTCTTCGCCCCCTAATTTTCCACCACTATAAAAATCGGTTTTAATTCTTCCTTGATCCGCTACTTCTACATTAACGATATTCCCAGGGTTCGTATCTCCTGTTTTACTAATATAGTTGATAATACCAGCCGCAGAACCTGCTCCATATAAAATAGAAGCACCACCTCGAACAAATTCTACTCCTTTAAATCCAATATCAGGACGTGCGTAGACATCATGTGCAGAAGAGTTCAAACCAAAGGTCGTCATCAAAGGCAATCCATCATATTGAAGTGGATTGAAGGTATACTGCCCTCCAGAAGGAAGACCACGCACAAAAAGGTTGGTTGCGGTCTCACCACCACCACCTTCAGCGGTGATACCCGGAATACTTCTCAAGATATCCGCTTGACTATTCGCATTTAACTTGGTAATGTCTTTTTGACGAAGCGAGCTAATGGATAAAGGCGCTTGTTTTTGTGATCTAAAGGTACTAGATGCCGTAATTACGACTTCATCTAAACCCACACCAGAACCCAGTGAGAAATCTTGAGTAACAGTTTGATTACCACTAACACTAACCGTAGCGACTTGTCCCGTATAGCCTAGGTAAGAAACTTGTACGGTGTAAGTACCATCTTCAACGGTCAATGAATACATACCATCAAAATCGGTAATCGTTCCATTGTTTAACTCTTTTACAAAAACATTTACACCAATTAAAGGCGAGCCATCTTTGGCATCGGTCACCGTTCCAGAAATTGTACTCTGAGCGGTAAGAATAGTAGACGTTAATACTAAGCCTACTACCAATAGGAATTGTATTCCTTTGTGTAGTAAATTTTTCATTATTAAGTTTTGTTTTGTAATATAATTCGATTTTTTATTTTGAACATACACGAAATTATTATCAAAAATAAGGCAGCATGAATATTCAGAATACATAGAATACTATCATTCAATAACACTATTCTATAATTATTTAGCTATATTTAGGTTCTTACAATCATTATAGTGTGCCTTTTTTTCAAAGAAGCTAAAAAAACAAAACATTATACCACAGAAAAAACAAGCGTATGCGTCCAGAATATGAAATTATCGCAGAACCAGCCGAACGCTCTTTTACCGCAAAAATCGTCGCTCGAAAAAATCGTCCTTTATTGAGTCAAGCTTGGCATTTTCATCCTGAAATAGAGATTTGTTATACCTTAAAAAGTAGTGGACGACGTTTTGTGGGGAATCAAATTTCGGATTATCATGAGAATGATTTGGTGATGCTAGGTTCTCATCTTCCGCATGGTTTTACGACTGATATGAACTGTAGTCAGGTCGTGATACAAATGACAGCTGATTTTTTAGGCGAATCCTTTTTACAGAAACCAGAATTGCATGCAATAAAGAATTTATTTAGTCTCTCCAAACGGGGATTAACATTTGAGTTTCAAACGAAGCAACAAGCGAAAAAGATCATCCAAAAAATACTAAGACATAAAGGATTATCGCAGTTACTATATTTATTAGAATTACTACAATTATTAGCAGAAGCGAAAGATGTTCGGAAAATCTGTACAGAAGAATATGCCTTGGGCTTAAATGTGGCGCAATTGGGTCGTATTAAAATTGTCTACGATCACATTATGGAAAATTTTCAAAAAGATGCAAGTGTAAAAGAGATTGCAGATAAGCTCAATATCTCTGAGCCTGCCTTTTATAAATTTATCAAAAAGCAAACGAAGAAAACTTACATTCAGATCATTAATGAATTTCGGATTAATCATGCAAGTAAATTATTAATGAATACCGATAAACCCATCACGCAAGTTTGCTTTGAAAGTGGTTATAATAATGTGTCTTATTTTAATCGAAAATTTAAGACTATTATGCTACAAACACCTCAAGAATTTAAGAGTAATTATAGTTTACAGCAGTCGTAATTTTTCTAGCTAAAAAATGAACGGATTTCTCAAAAATGAGTATCTAATAAAAGCTAATTCCCTGTTTAGTCAATAAATTGTGTTAAGATAGTTCTATATAAAGTATTCGTGGCAATTTGTAGAAATAAATAAACGTTAGCAAAGAAGAATTTACTATTAATAAGATTAGACTTTCAAAATTAGTTTACCTTTAATAGATCAACAAAAATACCATTCATGCGTAATTTCCGCCATCTCGTTTTTCTGTTTGCTTTTTTCACCCTATCTCTTTTGCAGGCACAACAAGATTCGATCGCTCCTATTGTACGACCAGCTAGTATTGCAGAGAGTGATTTTGAAGCAATAAAAACTATTGAAGATACACTTGGAGTTTTAGGTTTTTTGGTTGTGAATGACTCGATGCCTGATTATCGTTTTGCAGCTTGTCAAAAATTAATTCCGAAACTAGTAGAAGCACTTAAATATCCCAATTCATTTGATTATAAATTTGATCGTTTGAATTCAATTTCTATCCAATATCCACCAGATAGTACCTTTCGGATTTTCACTTGGCAATTGTATGTAGATGTGGATGAGTACCATTATTATGGCGCCATACAAATGAATTCGCCAGATTTGAAATTATTTCCTTTAATTGATCGCTCAGAAAAAGTTGAATTTGTAGAAACTGATATTTTATCTCCTCAAAAATGGTATGGTGCTGTATATTATAATTTGATGCCGTTTAAAACACCTTCTGGTACAAAATATCTTTTGTTTGGTTATGATGGTTTTCAGTTTTTTAATAAACGAAAAGTAATTGATGTCCTTCATTTTGTAGATAACAAACCTGTTTTTGGTGCGCCTGTTTTTGTACGCTCAGAAGAAAGTAAAAATCATCCTCCAACGAAAAATCGTGTGGTAAAAGAATATTATGCAGGCACTGTTTTTAGCATGAATTATGATGAAGTGCATGAAGTCATTCTATTCGATCATTTGGAGGCTCAAGTTACAAAAGATGGCATTCGATCCTATCCTGATGGCACTTATGAAGCCTACGAATTGAAAAAAGGACAATGGGTGCATGTTGAGAAAATGTTCCATGAGATTTTAGAAGAAGCTCCCCGCGAAGAGCCTGTCTTTGATGCGACGATACAACGAAAGGAACGAAAAAATATATTTGGGCAGGAGTAAGTGGGCTGCGCGCAAGGGGGTTTGTGGATTTGTTTTTTGCTGGCGCGCAGGGCTGGGCTTTTGTTGATTTGTGGATTTGTTGATTTGTTTTTTCAAGCGCGAAGCATAGCTTTTAATTGTTAAGTAGTTTTTTGAGATAGAATGGGTAGTTTTTGTATTTTTAAGCATGATACAGGAACACTCCATCTCGGTACAGAAAACGGCGCATTATTATACCATTGGAACTCCATCTGAAAAGGTGAAATATTTTTGGTTGGTGACACATGGTTATGGTCAATTGGCGAGTCAGATTATTCATAAATTTGAGGCGTTTGATCATGAAGAGCATCTAATCGTTGCACCAGAAGCTCTTTCTCGTTTTTATTGGAAACGACCACAAGTTGGAGCGACTTGGATGACAAAACATCATCGGCTAGATGAAATTGCTGATTATACTCGCTATCTCAAAGGGATTTATACTCATTTCATAGAACAACTTTCTCCAGAAGTAAAAATCATTTTCTTTGGTTTTTCACAGGGTTCTCAAACTCAGTTTCGCTGGATACTACGTGAGCAACCCCATTTTCATCATTTCGTCATTTGGGCAGGAATGCCTCCTGATGACTTAGAATATCTCCCTTATCAAGCTTATTTATCAGATAAAAAGATTCATTATATTCTTGGTGATCAAGATGAATTTATGAATGAGCATTCGAAAAAATGGCTGCATCAATTTGTAAAGGATCAAGGACTCGATTTTCGGTTTCAAGATTTTGAAGGTACACATCGAATTGATCGGAAAGTTTTGATGGAAGTGTTTGAGGCAAATCTAAAATAATAGATCATATAATGATTTGCGAGTTAGGAAACTCGCTAGATACATTTAGGAGAAGTTAGGAAACTTCTCCTATCAATCATTTTTAGACTGTTCGGATCGATATTACCTCCCGCAAAGTTAACGCCTTCGCCTCCCTCATAGCTTTTCACAAAGGCATCACCTTATGCTTATTCTCTTATTGTATGTAAACCTCTCGTTAGTTCTTGAATGACGCCTTTTTGTTGAGGATCGTAGACCCAATTGGTATCAAAACGGCTGAGGATTTCACTATTGGGTTCTTTGGAAAGGGTGAGACTATGAAATTCCGTTCCTTTATTTTGTTGAAAAAAACGAATCTCATCTAAGACTTGTTTATCCACACGATACATAATAAAATCAGAAATCATTAAGACATCTGCATCTTGATAATCATTGGTTTTTAGCTGTCGTAGGGCTTCACTAAGGGCGAGAGAAGCATCCGTTCCTCCATTGAAGGACATTCGAAGAAAGGCTGCTAGTTCTTCTAAGGAATTGGTGATGTCGTATAAATCAATCGTTTTAATACCGATAGAAAAATTAATCAGATAAGCGCGACGATTTTCTTTGATGGCCATTTTTAAAATCGCAAAACAAAGCACTTTAGCAATTTCTTCGGGTCGCCCCATCATGGATTCACTACTATCAATCAATACAATAAAAGGGCCTTTCTCTTTTTGACGGACGCGTTGATGTACTTCCATAATATTTTCTCGACTTTTCACGAGGCGTTTATCTTCATACTGAAAGGTGAGCAGTTGTTGATCGGCATATTTTTTTAAGAACAAGGATTCTGTATCTCGATCGCTTAGTAAACCCACTTCTGAGCTCACTAAATGATTTAAATCTTGACTTTCATGCACGCCTACAATTTCCGAACGCATCATTTCATCCACGACCCATTCTCGACGTACAATCGTCTTTTCAAAGGTTTCTTCTTCCATGACAATTTCAGCCTCCCGCATCTCCCCTAGTAAATCAACTAATGCTCGAATCGCATCTTCATTTTTGAGAATTTCATCGTACTTTTCTAGCACATCGAGAGAAGTTTCTGCCCACAAATCGCGCGACATATCCCAACCCAAATAATCCATAAAAGGATTAACAAGATCATGTAACTTGGTGTATTCTGTAACTTTAGCATCCAGCAGTTCGACATAATCCTCTTGTTCTTCTTGGAATTTTTGGAGTTGATAATTTAAGATCTTTCCTTGTAATAAAGCATCCCATTGTGATAATAAATCGGTGAAAATGCGATCAAATTTCTGTTTTTCTTCTTCCGAATGTTGATGGAGTTCTTTTTCAAAAAAACGAGCCATTCGATCTTTGTAAAAAGAGGGATTGAGTTCTTCTTTAGTGTAGGTGGTCGATAAAAAGTTGAGCAAATAAGGATAGCGATTTTGAAAGGCATTGAGTGGCGTAACTGCCCATCCCTCTAGCAATTCTTGCTCTTTTTGAAAGGGATTTTGCCGTTTCACTTTAGAAAAGGTCTTTCGCATCCAATATAAGGTGTCGAGAACGATTCGTTGGGTGATACGCTTGTTTCCTTTACAAAGGGGAAGCAAATTTTTAATCGCAAAAATCTCAGATATTGCCGTTTGAAAATAGATAAAATATTGATCGTTCAAATCGGGAGGGCTGTAATTGCCGCCTTCTAATTGGTGTTTGAAATATTCCACAAGATAACGTCTTGATCGTCGATCGAGTAATTGACCGAATTCGATAAAGCGGTCGTATTCTTCTTGTAGTAGGTTGTTGTTTTTCATGTTGTGGCGTGCAGACTTGCCTGTACAAGCAGGGTCGCTGAGGCGCGGAGGTTTCGCAGTCGATTACGCTGATTTAATTTATAGTTCAATATTGGCATAGTTGTATTCTAGTTTTTCGAGGCGGAGGGACAATTGTTCGAGTGCTTTATTGACTTCAGTTAAATTCGCTTGAACGACTTTGCTCCAAGCTGTGTCTACGAAAAGATTATCTTCTAAATGATTGAGTTCGTCAGGGGCATTTTCCTTGATACGTTTTTGTTGTTCTTGGATATAATGATTGAGTTTTTGCATTCGTTCTTCCCAGAATTGCAGCACCACTTGGTGTGGTTTTTTATAGATGATATCGGTATGTTCGCGTTTGCTGGTTTGGAGTTGAAAAGTTGTTAATTCTCCGTTGACATTGAGGGTGATGGACTTGTCATCTTTTCCTTTTTGGGTACGAATTTTCTTGAGTAGATTTTGATTTTCGTCATAAAAACTGATGATGGTATCTTCATTGGTCTTTAGTTTTCGGAAATCATCTATGGTGATTAAATCTGCATTGACGGTTGATTTTCCTTTGATTAAACGATAAAAACGTTCTTGCAAGGGTTGTAATTGATCTTCGACAATGATATTTTTAATTTGCGTTTCTTCGGCTACATCTTTTTCAAACTCCGCTACTTCTTTTTTAAGGGCATTGAGATTTATTGCCATCGAATAGCCATGTTTTCGAATGGATTCGGTGAGCATTTCACGAATAGCAATTTGATGATCGGGATGATTCCACAAGCAATGTTCTAGTAGAAAACAATCCATCAAATCTACTTTTGCTCGTCCATTCAAGAAGGCAGAGGTGCGCATGAGGCGAACTGCTTTTTTCCAACGTCGATCATAGATTTGAATCGGATGATCAGCATGATTAGGACTGGCATTGTATTCCTCAATTTTGACCGTGAGTAATTGAATGGTATTTAACACCTCAGCAGGTACTTCGATAATATCTATTTGTTTTGACCAATCATTTAATTCGGCTTCCGAAAATTTTAAATCTGTCGAAATATTATCTTCATACGGATCATTGGTGTCCACGATCATATCCACGAAATTTTGGAAACTTTTTATATTCCCAATTTCCAAACGGACTAAAAAACGATCCCAAATCGGTTCTAAACTTTTATTTTTAGGAGGTAATTCATTTGATGCTGTGATGATGCCTCGAAGTTGTACGACTAAATCTTCCGTACCATTACGATAAATTTTTTCATTTAAAATGGTCAATAAAGCATTTTGAATAGCGGGGCCTGCTTTCCAAATTTCATCTAAAAAGACAATATTCGCACCAGGTAAATAGCGATCGGTTAAACGTTCATATTTATCTTCTTCTTTGAGTTTTTTAATGGAGATCGGCCCAAAAATTTCGTCAGGAGTAGTAAATTTACTCATCAAATATTCAAAGGACACGCCATCTCGAAACGCATATTTCAATCGTCGAGCAATCAAACTCTTCCCTACCCCTGGAGGACCTAAAAGGAAAATACTTTCTCCTGCTACTGCCGTTAATAAAGATAATCGAATCGCCGTATCTCGTTCGTACAAACCTTTTGAAAGAGCTTTAAGGAGCGTTTGACAGCGGGTTCGAGTAGAAGAATTGATCATTACCATCAGTAAAATGACTTATAGTTGCTTTTAAAGAGTAGGTAACAAATTTAAGCGAGGAAGGTTGATCTAATCCAGTTTTCTACGCTTCATTTCTTGGGCAATCAATTGATATTCTCGACTCATATCACCTGTAACAGCAGTATTTTCCTGTGCACGACGAATGAGGTAAGGTACGACTTCTAGCACCGTTCCATAAGGAACGTATTTGGCGACATTGTAACCTGCGTTCGCTAAATTGAAAGTGATATGATCACTCATTCCATACAATTGACAAAAATTGAGGTGTGGGTGAGCGCGGTCAATGCTACGTTCTTCGATAAGTTCTGCTAATAAGGCACTACTTTCCGCATTATGAGTGGCATTACATAAACCAATCGATTCATAATTATCAATACAAAAACGAAGTGCGGTATTGAAAGCGTCATCCGTATCTTTTTTGGTCGGATGGATGGGAGAACGGTAATTCATTTCTTCGGCTCGTGCGCGTTCTTTTTCCATGTAAGCGCCTCGTACTAATTTTGCGCCAAGCATATACCCATCTTCTTTAGCTTTATTAAAAGAATCAATCAGAAATTGTAGCCGATCATGTCGATACATCTGAAAGGTATTATAAACAACTACTTTTCCCCGATTATAGCGCTTCATCATGTGATTGACCAAATGATCAATAGTATCTTGGATCCAAGTTTCTTCTGCATCTATAAATACACCAACTCCTCGTTCAGACGCTCGATTACAAATGGCATCTAGTCGTTTTAAAACTGCACGATATTCACTAATATCACTCCCTTCCAAAGTTGTGGCTCGTTGGATTTTTTCCAATAAAGCAAACCGCGCCAAGCCAGTTACTTTGGTGCTAATGACAGGAACACTTGCATTAACAGCCGCAAAATCAATGGCCCGGATATTTTCATTCATGGTGAGATTGAAATCATGTTCCGTTTCTTTTGCTTCTGCGCCATAATCAAGGATGGTTTGCACATCAAAATCGAATAGGCTTTTTATGGTAGGTTGAGATTCCCTTAGGGTAGTTCCTCCACAAAATTGTTCAAAAATGGTGTTCTTTACAATCGTTTCGACAAAAGGAAGACGTAATTTAATTGCGGCTAAACCTAATTTAGACCCCACTTGTACGAGCCAGTTTTTATTCATGGTACTGAATAAAAAAGCTGCTTTTTTTAATTCTTCATCTGATTTACTAGAAAAGGCAATTTCGGTATTGGTAAAATCCAGTGGCATAAGATTAGAGGTTGATGTGGCGGGCATAATTTGTGGTTTTATTAGCCTAGAATAATTGATTGCGTTTAGATGAGCTAAGTTGGTTAAACTTAGCTCATCCAACTAATCAGGTGCATTCCAAATTTCCCAGGCTTTTTCTGCTTGTAAATGTAGCATCTCCAAGCCATTTTTAATTTGGGCATTTTGTTGTGCTCCGTTTTTCAAAAATACGGTTTTTGGTGGATTATAGGTTAAATCATACAATAAATGCTGATTATTTAATTGTTCATAGGGTAAATTGGGGGCTTGATCCACTTTAGGATACATTCCTAGGGGTGTCGTATTGACTATAATGTGGTAATCGGCGAGACCTTGCACGGCAATTTCTTCGTAGGTAAATACCTCTTCTTTTTTATGACGGGAAACATAGAAAAAAGTAATGCCTAATTGTTGGAAAACATAATCGACTGCTTTTGCTGCTCCTCCAGTTCCTAAAATGAGGGCTTGATAGTTTTGGTTTTCTTTTAAAAAAGGACGTAAAGATTGTTCAAATCCATAAGCATCTGTATTGTATCCTTTTAATAAGCCATTCGTGATTTTAACCGTATTTACAGCACCTATAGCTTCCGCAGCCGAATCTATTTCATCTAAATAAGGTAGAATTTGCTCTTTGTAGGGAATCGTTACATTAAAGCCTTTAAGATTAGGGTGATTTTCAATTAAAGCTTGGACAGAATTGATGTGTGCGAGTGGAAAGTTATCATAAAAATGATCGGCAAGACCTCCTTTTTTAAATTTATCAGCAAAATAACCCTTTGAAAAAGAATGGGTTAAAGGGAAACCGATTAATCCGAAAAGATGTTTTATTTCCATTTTAAAAAAACCAAAAAATAACTATTTACTAAATCGTTCCATTCCTAAAACCAATACAAATCCTAACACTAAGCATACCAATGATAAAACAGTATAAGGTTCGCCCACAC
The DNA here is from genome assembly GCA_020628645.1 of Saprospiraceae bacterium. Classification (GTDB taxonomy): domain Bacteria; phylum Bacteroidota; class Bacteroidia; order Chitinophagales; family Saprospiraceae; genus JAHDES01. Next base: position 74,241 of record JAHDES010000021.1, read on the forward strand.
TAATTTCATAGGCTGCTGGTAAAATATTGGCTTCGCTAATCACTTTTTCTTTTATACCATCTACTTCGAGCCATTCAGTAGGTACGCGCCAAGGCCATATTTTATTTAATGACCCAATAATAAAACCCGTTAATGTAGCTAAAGTAAGATTTTTTTGGTGCTTAAACATCCAAGACAAAACTCTTGAAATGGTCATCAAACCCGTTAAACACCCCAAGCCAAAAACAAACATCGTCAGAATTTTATCTGGTGCTAATGTTTTTAATACGCCCTTCAAAGTATCCGTTACAATAAAGGTATACATTCCCATTAACAACAAAATAAAGCTCCCCGAAATGCCTGGTAAAATCAAAGCACTAATCGCTATTGCGCCTGCCACAAAAACCATCAATAAAGATTCTGATCCATTTGAAGGAGAAATCGTCGTGATATAATAGGCTACACCCGTTGCAATGATAAAAGCGACTATTTCTTTCCATGACCAAGTCGTAATTTGTCTACCAATGTAAATTGCAGAAGCGATAATTAATCCAAAAAAGAAGGCCCAAATAACAGGTGGATAGTTTTCTAATAAATAGGCTACACCAAACACACCAATCACGACCCCTACTGCCATTCCTGAAATCAAAGCAAAAAGGAAATTACCATCTAAGGCAGACCAAACTCCTTTGATTCCGTCTTTACGTAATACGCCAATCAAATCTGGTCCAAATGCTTTAATCGCATTAATCAGACGTTCATAAATATTTGTAATAAAAGCAATCGTACCCCCTGATACTCCAGGAATCACCTCAGCGATTCCCATACCTAAACCTCGAAGGGCAATTCCTAAAAAAGATTGTTGCTGATTCATTGAATTGAGAACATCTTAAAAAGATGATTTTTATTGATATAAAAAGGGAATCACTCCATGCGAGTTTGGAAACTCGCTTAATATGATCAAGGCGAAGTTGTGAAACTTCGCCTATCGTTTTTTTAAGCTTCTTCTTCTTCAACTGCTGCTGTCTCAGGCTTCATCTGTGGGAAAAATAAGACTTCTTGAATAGAAGCATTATTTGTTAACATCATCGTCAAACGATCAATACCAATTCCTAAACCTGATGTCGGTGGCATTCCATATTCTAAAGCACGTAAGAAATCTTCATCTAAAACCATCGCCTCATCATCACCGCGTTCTGCTAATTTCAATTGATCTTCAAAACGCTCTCGCTGATCAATTGGATCATTTAATTCCGAATAGGCATTCGCAATTTCTTTTCCATTGACAAACAACTCAAAGCGTTCCACTAGACCTTCTTTCGAACGGTGTTTCTTAGCAAGAGGCGTCATTTCAATTGGATAATCGGTAATATAGGTTGGTTGAATGAGATTAGCTTCTACTTTTTCACCAAATATTTCATCAATTAATTTTCCAACACCCATCGAATTATCTGTTTCAATGTGCATACTTTTACATACCGCACGTAAGGCTTCTTCATCCATACCGTTAATATCTACGCCTGTATATTCCTTGATGGAGTCTGCCATACTCAAACGGCGATACGGCCCTTTGAAATCAATACTATTCTCCCCTACTTGTGCTTTGGTATCTCCATTTACAGCAATAGCGACGCGCTCCAAACATTCTTCCACCATCTCCATCATCCAAATGTAATCTTTATATGCTACATAAATTTCCATAGAGGTAAACTCTGGATTGTGGGTACGGTCCATTCCTTCATTACGGAACATCTTACCAAATTCATAGACGCCATCAAAACCTCCTACAATCAATCGCTTTAAATACAACTCATTCGCAATACGCATGTACAAAGGCATATCTAAGGTATTGTGATGCGTTGCGAAAGGGCGCGCGGCTGCTCCTCCATGAATGGGTTGCAAAATGGGTGTTTCTACTTCCAACCAACCTTGCTCGTTGAAATAATTTCGCATGGACGTAATCACTCGTGTACGCTTTAAAAAGATTTCTTTTACTTGAGGATTGACGACTAAATCGACATAGCGTTGGCGATATCGTAATTCTGGATCGGTAAAAGCATCATAGATATTTCCTTGCTTATCGCGTTTTACAATCGGTAAATTTCGTAAAGATTTACTCAAGAAGGTAAGTTCTTTAACTTTAAGGGTCAACTCTCCTGTTTGCGTAGAAAACAATTCTCCTTTTACTCCGATAAAATCTCCAATATGAAGGAGTTTCATTAAAGCTGTTGTACGTTCTTGTTCTTCTTCTGTCGCACCGATTGTTCCTTTTTTCATAAACAATTGAATCCGTCCAGATGAATCTTGCATTTTCGCGAAGGGGCCACGTTGTCCCATAAAACGACCTGCCATAGAAACTTCTGGGCGTTTTTCGGGTTGGAAATCACCTAGACAGGCTACTCGAATATGGGGTAAATATTCTTCTAAAGATTGGGAAGTACCATCTTCAAGAGTAATTGTTTCTGAGATGCCTGTTGCATTCACGACTTCCTCATCTGCCAGTAAATTAGCAGCTTTAAATTTATGTTTAAAAACGGCAGGAGCCAATACGCTTGCTTTGGTTTCATCAATACCTTTAATCTCCTGCACACACTGTTTTAAGTTTTCTTTTAATTGGGCAGAGGTAAAATCAGCCGCTTTAAAATTAACGTGATATTGAGCTGCTGGAAAAGGATTGATTCCTAAATCTCGAATTTTTTGAAGAGCCTCGCGGCGTACGATTTCCTGATCGCTTAATTGCATCTTGATAAAATGTTTTAATGGATTTTAAAAACCATGAAAGTATGTTGTCTAATTAAGAGGACAAAAATACCCTTCGATTGTTAGATTTTATAATTTGAAAAGTAGAAAAACAACATAACTTTCTGTTTTTCTTAATGTGAAAGCAAATTTCTTGATTTGAAGCATGATTATTTTTTTAATAGATCAAAAAAAGCCATGAGTTTGCTATTCATTCTGTACTCCATACGTATAAAACAAATTCAAAAGCTAAAAAATACAAGCTTTAGCGTATTGCATCAGACTAATAACTTTAATAACTAGCGATTAGTTCATCAACTACTTGACAAAACAACTTTTGCTTCCCGTCTTACTATTTAAAATCAGTATCTTACATCATTAGCCATTTTGATGAAGAGCTAGAACATCTACAAATGACCAAAACATTCCATTATAATTTAAGCAATTGGAAACACCTCTTTTTGTGGTGGGGGTTAAGTCTATTCATTTGTTGCCTATCATCAAATGAAGCTTTAAGTATCCCTTCTATTGAAAAAACTAAAATTGAACATTCATTTAGCTTACCAAAATTTATACCCAATACAAATTCTAATTCTCACTATTCCACTACATCTATTTTTAACAAAATAAACGTTTTAGAGAACGGTATTAATACTATTGATTTAACACTATGCGAAAGAGAGTCTATTCTCGTCAACAATACCGTTTATGATTTAAACAATCCTTCTGGGCAAGAAATTATCCCCAATGGAGGTAGTAGTGGTTGTGATAGTATTATAACTATAAATTTATCTTTTTATCCACCAGCTTATAGTTCTTTTGATCAAGAAATTTGTACAGATGATAGCTATATTATTAATGGTACTACCTATGACATTAATAATCCAACTGGTACAGAAGTACTTACTGCCGCATCCGTTAATGGATGTGATAGCATGATCATAATAAATTTATTTCCTACTCCCTTAGCCGCTTCTAGTATTAATGAAGTTTTATGCAGTGGAAATAGTTTGACAATTAATAATACGGTTTATGATGAAGAAAACCCATCTGGTGTAGAAACGCTTTTCGGTGCAGCTACCAATGGATGTGATAGCATTATTAATATAGCGCTAAGTTTTGAACCTATTATTGAAGCATCTTTAACAGGTACGAATTCTATTTGTAATGGTGCAGAAGGTACATTGACGTTTTCTCTAACTGGCGCAGCAAGCTATGATCTTACTTATTCTGATGGAATTAATCCTTCCATTACTTTAAATGGAATAAGTGATGGTTATTCCGTCCCGATTAGTCCAAGCAATAATACCACCTATAGTATAGAAACCGTTAATCCAAACGCGCTTTGTCCTGCACAAATTGGTACTCCGTTCAATGTAACGGTTGCTGATATAAAAGGTGATGCGATTGCTGCTACCGATTACGGCGATTTTAATATTAGTTGCCCAAATGCAAGTGATGGAGCAGTGACCTTGACAGGCTTAGTAGGGGTAGCGCCTTTTAGGTATGAATGGACCAATGGATCGACTGCCGCAACGGTTGCAAATCTTCCTGCTGGAGAATATGAAGTTACTATTACAGATGCTATTGAGTGTAGTACTACAACTAAAGTAACTTTAAGTGAACCGCCAAATTTATCGTACCAATTAGCTACTGATTTCTCTGGTTGCACGAGACCTTCAGGAGCAGCTTTAATTGAAAATCTAGCTGGAGGAAATAGTGAATATGAATATTCTTTGGATGGTGTTAATTTTGAAGCGACTAATGGAACAAGCATTGCATTATCTGAATTAGATGCTGGTTCGTACACTATTTATTTACAAGATGTAAATGATTGCCAAGAAGAAATTGACTTCTATATCGGACAATACCAGGCCCGACCTTTTGAGCTAGGAGAGAATCAAATCATTGCTGAAGGAGAAACAGTAACCTTAATGCCTTCTTCTATTATTACTTCTAATTCAACTATGGAATGGTACTCAAATGGTATTTTGAGCTGCGATAGCTGTGAACTATTAGAAGTAGCTCCCATTATGTCAACTACTTATTCCTTGACTATTACAGACGAACGTCAATGTACACATACAGATTCCATTACCATATTAGTCGAACGTCAAGAAAGCGTTTTTGTACCTGATGCTTTTAGTCCTAATAATGATGGGAAAAATGATTCTTGGACCATTTATGCAGGAGCCACAATTACACAAATACAACAACTTCAAATTTTTGATCGATGGGGCGTATTAGTACATAGCCGAAATAATATTCTACTAAATGAAGAATTAGAAGGTTGGAATGGTCAATTTAAAGGAAAATCTTTGCCTACAGGCGTATACGTATTTTGGGCAGAATTATTGTTAAGTGATGGTACGATAAAAAAGTTAAGCGGAGATATTACTTTAGTACGATAAAAAGGCATTACCCATCTGCACGTTTTGCCTTCTCCCAAACTACAGATTGCTGACCATTGATATAACGAAAAAAGCCTCGATATACCGCATAATTCATTACACAAAAATAATAGGGTACAAAGAACGCTTTGAATTTCAGTTCTTGTCGTTCTAAAATATATCCGATTAAAGCAAGCAAATAAAATCCAATCTGTAAAATCATCGTCCATTTATAAAACACCCCCGCATCATTCCATACTAAAACGATATTCGCAATAAATACTAATAATAAAGAAAGAGGAGCTAAAGTCCAGCGTAATACCCGATGAGAAATATATTGGAAACTGAGCATTCCATATTTAAAAAAGTTCAACAATCCTCTCAATCGAACTAATGCTTGAATCCCACCTGCTGCAATCCTTATTTTACGTTTCAACTCTTCTTGTACAGAAGCCGAAGAATGCTCTACGGCATATGCCTGCGACTCATAGCGCACTTTATACCCACTTCGAGCGATACCCAAAGTCATCACAAAATCTTCCACTACAGTATCTTTACGAACAGGAGTAAACAATTCTGTTCGAATAGAAAACAACTCCCCTGCTGCACCAACGACTGTATTCAATTCAGAATCCCATTTTTTGAGCGTAGATTCATATTTCCAATAAATGCCCTCCCCTGCTGCACTAGCTGATTCTTTTTCATCCATGGAGATACGTTTTTCTCCTGCTACAGCACCCACTTTTTCATTCGCATAGTGTCGAACTATATTTTTGATGGCTGCTTTATTGACAAGTGTATTGGCATCGGTATAAATTGTAATGGGTGTATCTATAAATGCCATAATTCGTTCAACGGCTGCAATTTTTCCACTTCGTGCATCGACATGATGACAACTCCACTGCACCCCATCAGGATAATTATAGGCACGAATTAAATCTGGAGTGCGATCATTAGAACCATCCGTTACAAAGAGGAAGTGGATTTTATCTTTGGGATAATCAAAGTCGAGGCAATTTTGAATTTTATTCTCAATCCAATTTTCTTCATTATATGCTGCAACCACGAAGGTAACAGGAGGAACGAAATCCTCTTTGAAGTCATTTGAATTTCCTTTAAATATTCTTTTAATTCGTACTAATAGCATTAAGAGTATACCATAACCGATGTAGGTATAAAGAATAATTGCAATAGCAACCCAAAAAATAAGTTTATATGTGACCATAGTAAATTTCTACTGTCTAAAGAGACGTAAAAGCAATGAAAATGCCAAAATTATGATTTTTATAGCATTTTCCGATTAAATCTATGATTCTGCAATTTTGGAAGAGACAAAGATAAACCAATTCCCTCTAGCCTCCATTTTTTTTGAGAAATTATTAAAAAGTTAAAATAAAAAACTGCTATTGAAAAAAACAAAGATTAATTGGTAAAACGTTTAATTTTTAAAATTTTTAGCAAGTTATTTTATCCATTTAATAGTCAAATAATTATTTAAAGAAATAATTGTAGAACTACCAAAACATAAATTGGCAGAAAATACATTTAATAAAATGTAAAAATTGTATTGAAACAGGATATTAACTATATTTTTAAGTATATTTGTTATTAAATACACTATTCGAAATATCTATTATATCCAATCATTTATACTAAAACTCAATTCAATTAAAATTACTTATTTAATTTTATTGAATAAAAATATTACAAATATTTCTGATATATGGTGTAGATTGCTATTTTTACATTTTAATGTTAAAGGAAATTGAGAAGTCCTATTTACATTAAATGAACAAAAGAACTAAAACGAATCTTACAAATTCTGTTCATTTAACCGTTCCATCCCATATACCCTCCGATTATTTCATCTATCCCCTTTTTGGCTTCTCTCTTATTTGTTTTATCAGAAAGAATCATGTTTTAGGGAATATTAAGTTTGATCTAACTTATTGTTAGTGTTCAACTTATATCTATTCAACTAAACTAAAATTTCATTCTTTGGCATAATTAATGTCATTTATGAAAAGAAGTGAATGTTGTAAAACCGCTAGATGAATAATGAAGAATAAAACGATACTTATAATTGATGACCACGATAGCATTAGACTAATCTTGGGAAGTGTACTCAAGAAACACTACCATGTAATTACAAAAAGCGATGGTATTGAAGCACTTGCTTGGTTTAGGCGCGGAAATTTGCCTGATCTTATTTTGTTAGACATGCAAATGCCAAGATTAAACGGTCTCGCTTTCTTACGAAACATCAAGAGTAGCGGTTTTTTCAAAAATATTCCTGTACTCGTTGTTTCTGGTAATGAAAATGACAAGTACGTTGAACAATGTAGTCGATTAGGAGTTGATGGGTACTTGACAAAACCGTTCAATCCTAACGAATTACGAGAAACGATAAACGGAATCTTATCAATTAACAAAGCACAAGTTAATTCATAACACTGATGGACGTACTAAACGCACCTGTAACCAAAGTAGATTATACGGAGACTGATAGCTTATTAGTAGTAGGTTTTGAACAGGCTGACTATTATGCTTTAAATAAGTATAAAAATGGCTCTGGTAAATATCACTTAAAACGAATTAATTCCTCTTTTCAAGCTTATCATTGGTTGGTGGATCAATCCAAAAATGAACTTCCTGAACGACAAGTAAAAGGAATTCTTTGTGATCTTGCTTTTTTAAAAGCTGATAACTATCGTTTATTAAGTAAAATCAACTCTGATCCTAATTTCGCTCATCTCCCTTTTATTACAATTTCAACCGATCATACCTTTATTGAACCACAATCAGCACTTCTCATGGGAATTGATGATTGTTATTATATTCAAAATTTAAATTGGAAGGATATTCAACGACGCGTAGAATTTTTATCTCGCTTCAAATCACAGATCATGAATACTTCTTTCAGTCGTGATTTTGTCCCTTATAAAATACCCATCGGAAAACGTATTTTCGATATCACTTTTGCAAGTGCTGTTTTGTTATTTATTTCTCCTATTTTATTATTAATTGCAATTGCTGTACGATTAGAATCGAAAGGTTCTATTTTTTATACTTCTAAACGAGCTGGAACAGGTTTTCAAATTTTTGATTTCATCAAATTCCGCTCTATGTATCATGATGCTGATAAACGTCTAAAAGAAATTGAACATTTGAATCAATATTCAGAAGAAGAAGAAGGTGGAGCTCCTTCCTTCAAAAAATTTGCAAATGATCCGCGTGTAACACGTGTAGGAAAAATAATTCGTAAGACGAGTTTAGATGAGTTACCTCAATTGATTAATGTTTTAAAAGGCGACATGTCTATCGTTGGGAATCGACCGCTACCTTTATACGAAGCAGATATGCTAACGAATGATGAGTGGGCCACTCGATTTATTGCTCCTGCTGGTTTGACGGGCTTATGGCAAATTTCTAAGCGTGGTAAAAAAGATATGTCTTCGCAAGAACGAATTCAATTAGATATTGATTATGCAAAAAAATATTCTATCTGGATGGATCTAAGCATCTTGATGAAGACTTTACCTGCTATGATTCAAGATGAGCAAGTTTAAATTATTGTCTGTTAAAGTAACACAAACCTATACCGTCTCGTTTTTAACTAATACACACACCAATAAGCTCAAGACTAAACGTTTACTTTAACGATGGATTCCCATAAACCTCTAGTTTCAATCATCACACTCAATTTCAATCAATTGGAATTGACCTGTGCGCTATTGGACTCTATTAATAAGGTGAGCTATCCCAATTTAGAAGTTTTTGTTGTTGATAACGCTTCTAAAACTGATCCTTTCCCTCATATTCGAGCTTCTTATCCAAACGTTCATTGTTTACAAAGTGGCGCCAATTTAGGTTTTGCAGGTGGCAATAATGTGGCTGTTCGTCAATGCAAAGGCGATTATCTGTTCTTTGTTAATAATGATGCTGAAATCACAGAAGATTGTATCGAAAAACTTCTTGCCGTATTACAATCTGATCCAAAAATTGGTATTGTCAGTCCATTATTGTGTTATTATCCATCTGAAGAAACGAATCATAAAACGATCATTCAATATGCTGGTACAAGTGAAGTACACCCTTTAACTGCACGAAATAAAACCTTTGGGGCAGGGCAAGAATGGAACGGGCAATACACTCAAATTCAAGAAACAGCTTATGCACATGGAGCAGCAATGATGGTACCTAGAGAAGTGATTGAAAAAGTAGGGATGATGGAAGAAAGTTTCTTTCTATATTATGAAGAATTGGATTGGTGTGCCTCAATCAAAAAAGCAGGGTATAAAATTTATATCGAACCTAATGCTTTGGTTTATCATAAAGAATCTGTAACTGTTGGTAAAGCAAATCCTTTGAAAACTTATTATCAAAATAGAAATCGAATCCTCTTTATGCGACGGCATCATGGAGGATTAAGTCTATTTATATTTTATCTATTTTTACTATTTTTTACCATTCCAAAAAATACGCTGAAATTTTTAATTCAGGGCGATTTTGCTCATGTGAAAGCATTTTGGAGAGCTATTCTTTGGAATATTGGTTCAAAAGATATTGCCCAAGTAACTAAAAACGCCTTAGTTGCTACTCAAAAAAATTCCCAATTCAATTTAGAATCTCATTGACTCAACTATGTTAAGCATATTCTACATATTACTATACGCAATAAGTGGCTTTCTGATATTTTTTCTGGTATTGCCCTTTTTTACTGTTCTTTTCGCTCAACTATTTGGAAAAGAAAAATTAGCCAAAAAAACGATTGATAAGCACTACGATTTTGGTTGTATTATCACTGCTTATAAAAATGCTGACATTACCAAGCCGCTTGTCCAATCTCTTCTAAATCAGAGTTATCCAAATTTTGAGATTTATGTAATGGCAGATGAATGTGATATTAGTAATTATGATTTAGAACACGAAAAATTGACCGTATTTCGTCCAGATCCACCACTTCGTTTGAAAGCAAAATCCATCATTTATGCCATGGAAAACTACAAACGGGTGCATGAATATACCGTAGTTTTAGATGCAGATAATTTGATTCATCCTGAATTTTTACATGAGATCAATAAGTATTGTAATAACGGCCATTTAGCAATACAAGGACAACGAACCGCTAAAAACTTAGATACAGTTTATGCTTGTGCCGATTCGACAGGCGAGTTTTATAAAAATTATATCGAACGTTACGCTCCTTATTTAATTGGTTCTTCTTCTGTCATTTCTGGTTCTGGAATGGCAGTAGAAACGCAATTGTATGCCGATTATTTGAACAGTCCTGAAATACAACGCGGTAAGCACCAATGGAAAAAAATGCTACAAGAAGATAAGATTTTACAAAATTTCTTATTGCGCCTCAATCATAAAATTGTTTATGCGTGGAATGCCATTGTCTATGATGAAAAAGTAGTTTCTGGTGAACAAGTAGAGACGCAACGTTCTCGTTGGTTATTCTCTTATTTTCAAAACTTACCCAATTCTACAGGTATCATTGGACGAGGCATCAAGAATTTCAGTTTTAATCAATTCTTTTTTGGATTGATGACGGTTTCTCCGCCATTATTTATCTTGTTATTTGCTTCGATGCTTACTGCTTTAGTAGGAATTATTTTCGCACCTGCTCTTGGTTGGGCTGTTGTGGGAGCGATTGCTATTTTTGTATTGAATATTTTTTGGAGTTTGTATTTATCTAAAGTTCCTAAAGAAATCTGGCAAACGATTTGGTCCATGCCTTTGTTTGTTTGGAATCAGATTCGTGCCTTATTTAAAATGGGGAATCCGAATAAAAATTTCAAACATTCAGAACATACGCGTAATGTGTCGATTGATGAGGTCTTGAAGAAATAGGTTAGTGGACGTAGTGCCTTTTAGATCGCTGCGCTGTGAGACTTTAGATCGTCCACTTTGTGGACTGTGAGACCGCTGCGCTTTTAGATCACCCACTTCGTGAGTTTAGAGATTGCTGTGTTTCTTGATTTTTAGGACTAGATTTTAGATGTATGGACTAACTTAATTTAGTCTAACTATTGATACAAAGTTTTATAGATTAAACTACAAGCTCAAAATCAAGCTCAATTCTAGTTTATCTTTTTGAAATTGAAGTTGTGTTTGAGGTTGAAAGTTATTTGAGAATATCATTAAGATCAAAAATTTATAGTACTCAAGTGTAGGTGGTGCAAGCATAGCGCGAGAGCATCGATAATCATTAGACAATCGAACATTAGACAATTTCAATGATACGTAAATTGCTACTTTTTTCCTTGTTGTTGAATTTTGCTGGTTTGGCGGTGGGGCTGTATGCTGTTCAGAAATTGGGTGGTATTAAATATATTGTTTTTAAAATGAAAAATCGAGGTGTGGCAGGCGTTTATGAACACAGAACTAGTCATTTTGAACAAATGGGAACTCCTTCTAAAAAAATTATTTTTCTGGGCGATAGTATTACTGAAGCTGGCGAATGGGCAGAATTATTAAACAATCCAAATGCCATTAATCGAGGAATTGCGGGAGATGTAACTCAAGGAGTTTTATTACGCTTGCAAAGCATTTTAGAAGCAGAAGCAGAAAAAGTTTTTTTGATGATTGGAGTAAATGATTTAATCATGCGTTCACCAGATTATATCATCCAAAATTATCGGAAGATATTAAGCCGTTTCCAAAAAGAAAGTTCACAAACAAAAGTCTTTGTGCAAAGTGTACTTCCTGTCAATAATCAGCTTCGAAATACCAGTATTCAAAATCAAGATATTAAACGCCTTAATAAAGAATTACAGCTTCTCGCACAAGAATTTGGTTATGAATACCTAGATTTGCACACGCTTTTAAAAGATTCGAATGGAAATTTAGCAGAGAAATACAGTGTAGATGGCATCCATTTAAATGGTTTGGCGTATCAGCAATGGAAGCAATTCTTAAATCCCTATTTGTAAGCTTGAATGATATTTAATAGTCTCGCATTTTTTGTATTTATCGCAGCATTTTTGCCCTTATACTTTAGCATGAAGGGCAAATCACGCTTGTGGCTATGCTTGATTGGGAGTTATATCTTTTATGGCTGGTGGGATTGGCGATTTTTGAGTTTGATTGTATTCTCTACTTGTATTGATTATTTTGTAGGTTTACAATTGGATCAAACGGAAGATGAAGCGAAACGAAAACGACTATTGACCATTAGTATGGTCGTCAATTTGGGTTTTCTAGCCTTCTTTAAATACTTCAACTTTTTTATTGATTCCTTTACCAATATGCTCCAATCTTGGGGATATGAAGGATCAACTACCTCTCTTGACATCATTTTACCAGTTGGTATCTCGTTTTATACGTTTCAGTCGATGAGCTATACGATTGATGTCTATTATCGAAAATTAGCCGTTGAGAAAGATTTTATCCGCTTTGCGACCTTTATTTCGTTCTTCCCGCAATTAGTAGCGGGGCCTATTGTTCGAGCGAGTGATTTCTTGCCTCAATTTCAAAAGGAACGTACTTTTTCATGGGATAGATTGACAACTGGTTTAGGACAAATTCTTTGGGGATTCTTTAAAAAAGTAGCCGTTGCCGATTCGCTCGCTCCCTATGTTGATCAATGTTTTCAAGAACCAGGGATGTTTGGTTCTTTACATTTATTGATTGGAATTATCTTTTATTCGTTCCAGATTTATTGTGATTTTTCGGGCTATTCTGATATCGCGATTGGACTGGCAAGGGTCTTAGGCTTTGATTTTCCAGAGAATTTTAGAACACCTTATTTCTCTAAGAACTTCAGTGAATTTTGGAAACGCTGGCATATTTCCTTATCCAGTTGGTTACAAGATTATTTATATATTCCATTAGGTGGAAACCGAAATGGTAGTTTTGGATCATGGTTTTTTATCATCTTATTTTATGTTTTAACGGTAGTGATGACGGGCTGGTGGTGGCTGGGAATTATCGGTGTAGGAATGGGAATATGGGCCTATTGGTATTACAATAGTTCTACCGCTCGACAAAAAAATCTAGCTACCTATGCCAATTTGATGGTCACGATGTTATTGGGTGGCTTGTGGCATGGAGCGAGTTGGGCGTTTGTCTTTTGGGGCTTTTTACATGGTGCGTATTTGGTGGTACAGCGATTGGCGAGTCCATTTTGGAATAAGGTATTGAATGCGATTAAAACGCCTATGTTTATTCAAAATACCTTAGCAATAGCAATGGTTTACTTTTTCACTTGTTTGGCTTGGGTGTATTTTCGTGCTCCTGATTTTGAGGTAGCCAATAACTTCATTATGGGGATTGCATCTTTGGAGCAATTTAGTTTTGGAGCAGTCATGAATAAATTCCAAGTGGTGAAAGGTTTTCTGTTAATTGGATTATTATTAGCAGTGGAAGTCACCGATTTACGATATGAATACCATGAAGTGATACGCACACAAGCCGTTTTTAGAGTGGTGAGTTTTGCGATTTTATTGTGGTTGATTTCCTTTTTTGGTACGTTTGGAAATAATTCGTTTATTTATTTTCAATTTTAATCGAATATATCCAGCGAGTTAGGAAACTCGCTGGATATATTTTGGAGAAGCTAGGAAACTTCTCCAATCATCAATAATAATTTGGAGTACGATCTGAATCTCTTATTTATAAAAAATAGTTAGTTGAACCTAAAAAAAATATACTGGATTTTTTTATTGTTACTATTGACCTTCATTGGAGATCGAATAGGAGGCTGGATTTTAGAGCAAATCGTTCAAAAAAGTCAGTTTCGTTATACTCGTTTATATAATCAACAAGCAGAATCTGATATTTTGTTGGTGGGCAATTCTCGCGGTTTAATGTTTTATCAACCTACTATTGAAGAATTGACGGGTAAATCAACGCTGAATTTGAGTTATAATAGTATGCCAATCAATTTAGGTCGTGCCTTACTACAAGATTATTTTGAAAACTATCCTGCACCAGAACAAGTTATTTTGGATGTTACGATGTGTGATCGTTTGAATAATCAATTGATTGCTGGTTTTAATTTATACACGCCCAAATCTACGCATGTCAAGCAATTAATTCGAGATAGTATTCCTAAAGATTATTATGGTGGAATGGTGACACATTTGTATCGCTACAATTCGGAAGTTTTTCAACGCACCCTAAATTATATCAATAAATCGGATGAAGATTGGCTCTTAGATCGAGTGATTAACGATTATATGGTGGAAGAAGCGCAGTCTTTAGAAACGTTTCGTATTACCTATGATACTAGTTTCACCAATGAATTAAATGCCATTAAGCAACTTTGTCAGTCCAAAGGCACCCAACTCAATTTCGTCATTAACCCTTATTATCCGCCTTTTGCCGAAAGCATAACCAATCTTGATTCCATTAAAAATGTCATTCAGACGCAAGTGGGTGTATCAATTTCAGACTATAGCAGAGCTTTGACTGATCGTGAAGATTTTGGCGATTATCAACATACCAATAAAACGGGAGCAAGGAAATACATGCAGATGCTTTTGCAGGATGGAATTTTAAAGAAATAAAGTTTTAGTCGACGCACGATTGATTAAACCTAAAGATAAAAAGAACACATTTCATTTCTGACCGAAATAACTAAAGCACATAAATATTAATCGTGTCACGACCTTTTCTGAAACGTCAAAATTTCGTTAAACTCTACAATTGTATTACACAGCTCCCTACATTTCCGCTTATCTTTGTACAAAATTAACGTTCTTAGATAAATTGTGTAGAATGAAAAATATGAAAGCTCAATTCCCGATGATTATCGGGATGAGAGATAAGTGTTTTGAAATTTCAATAAAGTCGCAATTTATGTCTAAGAACCAAAATTAATTACCATGCGTATTGTACTCTTTATCCTAAGTCTTTTTTGTATTCAAACTGCTTTTTCCCAGTTTAATAAAAGTTTACACCAAATTGAGGTAGATGTAGTTTATCTCGCTTCTGATTATTTAGAAGGGCGTGAAACAGGCACTAAAGGAGAGAAACGAGCTGCAGATTACATTGCGAATCGTTTTGCAGTATTAGGAATTGCTCCAATGGGCGATGATAGTACGTATTTTCAAGATTTCCCTTTTGAAGAAAAACTCAATCCTTCTGCAGATGAAGTCATTACCAAAACTGGTATTGGCAAAAATGTTATTGGTTATCTAGATAAAGGCGCAGCAACGACAGTCATCATTGGTGGACATTACGATCATTTGGGTTATGGCGAATCAGGGTCAAGACATGTAGGAGAGCCTGCCATCCACAATGGAGCAGATGATAATGCGAGTGGTATCGCTGCCCTATTGAATTTAGCAGAACGTTTAGTTAATATGCCTTCCAAAAATAATTTCTTATTCATTGCATTCTCAGGTGAAGAAAAAGGTTTATTTGGTTCAAAATATTATGTGGAGCATCCTGTCATTGCACATGAAAGCACGAATTATATGCTCAATATGGATATGATTGGTCGTTTAGATGAAGAAAATACACTTATCATCAATGGAACTGGTACTTCCAAGGCTTGGAAAAATGCCTTTTGGAATATCCGTCGAGATGCCATTAAAACGAACTTAATGGAATCGGGCGTTGGGCCATCTGATCATACTTCTTTTTATTTAAAAGATGTACCTGTTCTTCACTTTTTCACGGGAGCACATACCGATTATCACAAACCCATTGATGATTCGCATTTGGTCAATATGGAAGGAATTTTAACGATCTCCGATTATATTTATGATCTCATTGTAGTCTTAGATAGAGATGGAAAACTCGTTTTTCAAGAAACTGAAACGAAGCAAGAAAGCAAACGCGCTTCTCGCTTTAAAGTGACTTTAGGTGTGATGCCTGATTATGTGTATGCGGATGGTGGTATGAAAATAGATGGGATTATTGCTGATCGTCCCGCAGAAGCTGCTGGTTTAGAAGCAGGCGATATTGTCCTCAAAATGGATGATGTAGAAATAAAAGACATTTACGTCTACATGGATGCTTTAGGTAAATTTGAACCTGGGCAAAAGGTTAAATTAGTAGTACTCCGAAAAGGAAAGAAGATTAAAAAAGAGGTGCAGTTTTAATCAATTATTCCTTTACTAAGCGCCGTGTAAGTATCCCTTCTTCCGTCATCAATCGTAAAAAATAGATGCCCGATGGAAGCGATTCATTGATAGGAAGACGAATTTCTTGCTGTCCACTCGTTTGATCTTGTTTTGTATAGGTTTGAATACGTTGCCCGTCAAGCGACCATAATTCTATTTGTAAAGATTGAGTGTTTAAAAGTTGATAACTCAAAATAAGTCCATTAGAAAAAGGATTAGGAGCTATTTGCAAGGCTTGTATACTTGCTGGCTCATCAATTCCCACATTGCATTTTGTTTGAAAATCCACTTCTACAAAAGAACTAGAAATATAGGTACATTTTGCCCGTACTTCTACTTCATAATTGGTACAAGGCATTAAAAATAAGAGTTCAAATTCGGGTTGACCCGTCGAAAAATTAATCCAATCGTCAAAGGTATCTTTCTCTCGATAGCGTACTTCATAGATTTCTACATTTTCAACAGGATCCCAGGATACAAATGCAGAATAATTCGTCGTATCGACATAAAAGACTTCTGGTTCTAAACAAGGAATATCTGGAATAAAATGAGCCGTAATTACATCATTTCCAACAAGACTTAAATCTATTGAATCATTTGATTCGCTTGGAGAAATTGTACTAGAACCTGTTTCCCAATAGTTAAACATCCAGCCCGAATCTGCTACCGCCACCAAATCTAAAGGTACGCCGCCAAAATAAGTCCCGTCCCAAGGATAAAGTTCTGCCAAAGTAGTATTTACATTCACCTTTCCTGCCCCTGCTGGCTGTACATGAATACTAATATCATACGGCCCAGTAATTCCATCATCTTCATAGCAATCTGCAATCGCTTCATCTATAATAGTACAACGTTGTAAGATATAATTTCTCAAGGTATCCACATTTGCTTTCCAGCCTTCGTAAGTCCCCCCCCATCGTTCAAGTTGACGAGGCATTTCAGGTTCTATTCTATTAATCATGGAATCCAACAAGGGAATCATAAAATCACAACTAAAATACGTATTATTTAAATCCGCATAACGATTAATGTATAACGCTCGAAATTCTGCATTATCATACAAACTAGAAAACAGATCAATATGCCCCTCAAAATCGACTACATCTGAAATTTCTTCGGGATTACAAGGATCAGCATTTGCACCTTGGTCGGGAATATCTGAATAGTTGATATAATGACCAAAGGTCGCATCTTCATCCCAAAGAATATACCGCCATTTCGTGGCACCACCATTAGGATTGCGCCCGCGCCACCAAGCTGTATTCCAATTAAGCCAATCTGCAGAAACATTGTGCGAATGTAATATGATATAATCAATCAAACTCATCACTTCGAGTCGTTGCTCTACATAAGCATAGGCATTGGGCTCGGTTAAATCAAAGTTATCAATGTAGGCTCGTAGCGCATACCAATCATCCCAACTGCCATATTCTTCCCAACTTCCTCCCCAAGTTTTAATAAAATCAATATCGTTTTCTCCTTGATCGTAGTAAAAGTCTGTATAATCGTGATCGTCAACCTTTTCTCGGATTTCATAAACGCCCCAATATCGTCCATTGACATACATTACGCAAGGTTCATAGGTGCGTTCGTCTAGTTCTAAATTAGCTAATTGAGAAAGGGTATGAATATACGCATCTCGGATGTATGCTCCACCTGATTCAAATGGATAATTATCATTGGCGGCTGCCTTTAAAATCAATCGTTGAAAACGATCGCGATTGGTCGTATTAAACATATCAAACAACTCATTCTTCACCGCATAATCATAACCAAATTGATCTCTTGTGATGTAGTCAATTCCTCTTTGATTATAAAACCAAGAGTCATTTCCATGTTTATTAAATTCTCCAGTAGCATCAGAAACGCGCATTCCATCATCATCAAAAAGTTCAAAGCTTCCTTGAGGTTCAATAAATTCGCCATACATCAAATCACTAACTTCATCTCCTGAAATAGAGACTACCTTCATCGTATGAGAAGAATTTATAAAATAAGTATGAAAATCTATAAAACTTGGTAAAAAAGAAGTATCATCTTTAAAAGCTCTTGCTTTGAGAACGCTGGTTTCGTCTATATTAAATGGTTCAGTGTAAAGGATCGAATTTCGAGTAGGCGTTTCGCCATTGAGCGTATATCGAATCTCTGCATCAGGGTCGGCACTTGTAATTGTTATTGCCACGGTGTCTTCATAAAAGCCTGCTGCTGGAGAAATAACTGGAGGTGCCGTATAGCCCGTTCTTACATCAATATTAGGAAACCCAGGCGTTGGAATAATCATAACCCCCCACTCATTTGCGCCATCAGATAAGCGTCCCCATGAATGATTTTCTTGATTGGTAATGTCTATTTCATGTATATCTTCGATGACTCCATTAGGATTGGCAAAAACGATGTCTTCTTTATTTCTATTTTGGGTGATTTTAAAATTCGTATGAAAAAATGCACCATTTTTTACATTTCTTCCAGATGCATACACTAATAAAAACCCATTGGGGGCAATCGTTGTACCACTTGGAAACGTCCATTTATCTGTATTTGTAGATCGATCTGAGAGATGATAGCCAGATAGATTAAAGGTAGTATTGGAGGTATTGTATAATTCAATCCAATCTTCGTATTCGTTGAAATTGTCGGTATGTGCGCTGTAATTGGCAGCAGAGAATTCATTTATTACAACTTGGGAGAAGGCATTGCTCCAAGAGATGAGTAGTAGTAGACTTATTAGAACTAGTTGATGTTGAATACTCATTAAAAAAGTAAATTGTATAACCGACTTTTTAGCTTAATTTATATAAAATTACAGGAAATAAGACGACGAGATCTAGTTTAACGATAGCTTTGTCTGTTAGTAATCAAATCTATTTATCCTTATCCCTTCAACATTTATACCAGACCTATCAATTCGTTAATACATATAAACAGATGGATAAATAAAAGTGTACTAATTTTATAGCCCCTATCCACACAAAATTCCTTAGGATTTTGTACTTGCACTTATTCACAAAATATTTTAAACAAATGAAATCCTCCGCTCTTTTCGCCCATGTCAGCTTTAAACTGTACTTTTGCTAAAAATCTCATTATCTAGTGCAACAACAACCAAACGTTTCTTTCGCTCATTTCTTGGAAAAATTTCCTGAAATAGATTTACCCCTTACACTGACTTCAGAATCATCTCATGCCTTCTCGCGTACTAATGATCCTTTACATTCCTTGATGATAGAACAATTTATATTGCCTTATCAAAAGGAAGAATTAGATGAATTTACTGAATTCATCCCATGTTTTAAAATTCCTAAAACCTTTGATATTCATGCCATTGTGTATTGGAAAGCTAGTTTATTAAACTATCAATACATTTTAGCTACTTACAATAAAAAAGGACAATTGATAGATAAAGGGGTCATTGCGGGAACTTATTCTGACGGAGCATCGTTAATATCATCAGTTGCAACTATTGAGGAAGATTGGATCATCTATATTATTTCTGGAAAAGCAGAAAAAGATGAACGAGATTATGACGCAACCTCCAGCAAAGCCTTCAATCTAGAACTGCTCGCCACAGGAGAAATTGTAACTTCAGATTAATCAACTCTTCTCCAACTATTTAGTACACACATTTTTTAAACCCAAGAATTCTACTCATCTTTCTTAGATGAATTAATAACATAAATAATGACCAAAAAAAGAAAACCGAGAATAAAAGGACAAAAATTAAATGCAAAACAACTTAAAATTCACGTTTTAAAACTTTTCAAACGACAGGCAAAAAAACGGTTCAACGCACGCCAAGTCCTTAAAAAATTAAAAATTGACAACTCCAAAAATTCCGTTCAATACGCACTAGAACAATTAGCAAAAGACGGAATACTAAGAGAAGTCTCCGAGCAAAAATATACCCTAATGAAAACAACAAGCCTCACTAAAAGTGAAACCAAATTTACTGGAAAAACCTACGCTGGCAAGGTGGATATGACCCGAAATGGCTCTGCCTACATCTTATGTGATGCACTAGAAGACGATATTTTCGTCCCTTCCAAACACCTCAAATCAGCCTTAAATGGCGATACCGTTGAAGTGGAAATTAATAGTGTATATCGTAAACGACCAGAAGGAAAAGTCACCAAAATACTTAAACGTGCCTCTGAATACTTCATTGGGACACTCCGTCTCTCCAAAAAATATGGTATTGTTCTTCCTGATAAAGATAATATGCCGACTGACATTTATGTTGATCTGGAAGATTTAAATAATGCCCGAGAAGGAGAAAAAGTCGTCGTCAAAGTAATCAAATGGCCTACTCGAAATAATCACAGCCCCATTGGCAAAATAACGTCTGTATTGGGAGCGGTGGGCAGTAGCGATATTGAAATGAAAGCCATTTTGATCAATAATGGCTTTGAATTAGAATTTCCAGAAGAAGTACTAGCTCAAGCGAATGCTCTGACGGATGAAATTTCCGAAGAAGAAGTGGCAAAACGACGCGATATGCGCAAAACAACCACTTTTACCATTGATCCCCTAACAGCAAAAGATTTTGATGATGCGCTTTCTATTGAATATCTGGAAGATGGTAAAATCGAAATTGGCATTCACATAGCTGATGTCACGCATTATGTACAAGCCAATACCGCATTGGATAAAGAAGCCTTTAAACGCTCTACCTCTGTCTACTTAGTGGATCGGGTGTTACCGATGTTACCAGAGCATTTATCCAATAAATTATGTTCTTTACGACCACATGAAGATAAATGTACTTTTTCCGCTGTCTTTACTTTTGATGAAAAATTAAAGGTAGTAGATCGTTGGTTTGGAAAAACATTAACGCACTCTGATCGTCGTTTTACCTATGAAGAAGCACAAGAAATTTTAGAAAAAGGAATTGGTGATTTTAATAAAGAACTTGCTGATCTAAATAAAGTAGCAAAAGCACTTCGCAAACAAAAATTCAAAAATGGGGCTATTGCTTTTGAGGCAGAAGAAGTTCAATTTCGCCTAGATGAAGAAGGAACACCAATTGAAGTGTATGTAAAAGAGCGAAAAGATGCACACATGCTTGTAGAAGATTTTATGTTGTTGGCAAATCGAGAGGTCGCCACCTTCATTCAAAAGAAATCTAAAGGAAAAGAAATTCCATTTGTGTATCGTATCCATGATGAACCCAATCTAGAAAAAGTAGCCGATTTTGCGAAATTTGCTAAAGAATTAGGCGTAAAGATCGCCCTTGATAATCCCAAAGCCTTGATAAAATCCTTTAATAGTTTAGCAAAACTAGCTCGAAAAGATAAAGGCTTGCGTATACTTGAACCCATTGCTATACGTACCATGTCAAAAGCGGAATATTCTACGGATAACATTGGGCATTATGGATTAGGATTTGATAATTATTCTCATTTCACCTCGCCTATTCGTCGATATTCTGACGTATTAGCGCATCGAATTTTAGAGAAAAATTTGGAAAAAGATTATCGAGCCAATAAAAATGATCTAGAAATACAATGTAAACACATTTCGGTGATGGAACGCAAAGCCATGACTGCCGAGCGTGAATCTGTAAAATACAAACAAGTAGAATTCATTGAAAAGCACATTGGTGAAGTCTTTGAGGGTTACATTTCAGGGATGATAGATCGAGGAATTTTCGTGGAGCTAAAAGCCAATAAGTGCGAAGGTATGGTTACCTTCGATCGAATGCCCGAACCCTATAACTTAGATAATAGTCGCTTGAAAGCAACAGGTCGAAAAACGGGTCATGTACTTAAAATGGGCGATACTGTATACGTCAAAATACGCTCGGCTGATTTAGCTAAACGGAAAATTGATATGGATTGGGTCGAGCCAGAAGCGTAACTTTTTTGATTTATAAGTCATTGATATTTTCAATCTAAAATTCATCGAGTAAAGAATAATGGTTCTTAGACAAATCTCGTGGAACATAAAATTTATAATTGCATCGGGC
>JAHDES010000079.1 GCA_020628645.1 Saprospiraceae bacterium
TTTAGATTTTAGATTTTAGATTTTAGATTTTAGATTTTAGATTTTAGATTTTAGAAAGTTATCTACTTTTGATATTTTTAGAAATATTGTTTTTCATTTTTGATTAAATCACCTTTTCTTCATGGGAGATAAAGAAATTTCAAATATTTCTAATACAAGCACTGCCATCAAGGAATTAGGGTATATTGATACGATTACTGATCTTTTAGATGCGCGTTTTCGCTTACCTTTCACGAATATCCGATTTGGTGTCGATTTTTTAATTGGCTTAGTTCCTTATGCGGGAGATGTGATGAGTTTTGCCATTTCTGGTGGATTGGTTTTGGCAATGGCAAGACATGGCGTAAGTACGTGGATATTAATCCGAATGCTAGGGAATGTTTTTTTAGATACAACTATTGGAGCAATTCCTATAATAGGAGATTTATTTGATTTGGGTTATCGCGCCAATATTCGCAATCTTGATTTACTCAAGGAACATTATAAAGAAGAGGAAGAGCGCGGCAGCGTATGGCAAGCTGTAATTATGGTACTTTTGGTTCTTGTAGTAATGTTTGTACTCCTGATTTATTTAATCTTTAAATTAATTGCTTGGGGTCTTGCTTTTATGGGTTTTTAATTAGGGATATTAAGCAGTACAGGCATAGAACTCCCATGTAGATTATAATCTGCATGGGAGTTTTCAATTTTTCAGGCTGCGTGGGAGAAAAGATACTACAAGAACCTTTTGAAGCGTCTTTCAGTCCTAAATATCCCTATATAAAGTATCCATATTATATTTTTAAAGTTCAAGTCAAGTAAATTTTTATTGACAATCATTAATTTTTGCTTCAAACACTGCACCTAATTCTACTTCAAAATTGGGATCTAAACAAATCTCTGTTCCTGCCTCAAAGAAGACAGTTGTTCCATTTATAACACTAGAAGAAGAATGTACTTTTGTATGAGCAGTATAGAAGCCATTGGCAATCGGCGTTCCATCTACATCTAAAATATTTGGACAGCAAGTCCCAAATATATCCGTTACTTCAGCCGTTACTTCATCACTACATCCCGTATCAAGATCAAGTACGATAAAAGTGTACGTTCCTGGTATAGATACATCGACAGTCTCGCAATTTTGTAACGTACCACACGGAGCTAGACCATTAGGATCTAACCAAAAATATTGAGCATTACCAGACGCAACAAAAGCATCTGCTTCAAGAGTTACCATCCCTGTTTGTGTACAATCTAAATCTAAACTTGCTGGTGTATTCAACAAAGTAGCTACTGGGGGATTAGCTGCTATAGCTACAGTACTAGTTGCTTCGGCTGGACAACAATTATTTACATCTCTAACTTCCACAGTATATTGTCCAATAGTACTAGTCGTAAGACTTGATGATGTTTCGTTTGGAATTAAGTCACCTGATGAATCAAACCATCTATAGATATAGTTGCCATTAGAAGGGTTTACATTAGCCGTTAAAGTTGTACTTTGACCACTTTCGCAAATAAGTCCGCCAGAGAGAAGTACAGAAATAGAAGGAGCTGGCAAGCCTACTTCAACAGATATTTCCCAATCACAGGTACTTCCAGCAAAACCATCTAAAAAAATATAGTAGGGGTTTCCGGGAATTAAACCAGAAGCAACAAGCAAAAATGAGGATGAAGTGCCATTAACACAAGTCAAGGTAGTTGCAAAAGTTGAACAATCTGTTTCAATTATAGCTGCCTGAATCCCATTAGGATTTGAACAATTACTTATATCAAAAAATAACTCCAGATCAGATATTATAGGAGTAAAACCTATCCATACACTATTACTTACCATTGTATTTGGTCCGCAGAAATTCAGCATAGTTGTTAGGTCAAATGCGTTAGCAGTATAGCCAACTAAATTTCCAGAAATTCCATCAATTTCACAAATAGAGGGAGTACTGGCATCACTGCAAGCATCAGCAAAAATGGAATTACCACATAATGAAAATTGAGCAGTGCTATTACTATTAAAAACAAGAATAAATATCAAGAAATGGAAGAAGAAAGGTAGTTGCTTCATTTTGTTTTGTTTTGTTTTGTTTTGTTTTGTTTAATGATTAATAAAAAGTATGGTTTGGAATACTTATTTATAAATCAAATATAACTTTTTTGAAGAAAAAAATAGATGAGTAAATTCACTTTTTTTTCTCCAGAATCGCCTTTATAATCACTTTACCATGATGGCGCGTATTTTCAATAAATAATTTACTGGTATGTAAACCTGCATTGATTACGCCTGCTAGATAAACATTGGGTAAATTACTTTCCAAAGTATCTTCATTAAAAATAGGGGTACGATTTTCATCTTCCTGAAATTGAATACCTAGATGCTCTAGCAATGGAAAATCAGGTTGATATCCCGTCATAGCAAGAATAAAATCATTAGGAATTTCCAGTTCGCCTTCTGGAGTTTGTAAGAGGACAGATTTTGGATAAATCGCCTTCACGCTGGTCTCAAAATAAGCTGTAATCGCCCCTTCTTTGATGCGGTTTTCAATATTGGGGCGAATCCAATATTTTACTTTAGGATAGATTTCGGCTTCTCGAATTGCCATCGTAACTTTTGCTCCTTTGTAGTAGGTTTCTAATGCGACATCACAAGCAGAATTAGCTGCACCAATGACTAAAACGTTTTGTCCTACATACGGATGTGGATCGTCATAATAGTGTTTTACTTTGGGTAAATCTTCGCCTTCTACATTCAGTAAACGAGGCGTATCATAATAGCCCGTTGCGATGATAAGCGATTGACAATCATAAGTTTGTTTGCTGGTTTTAATTTGGTACGTATTATTTTCTTTTGGGATTAAATCAGAGACTTCTTCGTAAAAACGAATATTCAATGCATTACTTTCATGGATACGCCGATAATATTCTAAGGCTTCTTTTCGAGAGGGTTTATCACTATGTGCAACAAAGGGCGTATTGGCAATTTCCATTAAATTGGAAGTAGAAAAAAAGGTCATATTCGTTGGAAAATTATAGATCGAATTAACCAAGGTTCCTTTTTCAATGACTACATAATTCAACCCTGCTTCCTGTGCTGCTAACGCACAGACAATTCCTGTAGGACCACCACCAATTATGATAAGATCAAATAATTCCAATGGAAATGAGTTTATTTATTCAAACAGTCGTACAGAATCTATTGTTCAAGCATTTTGCGTAGCAAAGCATTGGTTGCTTTAGGATCAGCTTTTCCTTTTGAAGATCGCATAATTTCTCCCATAAAAAAGCCAATTAAACCTTTTTTGCCTTTTTGATAAGCTTTGACTTTATCTGGGTTCTTGGCAATTGCTTCTTCTACTAATTTTTCTAAAAAACCTTCATCGGATTCTTGTAATAAATTGAGTTCCTGTGCAATCGCCAGAGGCGTATTGTTCGGTTGTTCAATTAAAGCAGGAAAGATACGTTGGTAGGCAATAGCACTACTTACTTTTCCATCATCAATCAATTGAATGAAATCACTCAGTTTTTTACCAGCAATCGGAAAATCAGAACTACTAATTTTATGTTCTTGACAATATGGGCGTATTTTATTAATCATCAAATTCGCCGCAGCTTTATAATTTTTAGTATGCTTTATCAAATCTAAAAAGAACAAGGCTGTTTCTTTCTCTTCCACTAAAATATTCGCATCATAATCGGACAATTTATACTGTTTAGTAAATTGCTGATACAAAGCATCAGGTAGTGGAGGAAGAGCAGCTTTTATTTCTTGAATAAAATCTTCACTTAATTGTACAGGCGGTAAATCTGGATCTGGAAAATAACGATAATCGTGTGCATTTTCTTTAGAACGAATGGGCGTGGTGACTCCCGTTTCAGGATTGAAATTGAGGGTTTGTTGGAGAGTTTTTTCTCCTTTTTCCATCAATTTCACTTGGCGTTTAAACTCATAATTAATGGCACGTTTCGCAAAACGCATGGAGTTGACATTCTTAATTTCACAACGCTCATTGAAATGAGTTTCTCCTTTCAATCGAATCGAAATATTACAATCACAACGCATCGAACCTTCTTCCATATTCCCATCAGAAATATCGAGATAACGTACCAATTGGCGCATTTTGGTCATTAAAGCATCTACCTCATCCGCAGAGCGCAAATCAGGCTCTGTTACAATTTCTAATAAAGGAACACCAGCGCGATTCAAATCAATATAAGAATGCTTGGGATGTTTATCATGGATAGATTTTCCTGCATCTTCTTCCATGTGAATGTGATGCAATCGGATGGTCTTGACTTCTTCTCCTATTTTTATCGGCACTTCTCCACCTAAGCAAATTGGTTGATTATCTTGTGTGATTTGATAACCCTTTGGTAAATCCGCATAAAAATAATTTTTTCGATCAAAACTATTCGTAGGATTTATTTTACAATCTAAAGCCAAACCCAAGCGTACTGCATTAATTATCTGCTGTTTATTCATACGTGGAAGTGTACCTGGATGCGCGAGAGAAACCACACTCACTTGTGTATTGGGTGCACTTCCAAATTGCGTAGCATCACTACAAAATGCCTTACTTTTGGTATTGAGTTGAACATGGATTTCCAAGCCAATTACCGTTTCGTATTTATCAAAAATTGAAGTATCCATTTAATTTAAAATAGCTTTTTAAAATAAAAACATCCCTATTAAAAGTCCAAAGATGAACGAAAAGAAGAAAATGAATATATAAATAAAGTGCATCAATAAGCCCCAAAAAATAGTAGCACGCCAAGATTGTTGATACACCTTCTTTAATGCTATCATTACATACACAAAAATTAAGAATAAAGTTGCAAGTGCTATATTATCAATTCCTGTCCATTTTTGTAAAAGAAAAGCCACAAATAAGGCTAAAAAAGCAAAGGTATGATTATGAAATGAAAAAATTAGATGCTCTACATAATACATCTTCTTTCGTATATAAATGAGTTGGAGTAAAAGCGCTAAAATAGGCATCATAAAGAGCATGACCCAAGTCAAATTACTCAAAGCAAACTTAGCAAAATCATTATTATCACGTAATACTTTTATTTTTTGCCCAAATTCGAGACGGTTTCGAAAGCCTTCAATCTGATATTTATCACATAATTCTGGAATATCTAAATCAATGAAATCTTTTTTACTTACAATATTGGTAATAGAATCATTCCATAAAATGACAAAATCACTTAGGTCTAACGAATCTTTTGATTGTTTAAAATTATTTTTGATTTTTACCTCTAATGAATCAAAGGCAATTTGTGCATTTGGATCAGGATGCGCTAATTTGACCTCATCTACAAGACTATCTATTTCCGTTCGAAAATCATTTTTAGTTACTTGAACTGCAATACGATCTTTCGTATAACTTTTTGTAAATAAGGTCATATCGTCACCCCCTGTAATAGAAAATACAACAGCCAATAAAAAAAGGATTGATACAATAAAAAAACGAAGCGGGTGTAAATAGCTTTTATGTTTGCCTTGAAACCAGTCATTCGTTAATCTGCCAGGAATTAATAAAGCTTGTAGTGAACGAAAAAGTTGTGTGTCTAAATTGAAAATAGAACTAAAAAACTCGGAAAAAAAATCCCATAATTTGATCCTACCATCCGTATTTTTTTGCCCACATTGACTACAATATTTACTATCTACGTAGATAGGAGCTTGGCAATTTCGACAAGTAAAGTTTCGTTCATTTTCATTCATTTGGCAACAATTAGATCTTAATGTTTCCTAACTATTTATACGAGATTGATTAAGTGATTTCGTAAATCATACCTTTAACGTATTCCCGACTCTTTGAGTACGGGATTTAGAAAAATGTCGTACTTGATTTATTTAAATATATATACGAAATGAATAAATCAAGTCGGTATTAGGAGTCTTAAAATAGTTTTTTTTGCATGAAAATTTATTTTTCATAGACAAAACCATCATCTCCAATCGACAAAGGCGTATCAGGAAAATCGGCTTTGGTCAATTCTTGTAATTTTTTGATGGCTCTATTTTGGGAATCAATACGTGGCCCATGTGTCTTGCCTTGATAAATAGGCGTGATTTGTGCATGCAAGAAATTTCCACCTTCATCTACCACCACTTCGATAATAGGCGCATATCCTGCTACATCTCGAAGATTGAAGCGTCCGTAGGTACAAAAATTACCTAAACTATAAATGATAAAACGATCTTTATACAATTCCATCGCACGCGTTACGTGAGGCCCATGTCCAAATACAACATCTGCTCCTGCATCAATGACTGCATGAGAAAATTTGTGTACATTTCCTCGATTTTCGCCATAATACATCTCTGTTTTTTTAGTAACGTGTTGATTTTTAGCTCCTTCTGCGCCACCATGAAAAGAAACGATGACAATGTCAACTTGTGCTTCTAGTTTTCTGACAATGCCCGTTGCATAAGGAATATTTCGAATATCACAAGTACCTTTGTTGGGTGCAAAAGCACAAAACCCATATTTGATGCCGTCTTTTTCAAAAATCGCATATTCATCTGTACCTGCTAATCCTGCAAATTCAATTCCTGCATTTCGAAGCAATTCTTTGGTGCGACGACGTCCTTCTGGACCAAAATCGCCTGAATGATTATTGGCAATACTCAAGACATCAAAACCTGCTGCCGTAAAATGATCCATATAAGATTCTGGAGAGCGAAAGGCATAACATAAACTGGGATTGGAGCAGCGTTTCACAGTTCCGCCTTTATCTAAAATGGTACCTTCTAAATTGCCTACGGCAAGATCTGCTTTTTGAAGAATTGGATGTACATCGGTGAGTAAATCTCGTCCTCCATTGGCAGGTAAATAAGACTCATTGGGGTAATTTGTCCCGAGCATCATATCACCTACGCCTACAATAGAAATGGTGCGAATTCGATTGGTATCTCCTTCTATTTCAGCGCTATCGACGGCTATTTTTTCTATGGTTTGAACAGCAGGTTTTTCATTAGGTTGAAAGGAACAAAACAAGAAAATTAAAGATAAAGAACAAAGGAAAATAAAACGGGAATAGAGCATAAAGTTGTAGACTTTAGATTTTTAGACCTTAGATAATTAGATCCGTATTTTTTAATGCTGCCTAAATTATTTTAGATCTTCTGGCAAATGACAATTTTTATTCAAGACCCAAAAATAAGACTAAATCTGCATTTTATTCAGTAAATTGCCTCTCCAAAATAAATCTATATGCCCACACCTGATTTTTCAAAAATTCCATTAAAGAAAAACACTCCACCAAAGGAATTTGATACGCAAGAAGCTTGGATGAGTCCTGAGGGAATCCCCATCTTTAATCGCTATACGCCAAAACACATTGAAGAGGTAGAGCATCTCAATTTTGTAGCGGGAATTCCGCCTTATTTACGAGGCCCTTATAGTTCAATGTATGCGGGTCGCCCTTGGACGATTCGTCAATATGCTGGTTTTTCTACTGCAGAAGAGAGTAATGCCTTTTATCGTCGAAATTTAGCACAAGGACAAAAAGGCTTATCGATCGCCTTTGATTTAGCGACCCATCGAGGCTATGATTCCGATCATCCGCGTGTAAAAGGGGATGTAGGAAAAGCAGGGGTAGCCATTGATTCTGTGGAAGATATGAAGGTTTTATTTGACCAAATTCCCTTGGATAAGATGTCGGTTTCCATGACTATGAATGGAGCAGTCATCCCAATTATGGCATTTTTTATTGTGGCAGCTGAAGAACAAGGGGTATCCGTAGAAAAATTAAGTGGAACGATTCAGAATGATATTCTCAAGGAGTTTATGGTGCGCAATACCTATATCTATCCGCCCGCGCCATCTATGCGTATTATTGCTGATATTTTTGAATATACCGCGCAAAATATGCCCAAATTTAATTCCATTAGTATTAGTGGCTATCATATGCATGAGGCAGGCGCGACGGCAGATATTGAGCTAGCATACACGCTTTCTGATGGACTAGAATATATTCGTGCTGGATTGGCAGCAGGCTTAAAAATAGATGATTTTGCTCCTCGTTTATCGTTCTTTTGGGGAATTGGAATGAATCATTTTATGGAGATCGCGAAGCTGCGCGCAGGGCGATTATTGTGGGCGAAAATTGTTAAAGAATTTGATCCTCAAAATCCAAAATCTATGGCATTGCGAACGCATTGTCAAACCTCTGGATATAGCCTCACCGAACAAGATCCCTTTAATAATGTGGCAAGAACCTGTATCGAAGCGATGGCTGCCGTTTTAGGAGGTACGCAATCGCTCCATACGAATTCATTAGATGAAGCAATTGCCTTACCAACTGATTTTTCTGCGAAGATTGCCCGTGACACACAAATTTTCATCCAAAAAGAAACGAATGTCACAAAAGTGGTTGATCCTTGGGCGGGTTCCTATTATATAGAATACCTTACCGATCAATTGGTAAAAAAGGCATGGACATTGATGGAAGAAGTGGAAGCATTAGGGGGGATGGCAAAAGCGATTGAGGCAGGTGTTCCAAAAATGCGAATTGAAGCAGCAGCGGCTAAAAAACAAGCGCGGATTGATAGTGGTAAAGAACAAATTGTCGGGATAAATATCTTTCAATTGGAACAAGAAGATCCTATTGATATTCTAGAAATAGATAATACGGCGGTTCGAAATGCACAAGTCAAAAAACTGGAGGAAATAAAAGCAAAACGAGACGAAAAAGCAGTGCAAGAGTCCTTAGAACAATTGTATCAATGCGCTTTAACCAATAAAGGCAATTTGTTAGCCTTTGCGATTGATGCAGCCCGAAAAAGAGCTACTTTAGGAGAAATTTCCGATGCCATGGAGCGAAAATTTGGACGTTTTGTCGCTACTTCAAAATCTATTTCAGGCGTATATTCTAAAGAAATGACTATGGATGAGACCTTTAAAAATGCTCGAAATTTAGCGGATCAATTTGCAGAATTAGAAGGGCGTAGACCACGAATTATGGTTGCTAAATTAGGGCAAGACGGGCATGATCGTGGTGCGAAAGTTATTGCTACAGGTTTTGCTGATTTAGGATTTGATGTGGATATAGGGCCTCTATTTCAAACGCCTCAAGAAGCAGCTAAACAAGCCGCAGAAAATGATGTACATATTCTTGGAATATCTTCTTTGGCAGCAGGTCATAAAACCCTCGTTCCAGAAACGATTGAAGCCTTAAAAGCACTTGATCGAGCAGATATTATGGTGGTAGCTGGAGGCGTAATTCCTGCTCAAGATTATGATTTTCTGTACGAAAAAGGCGTCACTGGTATTTTTGGTCCAGGAACTGTTATTGCAAAAGCTGCTGCTCAAATTTTGGAGATTATGTTGCAAGCGTATGGGTGATTTTCTTTTAGAAAAGCACAATTTTTCGTATTTACAATTGAATAGTAGTTTTAGGGGATTAATCGGGCAGAAAAAAATCCTTTAAGATTTCCCAAAAAGGTCTAAAAACCTCCATACTGTCGGTATTTTTGCCCATTTCAGAAAATCATTTTTTTGCCCAATTAATTAATACCCCTTACTATACAAATTTTTAAATGAAATACTTGATTTTTCTTCTTATACTATTTTCTTGTTCTAATACTGCAATAAATGAAATAGATCAT
The DNA here is from genome assembly GCA_020628645.1 of Saprospiraceae bacterium. Taxonomy (GTDB): domain Bacteria; phylum Bacteroidota; class Bacteroidia; order Chitinophagales; family Saprospiraceae; genus JAHDES01. Next base: position 9,596 of record JAHDES010000079.1, read on the forward strand.
CAAAAGATTGAAGAAGATTTAAATGAAATAATTAGCGACTTATCTCAACATTACATCTATCTAGAAGAAAAAAATATTGATCTAGATTGTATTAAATCACAGTACCAAAAACAAATTTCCAATCTAAAAACGAAAGAAGAAATCATTCTGTTTTTTGAATATTTACTTAATGAATTTTATGATAGTCATCTCATTTTAAACACAAATGTAAAAGCATCCTATCGCCTATTCTCTCCTATTTATGCATCTTTTGTAAATGAAAAAGCTTATATAACTAACATTTGGAAATCCCAAATTAAAACGATACAGCCCAATTTAATAGGAGCAGAAATTATCAAAATAAATGCCATTCCTATAGCACAAGCAATACAAGAATTTCCAACATATTGCAATGACAAAAATGATCCAAAAGTAAAAACATGGATTCTTAATAAGCTATTGGCAGGGCGTTATAATGCCCCCAGAATTCTGAGCTTAAAATTAGTTAACAATAGCACTCTAAAATTCGATTTAGATCAAATCGAGTTTAAAAAAAATGTCCCCTTATTAAATACTCATATACAAAATGAGATAGCTATTATTCGAATTAATAATTCTCTAGGAAACAACCAACTCATCAATGATTTTGACCAAACCCTAGATACTTTATTTCAAACAAAAGGCTTAATTTTGGATTTGAGAAATACCGTAGATGGTGGAAATTCATATGTTGCAAGAGGTATAATGGGTCGTTTTATTGATACTTCTCTACCTTATCAAAAACACTTCACAAGAGAACAATATGACGGAAATCCAGTAGTTGAAAGAAACTGGACAGAATATGTATCTCCCAGAAAAAAAACTTATACTAAGCCGCTTGTAATTTTAGTAGGTCGTTGGACGGGAAGTATGGGAGAAGGACTCGCCATAGGTTTTGATGGAATGAAGCGTGCTAGCATTGTGGGTACTGAAATGGAACGATTAGCAGGTGAAATGAATGGGTTTTCCTTTATCCATCAAAATTTCGGGTACCGACTTTCTACGGCTAAACTCTTTCATACTAATGGAACTTTGCGGGAAGAATATGTCCCCTCGATTTATATTAATCAAACTAACACGGACAAAGATGAAGCACTAGAAAGAGCTACTGAAATTCTTAATCAAATAATCAACGAGTAAGTTATTTGGCTGGTAAAATTGTGCCACTACAATCCCCAAAACCTATTCGCACGCCGTCCTTTTCACAATACCCCTTCATTACAACAGTATCGCCATCCTGAATGAATTTCCGCTGCGACCCATCAGGCATTTCTACAGGTTCTGTACCGCGCCAAGTAATTTCTAACATAGAACCATACGAACCCTTCTCTGGCCCACTAATCGTTCCTGAAGCATACATATCTCCTACTTTGATATTGCAACCATTTACTGTATGATGCGCCAATTGTTGACACATATTCCAATACATGTATTTGAAATTGGATTGACAAACGGTTTTGCTCTGTCCATTTTCAGGAACAATATCTACAGAAAGATGAACATCATAATTCTTTTTTCCTTCATATTGTAAATAAGGAAGTACTTCTGGTTCTTGTGTCGGCCCTTGTACACGGAATGGTTCGAGCGCATCCATTGTAATGACCCAAGGTGAAACGGTAGACGCAAAATTCTTCCCTAAAAAAGGCCCTAAGGGTACATATTCCCACTTTTGAATATCGCGTGCTGACCAATCATTAAACAAGATCAATCCAAAAATATAATCTTCTGCATTTGCTGTAGAAACCGAATCTCCAAGTTTTGTTTCTTTTCCAATGACGAAGCCCATTTCGAGTTCAAAATCTAATAATTTTGATGCGCCATAAACAGGTTGATCAGAATTAGAAGGAATTTGTTGTCCTTTTGGACGATGAATATCCGTTCCTGAAACGATGATCGAAGAAGCTCTTCCATGATAACCTACGGGTAAGTGTCGCCAATTCGGAAGCAAAGCATTTTTAGGATCACGAAATAGAGAACCCACATTCGTTGCATGTTCAATACTACTATAAAAATCGGTATAATCGCCAATCCGAACAGGCATACACAATTCTATTTCATGCATTGGATGAAGGAAATATTCTTTTAATTCACTCGCATCCCAATCATCTAAATCGGTATCTAAAATTTCAGAAAGTCGATTTCTCACAGCCCGCGTCTTCTCTCGCCCCAATGCCATAAAATCATTTAAGAAAGGCTTAGAAAATACCGTTGTATCAATTGCTAAATCTTCAAAAAAACCATGTTCTGCAAGTACACTCATATCTATCACATAATCCCCAATAGCAGAAGCGACTCTAGGTTCAAGTTCATCGGTTTTAAAGATACCAAAAGGTAAATTTTGAATCGGGAAGTCGCTTCCTTCGGGTACATCGACCCATGATTTTAAAGCTGGATTATTGGCAAGTATGGACATAATTCGCTTTTATTTTGGTAGTATTTATTATTTATTTTAGTTCTCAGAAAAATCCTGTGATTACAAGTCAATTCAAATCTAAATTTGTTCTCTTACTTTGTTCGTTCACTCATTTATTTTGAACTGACCACAGAATTTATCCGAGAAGATTTATTTCTTTCGTTCTGTTACAAAAACGACTAAATCTTCTAAGGCATTTCGCGCATCATTTTCGGGGAAAGTACGCAAGATTTCAAAGGCTTCCTCTCTAAATCGGTACATCGCTTTAGTAGCATATTCTAAGCCACCACTTTTACGTACAAAATCAATTACTTCGGTTACTTTTTTCTTGTCTTCACTATGTCGTTTGATAATATTGATGATTCGTTTACGATCCGATTTTGAAGCATGTTCTAAGGCGTAAATCAAAGGGAGCGTCATTTTTCGTTCCTTGATATCAATGCCTAAGGGTTTACCTACATCATCTGTCCCAAAATCAAATAAATCATCTTTTATTTGAAATGCAATACCGATTTTCTCTCCAAAAAGACGCATTTTGTCTATAATCTCATCATCATCGGTCATCGAAGATGCTCCCGCACAACAAGAAGCGGCTATCAAAGATGCTGTTTTGGCGCGGATAATTTCATAATAGACTTCCTCTTTAATATCCAGACGACGCGCCTTTTCTATCTGTAACAACTCTCCTTCTACAATTTCACGTGCTGCAATCGACATAATTCCTAATAAGCGATACGATTTCGTATCAACCGCCATCGTCATTCCTTTAGAAAAGAAATAATCCCCTACTAAAACGGCTATTTTATTTTTCCAAAGTGCATTAATGGAGAAAAAACCACGTCGTTCGTTGGCATCATCTACTACATCGTCATGAACTAGTGTTGCTGTATGTAATAATTCGATAAAAGAAGCTGCGGTAAAGGTACTATCGGTGCATTTTCCGAAGATGGCTGCACTTAAAAAGACAAACATGGGTCGAACCTGTTTGCCTTTACGTTGAACAATATAATGGGTAATTCGATCCAATAGCGGCACTGAAGTACGCATTGATTCACGGAAATGTGATTCAAATTTCCGTAATTCTTCTTCGATAGGTCGCTTGATGGTATCCAGCGATTTGACCATTGGATGTGAATTATACCGTTCTGAAAAAATCCTTTCGTATATAATTTATGCCTGCCCGACTTTGGCGGGATTTTTTCAAATCGGCATTATACATTCAAGGTGTGATTTACGAAATCACTTATTCAATTGCGTATTATATCGCTTTAAAATAGTTGATTGTATCTCTACTGGCAAATAAATTAATCGGCACAAGATACAAAGGCAAAATTGGTTTCAATGCTTTTTTCTATGAAACATCCTAGTTTGTAGATGGGTTTACAACTTCTCACACAAATTCAAAACTAACTTTAATCCTCATCGAATGAATTCAACAATCCCAATTATGAAATATGCTTATAAAAAGGAGGCTTGGTTACTTTAGCGGCTAATTGTTTTCGACCAAAATTAATGATTAAATTAGTTCCTTCTGCCGCATAAACTTTTTTAACATAGCCCATCCCGATGGGTACACCTAGAGATGGAGAAGATGTTCCTGAGGTTACAATTCCGATTTCTTCTCCTGCTTCATTTAGAATAGGATAATCATGGCGTGGAACACGACGATCATCCATGACAAAGCCCACTAATTTTCGCTCGATTCCTTCTGTACGTTGCTGGCGAAAGATGTCAACGGAATTAAATTCTCCTTTTTTAGTCTTCGTGATCCATCCTAAACCCGCTTCTATGGGAGAAGTCGTATCACTTATATCATTACCATAAAGACAATACCCCATTTCGAGGCGCAACGTATCTCTTGCACCTAGTCCGACTGCTTGAATATCAAAAGCTTTTCCTGCTTCAAAAATTGCATCCCAGAGTTGCGCTAATTTTCGGCTATCCACATATAATTCAAATCCTCCAGAACCAGTATATCCTGTAGCAGAAATCAATACATTATCTATGCCCGCAAATATCCCTTTTTGAAAAGTGTAATATTTCATTTCTGCAAGATTAACATCTGTCAAAGACTGTAAGGCTTTCGCTGTATTAGGGCCTTGAATAGCTAGTAATCCTGTTTGATCGGAGATGTTAATCATTCGAGCATCGAAGGTGTTGTGCGATTCGATCCAATCCCAATCTTTTTGAATATTTCCTGCATTTACCACTAACATGTATGCGCGCTCACCTTCTGCACATTGATCTTCTGCGAGTCGATAAACTAATAAATCATCTACGATTCCTCCATTTTTATTGGGTAAACAAGAATATTGTGCATCGCCAATCTCTAATTTCGCTGCATTATTGGAGGTAACCAATTGAATTAAATCAAGGGCTTCTTTTCCACGAATGATAAATTCTCCCATGTGTGATACATCAAATACTCCTACATTTTTTCGAACGACATGATGTTCTTCTTTGATTCCTGTATAAGAAATAGGCATATTAAAACCTGCGAAGGAGGCCATTTTTGCTCCTAAGGCAATATGTTTTTCGGTTAAGGGAGTCGATTTTAAATTAGTTGTGGCTGTCATTTATTTTGATTGTAGATTTTTAGACAAATAGACTTGGAGATTTAGGACGTAAGACGTTTTATCTATTATAATGGTTTTATGGGATGATTTCAACAGACGAAATGGTATCGCCTATTTCGATATTGTGAACGACATTCATTCCTTTGGTCACTTTTGCAAAGATGGTATATTTTCCATCTAAATGAGGTGTAGGAGAATGCGTGATAAACCATTGTGTTCCTTCTGTATCTTTCCCAGCAGATGCCATTCCTACATATCCTTCTTTATCATAATACTGCATGGCAAGTTCTGATCGAATGGTATAATCTAAACCTCCATAGCCATCTCCACGTGGGCAACCGCCTTGTATCACAAAATTGGGAACCACTCGATGAACGCTTTTCCCATTATAAAAATTCTTTTTAGATAGATCAATGAAATTAGCTACAGAAGCAGGTGCATCAAAGGGTAAAAATTGAATGGTGATTTCCCCTTTTGTTGTTTTTATAATAGCCGTACTTTCATCACTAATATTGCTCAATACATTCCAATCAATAGGATGATTGAAGGTAGGCGTTTCATCCTCTTGGGGTTTGTCATCAAAAAAGGCGATGGCTTTATTAATGGCATAAAGTGTTTCCGTTTCTTTTGGCAAACTTAATTTTCGTTTAGCAATATGTAAGAAGCTACTATTTTCATACAGTTCTTTCAAACCAATATTTTCACTTAATAAGCCTGCCGCTATTGCTCGCACTCCTGCATCTCCTTCTGTTATCACATCTGCCACTACAACTGATAATTCTCGACGTATACGGTTTTTACTTAAACCAAATTTTGCATTAAATTGAGGGTCACGGAGAATACTCGCCAGTGCTTCCATCGCAGCAGTACGAAAAACGGGATTATTGGACCGTAAGGCTTGGTCGATTATGTATTTGTAATTCCATCCAAATTCTCCTAATCCACGAATAGCCGCCACACGTTGATATGTTGGAGCTAGCGTATCTTGCCAAATGAGTTTTAAATCATTATTAATCAACCATTTTAAATCTTGAAAAGAAGCAGGCATATAACGATTTGCTGCTTGATATAAGGTCATTCTTACATTAGTGGCTAAAGAGGTATCTCTGGCTTGTCTTCTATAGACAGATGCGTCGCGTGGCTCTCCTTGATCTACGAAATATTGAGCTGCTAAACCCGCTACTTTTGGGTTTTTATCTCTTAAACTAGGAAAGATTAAATCTTGAATATCAGGATAGGGATAATTTTGTAAGGCTCGTAAGATATTGGCTTTCACTCGATAATCTTCTTCTCCACGAAAACGAGATTTTAAGGCAATCAAGGCTTGTTCGGACTTTGTTTTACCTAAAGCAACTGCAATTGTCATTCGAATGCGAGGATCTTTCTCATTTTCAATTAATAATGCCAAAATTTCAGTTTGTAAACTGTCTAATTCAATTCCTTTGGCACGATAAAGATAGTTCGCTCCCATCACACGTACTTCCGTAGGGTATTCTTCATTCGTCGCATAATCAAACATCCTTTTCGTACCATCTGGAATGGTTTTTTGCCGTAAGGCATAACGATACAAGCCTCTTGCATGTCCCAATAAAAGTGCAGTATCTTTTGCTGCATAAGGTTTTGAGGTGCTTAAAAACTCTAACATTTTATCTGACCCTATTTTCCCAATTGCTTCTAATAAAGCACCATTCGACTCTTTCGATAAACCAAGGGTATCTTGCTGTTGAAAGCCTGTGAGTAATAATTGTTCGTCTTTTTCAGATGCAGTTTGCCCAAAACTATAAATCGCTGCTGTACGAACCTCTTGAATAGGATCATTAAATAGTTTTGCTAAACTGTCAAGGGCTGTTTCATCTTGAATGGAGGCAAATGCCATCGCTGCGGCATAACGATAAGTAGGATCAGGATGTTTGAAGTATGGGTATAATTCAGTACTCTTTCGTTCATCTTGCAAGGTATAAATTTCTTGTAAGATAGAATCTTGTAAGTGAAGTTGAATATCAGTAATCACTTCCTTTTTAGGAGGAACACAACTAGCAATGCTTATGATCAGTATCGAAAGGAGTAGAAAGGGTCTCACGGTATGAAGGTTCATTATCAACAAATGATTCGTTTAGGCAGCAAAGATACTTTTTGCAAAGCGAAGGGAAAAGAAAAAGTACGTTTTCCTATTTTAAACCCTCAAATATTTAACGAATCTACTCCTCATTTTTCTTTCTGTGTATAAAAGAAACCCACCTGATGACTCAAGTGGGTTTGCTAAATTATTTGGTTAGTGTATTTAAATTCAGATAAACGGAGTTATCTAAAAAGATTAAAATTGATTTTCAACACTTAATTTTATGAAGCAAGTTGAAAACTTGCTGGAAATATATCTCGAAGTTGGGAAACTTCGAGTATCAAATATTGAATTCGACCTTACAAGTGAACTTGTAAGGTCGAATGAATTAAAGAGCAGAACTTGGCATAGATTCTTTTTCTTTTGATGTATTCCCCTTGTCCTCAAATTGATTACTGGTATTCTTTTCTCCTCCTGCTTTTAGCGCTTTATCTCCTGCAAAGAACGTTTTATGATCATCTCCTAAATCAGAACCTGCCATTCTTTGATGTTTTACACAAGAAACACCTTTACGAATTTCTTGACGTTGGACTTCTCGAACATACGCTAACATCCCTTTATCTCCAAAATAACCTTCTACCAAATCATTCATGTGTAAGGCCGTTGTGTGATAAGTTGGTAAGGTAATTAAGTGGTGGAAAATACCAGCTTCTCGTGCAGCATCTCTTTGAAAATTAAGGATCATATCGTCTGCACGCTCCGAAAGTGGAGAATTATCGTATTTCGCATCCATTAATTCAGAACGATTGTAATTGGTCATATTTTCACCTGCTTCTAACATTTTATCATACGCTTGTTGGCGAAAATTAAGCGTCCAATTAAAAGAAGGAGAGTTATTGTAAACTAATTTTGCATTAGGTATTACTTGACGAATACGATTCACCATGTGAGCAATCTGACCAATATGAGGAGTGGGCGTTTCGATCCAAAGTAAATCTGCTCCATTTTGAAGACTGGTAATACAATCTAGTACCACACGATCTATATTAGAACCTTCTTTGAATTTGTATAATCCATTGGGTAAACGTTTAGGACGCATCAATTTGCCATCTCGTTTGAAAAGGACATCATGATTATTTACTTTATCCAAAGTAACTTCTTCTGCATCTACAAAATTCATATACTGTGAAGGAAGATCACCTTCTTTTAAACTAAGCGGTAATTTTTGTGTTAAGCCAGCTCCTTCTGAGTCGGTTCGGGCAACGATAACGCCTTCTTCTACGCCTAATTCTAAGAACGCATATCGAATGGCATTTAATTTAGCAATAAAATCTTCATGCGGCACCGTTACTTTTCCATCTTGATGTCCGCACTGTTTAGCATCAGAAACTTGATTTTCAATCTGAATGGCACAAGCGCCCGCTTCAATCATTTTTTTTGCTAATAAATAGGTGGCTTCTTCATTTCCAAAACCTGCATCAATATCTGCGATGATAGGAACGATATGCGATTCGTAATTATCAATTTGATCTTGTACATCTTCTCCAGCATCCAAACGACGAAATAAGTCATTCAATTCAATCGCATCAGCTTGGCGTAAAAAGGTATAAATCTCTTCGATTAATTTTGGAACAGCCGTTTTTTCGTGCATCGATTGATCGGGTAAAGGCCCAAATTCAGAACGCAAAGCCGCAACCATCCAACCCGATAGGTATAAATATCTTTTTTGAGTTGTTCCGTGATGTTTTTTAACGGCAATCATTTTTTGTTGCGCGACAAAGCCATGCCAACACCCTAAAGATTGCGTATAATTACTAGAATCGGCATCGTAAGCTGCCATATCTTTACGCATGATTGATGCGGTGTATTTAGCGATATCCAATCCCGTTTTAAATCGGTTTTGAATCGCCATTCGAGCAGCACTTTCAGGGCTAATACTCGCCCAATTTTTGCCATGTTTATTTTTTAATTGACGAATCAATTTAATTGCAGAAGTATACGTTGTCATGGTGATTTTAATTTTAGCTAGTTAGAAATAGTAAGTGTTTTTTATAAAAGTTGATATATTATAGGCAATAAGATTCCTTTGTAGTGGGGCACGAATAAATTTACATTCTTAATTCCTTGAATTAGCTCAATTAACTTCATTTTCAATGACTTATAATTTTCGCTATTTCAAGGAAAGTAAATTTATTTTCTCCACGTGCCTTTGCGAGTTCGGAAACTCGCTGGATATGTCATGGTGTAGTTAGGAAACCTGTCTGCCACCTACTAATTATAGTAAAAACAGGCAGGCTACACCAATCAATATGTAAGGAAGGATAAAACCTTTTAAATTGATTAAATGATTTCGTAAGCGGGGAGGGTAAGAAAATCGACAAAGTCGTCTTCTTTTATGAGTCGATCAAAAATATCAATGGCTTTTTTAAATTGTCCTTTTTGATAATTTTCTTCGCCGACATAGTTTCTAATTTTATCTAATTCAGAGCGTAATAAACTTTGGTAAAGATCGTACGTAATTTTGCGTCCATCTTCTAGTTTTGATCCATTTTTAATCCATTGCCAAACTTGAGTTCGAGAAATTTCAGCAGTAGCGGCATCTTCCATGAGGTTGTAAATGGCAGCAGCACCATTTCCTCGGAGCCAACTTTCAATATACAAGATTCCTACATTGATATTGAGACGAAGCCCTGTTTCGGTTATCGTACCATCAGAAGGATTCAATAAATCTTCTGCTGTTACTTGGACATCTTCCCGTATGATGTGAATTTGATTTGGATTGGGCATATGCTCATCAAAAATATCCATTGCTACTTTCACCAAGCCAGGATGTGCGACCCAAGTACCGTCATGTCCATTTTTCACTTCATTGAGTTTATCGGCACGTACTTTCTGAATGGCGCGTTCGTTTGCTTCAGGATTATTTTTGATTGGAATTTGTGCTGCCATACCACCCATTGCATGCACCCCTCGTTTATGACAGGTTTTGATCACCAATTGAGAATAAGCCGCCATAAAAGGCGTTTTCATTCCAACTTGAGCACGATCTGGTAAGATATATCCTTCTAAATTTCGTAATTTTTTGATATAAGAAAAGATATAATCCCATCGTCCACAATTCAGTCCTGCGGAATGATCTTTTAATTCGTATAAGATTTCATCTAATTCAAAACTCGCCAAAATCGTTTCAATTAAAACAGTAGCTTTAATTGTCTTTTGTGGAATATCTAAGGTTTCTTGTGCAAAAATGAAGACTTCATTCCACAAACGCGCTTCTAGGTGTGATTCAATTTTAGGAAGATAAAAATAAGGGCCGCTTCCTTTTTTGATTAGATTTTTAGCATTATGGAAAAAATATAAGCCAAAATCAACTAAGCCTCCACTCATTCGCTCACCATTACATAGTATAAACTTATCTTCTAAGTGCCAGCCTCGCGGACGAACTAATAAAGTAGCTGTTTTTTCATTCAATTGATAATATTTCCCATTTTTAGGATTGGTGAAATCAATCGTTCCATTAATGGCATCTCGGAGATTGATTTGTCCTTGCATATTATTTTCCCAACCAGGCGTATTGCTATCTTCAAAATCTGCCATAAAAACTTTTGCTCCGCTGTTAAGCGCATTGATGACCATTTTTCGATCAACTGGCCCCGTAATTTCGACGCGACGATCTAATAAATCTTTAGGTAAAGGAGCGACTTTCCAGTCTGAATTTCGGATATGTGTTGTTTCTGGAAGGAAATTAGGCAATTGACCTGCATCTATTTTTTGTTGACGTTCGATCCGATTTGCTAATAGTTCTTTTCGTCTTTTATTGAATTTCAGATGCAATTGTTTTAAAAACTGTAAAGCATCTTTGGTAAGAATAGTCGCATAAGCATCTGAATAGCTGCCACAAAGCTCAAGGTCTTGTATGGATGTGTAAAAATTAGTGTGTATCATATTCATGAAATTACGAGATCAGGATTAAAATTTTCTACAAGTTAAGTGAAATTTTATTAAATAGCGAAATTTTCGCTAAAAAATATATTTTCTCAAAATTTAGTATATTTGTACGATTAGAATTTATTGATGTAGAAATATAGATTTTATAAGGGTTTATGCTTTAATTGTGTTTGATAATTTATGATTCAAAAAAATGAAATACCGCGATTGATTTTTGGGCTAAAAGTTCAATATTATCGAAAGTTGAAAGGTTTGTCTTATCAGCAATTGGCGAAGAAGGCAAGGATGTCGCTCTCATATTTGCATGATATTGAGAAGGCAAAAAAATATCCTAAGACGGATAAAATCATGGTATTGGCAGAGGCTTTGGATTTGGAATATGATGAGTTGGTCTCGATGAAGGCGAGTAAAAAACTACAGCCCATCATTGATTTACTGAATTCGGAGTTCTTCCAAATTTTTCCTTTAAAGATGTTTGGTATTGGGCCAAGTAAATTGCTCGAATTATTTTCGGATACGCCTGATAAGATCAATGCGTTTATCAGTACGCTTATCAGTGTAGGACGAAATTATCAATTTAATGCGAATAAATTTTATCAAGCTGCACTACGCTCCTATCAAAATATTCACAATAATTATTTTGAAGAAATAGAAGCACAAGTCAAGGCTTTTAAAAAGGAATACAAATTAGCATCTAAAACCGCTTACTCTAGTGAAGAATTAGAACAACTATTGGATTCTGCTTTTGGAATCAAAGTGGATCAAACATATCTATATACTCAAAACTTACCTAATGAAATTCGTTCTTTCTATCGAGTTAAGGATACGACCCTTTTGATTCGATCTGGCTTAAAAGAAGCACAAATCAATTTTTTGCTAGGACGAGAATTGGGTTTTCAATTTATGGATATCAAAGACCGTCCGTTTGAAAGTCGCGTTCAGAAAGTGAGTTCTTTTGAGCAATTATTGAATAATTTTAAAGCTTCTTATTTTTCGGCAGCTTTATTGATGGATGAGCAATTATTGGTAAAAGATTTCAAAAAATTAGCGAGTGCAAAAAAATGGAAAAGTGAGCTCCTCTTGCAGCTTTTAGATAAATATCGAGTCACACCAGAGATGCTTCTGCAACGCTTGACGAATATATTACCGCATCATTTTGGCATCAAACAATTGTTTTTCCTTCGTTTATCGGCGAATGAGAACCTTCAACATTATAGAATGACGAAGGAATTACACCTTTCCCGCCCGCATGATCCCTACGCGAATGAACTTAACGAACATTATTGCCGTCGCTGGATTAGTATCAAAACAATCGTCGCTTCTCGAACAAAACTAGGGAACACCAATGGAATTCTAGCAGAAGCTCAAATTTCGGACTATTGGGAATCCCCAAATCAATATTTATGTCTTTCTTTCGCCACGAATACAAACGATGGCAGTTGGAAAGGTTCGAGTGTAACACTTGGCTTATTTATCGGATCGAAATTAAAACAACTCGTCCGTTTTTTAGAAGATTCTAATTTAAAATCTAAACAAGTACATACTACTTGCGAGCGCTGTAGTATCCCAGATTGTGGCGCGCGCGTAGCCCCACCGCTTATTCTTGAGCAGCAGCAAAAACGAGCGAATTTGTTGAAAAATTTAGAGGAGTTGGAAGGGTGATTGTTTCACCACAAAAGGCACATAAGTTAACAAAAGACACTTATTATCCTCCGGCCGCTTCGCGTGCTAGTCGCGCATCTCTAAAGCTCTTGATAAAAGCAAACATTGCAAGGATACCCGTAATACAAGGGACGATGGCTCGAGCTAAAGACAATCCACCTGCATCTAAGGCTTTTGGTAAGCGCATACCAAGGAAGGCTAATAAGGCAATAAAGGTCAATAATACAGCAACATGAGCAATTACTTTATTTTCACTTTTAACACCGCCTGTACATAATAGAAGTACCGCTCCAATACCGACTGGAATGAATGCAGTATTTGATGCTGTTTCAAAGTATCCCCATAATCCTACCGCGATAAGAACTGCTGCATTTAATAGATTGGCTATATGTGGTTTCATTTTGTATGTTTCTTTTAATTAAAAACGCAATGTACGATTTTTAAAGAAAAATAAAGTTATGTACAGGAAAAAATAGAAAATGGAAACAAAAGACTTATACCGAGTTGAAAAAATCCTTTCATATATAATTTATGATTTTTTCAATTCGGCATTTTCATAAATCCCGTACCTGCAAGGTCGGGAATACATTTAGGGTGTAATTTACGAAATCTCTTATTCAATTTGGTATCATTAGTCTTCAACT
>JAHDES010000002.1:0-32731 GCA_020628645.1 Saprospiraceae bacterium
TTCGCAAATAGCTGTTAAACAGCTATATGCGAACACTTCGCCTCCTTAAAATCCTCCAATGTCGTTGTCGAGGCTCGACGCCGATGACAACGAAAAAACTCAGAATCACGACTTTTGTCCAAGAACCCTTTTTTTTATAGTAAAAATGCTCTTTATTATGGCAAGTGCCTTAAAAAATTTATCTACCTATGATGCAGACTCACTTGAAGATGGTAGTTCTTATAAAATAGCCATTGCAGTGGCAGATTGGAATGCATCTATTACTCATGCATTATATGAAGGTTGTTTTGATACACTAATCAAACATGGCGTTAAAGCAGAAAATATTCATACTGTACAAGTACCAGGCGCATTTGAACTTCCCATTGCTGGGCGACTTTTAGCTACACAACATAATCCTGATGCAGTTATTTGTATTGGTTGTGTCATTAAGGGCGAAACTTCTCATAATGAATACATCAACCATTCTGTAGCAAGTGCCCTAACGAATATGAGTTTGGCACTCAGTATTCCATTTATTTATGGCGTTTTAACACCCAATACGGAAGAACAAGCCAAAGATCGTGCAGGTGGAAAATATGGCAATAAAGGGGTTGAAGCTGCTGTAACAGCCCTACGAATGGTGCAATTGAAAAACACTATTAAAGGAGCTTCTCAAAAAATTGGATTTGGGATAATCTAGTCTAGTTGATTAGTTGACGAGCATCACTTTTTTTATCCATTCTTTTGATTTACCAAAAAATTGAATCACATAAACGCCCGTTTGTAATGCACTCGTTTCTGGAAATGGAAATGGTTCGATAGCTTCATCTAAAGATTCGAACGTTCCTTCATTAATAACACGACCAGAAATATCCATTAAACGAAAAGAAAGATTTTGTTTTTCTTCTAGATTAAAAAAGATCTGATCTTCTAATCGCAGGGGATTAGGAAAAAAGATTTCATCATTGGTAATGGGGAGATTACTCGTCATCGTATCCAATTCATCTTCTAGATCAATAAACACGACAAATCCATCATGATCGGAAACACGCAAACGGCTATCTTCTTCAAAAAAGACTTCTGGAGCATCTGCATTTCCTCGAATAAATTGTAATTCATCTACTGTCATACCTTCAAAATTAGTTGACCCTAAGCAATGATCGAGGATTTGAGCACTCCCTTGAAAAACATAAGAATACTGTTCTTCTATGGGAACGGCTAATGTGGTATAATTGACTAAAGGTTCATCTAAAATAGGTTCTACAGGAAATAAAGCTCCTTCGGAAGCTTGCCCTGTGATTTGATTAATCACATCGACATAACCATCTGAGAATTGAAAAGCATTAAAATCTCCTACTATAAAAACCGCTTTATTTTGCGCTTGAAGTGCTTTGACCATATTGGCAATAGAAATCGCTTGTTCATGTCTTTTGGTACGAACGAAATTTGATTCTTGACTGTTTTCGATGCCATTTAAAGAGCGAATATGAACATTTATAACATTGATTGGAGTGGGAGGTTCGGTATTGAGCGTGGCTTCGAGTAGGAGGGGCGGGCGATCGTGCGTACGTCCACTAATACTAAGCGATTCAGATTCTCCTAGAGGCGTAACACTAATATTAGAAACAGTATTTTTAACTAAATATCCATTGTATAGAAAGCCTGAACCTGCATCTTTGATATGAGCAGTGTAGTTGGCAGTTTCATCCATTTCTAGTAATTCTTTTGCTAAATCTGGCAATACATCCAATTCTCTAATTTCTTGGAAAGCAATAATATCAGGTGATTTCATTTTTTCAATAACATATCGTGCTAATTTTTCTAAACGAAAATTATAATTGAATTCACCACTATCTAAAAATAAAGCATTCAAACAACCCAAAGTTGCTTCTTGAGTTTCTTTATCTCTTACAGAAGTAGAAATAAAATCCCCATTTATAACATAAGAAGTAGGTAGCAAACCAAATCCAATATTGGTTTCAGCTAAAATCGCACTTCCAGAAAGTGTCATTCCAACGCCCAATTCATCATTATCAGCCAAACCAAAAAAGTCAGGTGCAAAAATTAATAATTCTGGATTCGTATCCCAAACAGGCAATTCATCTCTTCCGGGGTAGGCAATACCTGCTTCTCGAAATGGACGTGTGCTTGTAGGTGAAACATAACATGTTCCATTTTCATAAGAAGGCGCGTAAATCTTCAAATCTTGAAAGGCGACACGCATATTTTCTAGACGTTCATAATTGGGAAAAGGTGTGATACTTGTTGCTGGAAATTGTTCATCTAAAACAAAGGCAGCAGGCAAGGAATTATTGGATGATTGTAAACTAATATCGCTTAGATTGACTAAAATACCCGTAGCTCCATCCAATTCAGCAACTTCTCCTTCTAAGGAAATCTCATCTCCAATATCGAATGTATGCGTACCATTACTCACCACCAGAATAGCATCTGACGTTAATGGATTATCATCCGAACGATCATCAGGAGTTTGTAAAATGATCAAATTATCTGTGACGGCTGTGATAATATTATTGGATAATCGAACGTCTTGATCTTCATAGATTGATGCTTCTTCTTCGCCCTGTACTTGCCAAATTTCGAGTTCAATTTGACCAAAAACTGGAAATATCCAAATAAAGAGAAGTAGGTTGATTATGGTTAGTTTTTGTAGGAGATTCATATGAGAATTTCTTTTTTCTTATCAATTGCTAAACAATCCAATCATTTTCTTATTTTACATTCATGGATCAACACAATAACAGTTCTATTTTTGAAAAAGCGCATCATCCGTATATGCAGGCGATCGCTATTTTGGGGGCAATTGTCGTTTTTATTCTAGGTGCAAAGTTAGTAAAATGGGCAGGGATTTTAGAAGTTAGTGCTACTTTTCCTTGGATGACTGTCGCTTCCTTTCTATTATTTTTTGCATTATTCAATGTTATTTTCTCCTTAGCGGCAAAAGATATCAATAAATACTGGACACAATCTATTATGAGTTTTGTGGGTTTAGTATTTGTAGCAGGGGCTTTTGCTTATATGACTTCTTCTATTTCGATCAATGAAGCAGGTTCGTATAAATGGATTTTTATGGTAGTAACCTTTGGTTATTTGGTCTTTATTTCCATTATGGGAATGATGAAAACCATTGTTCAGTTTGCAGAACGAGAAGAATGGCAAAAACCAAAACGCAGAAAAAAATCGAGTTGATTTTGGAAAATATTGGTAAAATGAGTAGGATAGACTTTTAGTCTGTTCGAATAAAAAGTTTTAGTAAGGTTTTATAAATTGAATACTTTCTTGCCAATCCTCTTGTCGTAATCGTAAAATATAAACTCCGGGCGTAAGAAAATTGATATTAAAATTTTTGATCTGTAATCCCTCCGTCAGAAAAGTAGAAGCAAGATTACTCACCTTTTGTCCAATGGCATTATATACTTCAAATTGAATTTCTCCATTTTTTGGATTGTTAAAAAAGATAGAAAGTTCCTCTTTCGCAGGATTCGGATAGAGTAGGGGAAGCTGATCTTTACCTTCTTCTTCCTCCATGAAAATAGCAGTTATGACATCAGATTCGGATAAATTAACTTCTATTTCTTCTTCTCTCAGTAATTGAATGAGATTTTGTTGAGATTGCCAATTTTGAAAGTAAAAACCATCATTAGCTTCAATTCGTATCTCTACAGGAATTCCTTTATAATAAACTCCTTTCCAAGGAAATTGATCTATTTGGATGGTATTTAAATAAATTTTTCCAGCATTGGGAGGGAATACATTAAGTTCGAGTTCAACTTGTTGTTCTAACTCAAAATAATCTTGAATATATTGCCGTGCAAACTCAGGTCGATCTTCAAAGAATTCATAAACGGTAGCTACTTTTCCCGTATCCCATTTTTCATAGCTGATGGTATTCCATTTGTCAAAGTGATTTTTTATTTCATCATCTATTTTATGGGTAAAGTTAGAAAGGGCAGATTGCATTTTTTCGGTGCTTAAACTGGTATTGATTAAGTCAGCATAGCGATTAATAAAATAATGGCGAAAATCTTCATTCTGGAAAAAAGCTTTTAAAATATTCACATGACGATTGGTATCTTGATATTGTACCATCTTATCTCCAAAAGAATCTACATTTGCCTTCGTCCATCCTCGTCCATTTAATCCAACATCCAAGTCAAATAAAAGATAACGCCATTTGGCAGTATCATTTTGAATCCGCCAGTATTTGATATTATTATGCAGCCAATCGGTGTTATTGACATAGGTTTCAGTGATAAAATAATCACATAAATTTTCTAAATCAAAATAAGAAGCTGCTTGTTCATATGCAATTGGATTGGAAAGATCATTCGAAAGTATCCAATCGTAATGCGCATCAAATGCTTCATAATTTCCAATATTGATTAAGGTATCTTCTTCTAGTAAATCAAAGGGAGTTTCTCCTAGATGATAGGTATTGATAAGATAATGCTTATCCGATTTTTCTCGTAAGAAAACCAAACCCTGATATTGACCATTATAATACAATACAACGGGACGTGCTGCTAAGACATCTAAATCTAAATTTTCTTGAATAAAATAGTCTTGTAAAAATGCATCTCTTAGATAAGCCTGATAAAAATCTCCACTTGTATTTCGAATGACTAATCGTTTGTAGGTAGTTCGTTCACGATCTTCAAAGAAAGGATATTCCATAACTTCCTTTCCATATTCATCTTTGGCAAGCAATCGAACGGATTTAAGCGGAACAGTTCTCGCACTTCGTCCACCATGCACTTTTAAGCCTACATCTTGAGAAAAATAATTGCCATTGGTATCAAAAAAATCAAAATGAACAGCTAATTCTACATCTTCCCAAAAATTCGCGCCATAAAAGGGCCATTCGTCTTCCGCATTTGGTCCAAATTCAAAAATTCCTGTTTCTGAGTCAAATAATAAATCGTTAGCAGTACTAATATGAACAATAGGAAGATTATGTGGATTTTTAAAGAAGTAGGTATTCGATTCAATAGTCGAATTTCTGAAATTGGGAGCTTCTACATAAGCGCGGATGGTGCTAGTTTGTTCTACAACAATGGGGGTAGTATAGCGCAATGATAAATTAGTAGGGGGGCTTCCATCGAGGGTATAATAAATTTGACAATTGGGTTCTACACAATTCAATTCAATATTGATCGCTTCATTGATGAGTTGTCCTTGTAGGTTAAAAATAGGAGAGGAAGCAAAGGTATAAAATTCACTATCATTATTCGAAAAACCGGGTGTAGGTGCATCAAAGAAGACATAGTTTCCATTTCCGTCTTCTTGTAATCCATATGAATGATCTTCAGGAAGGGAGGGAACATATAATTCCTTTAAAATGCTAATTCCATCTTTGTCTACCAGATAGATCGTTTCACCTTCAGCATCAACTTTAAAATTGGTATGGATAAAATCAGTAAGTGTATCTTGTTCTGAAGCATAAATTAGTAAAAAAGAGAAGGGCGCAATTTCAATAGCAGGAAATTGCCATTTTTTTAGATTATCATTGGTGTCACTCAAATAAAATCCTCCCAAATCAATAGTAGCTGCACTTGCATTATACAATTCAATCCAATCAGGCGTATCATTAAAATCATCGAAGAGGACGCTTTCATTTTTACTACAAATCTCATTAAAATGGATTTGTGCAAAAATCAAATGATGGAACAATAGAAAAGTGAATAGCAGGAGTATTCTCATACTACTATAATACGAAAAAAGACGATTTAGATGTGCTAAATCGTCTTTTTTTTGATGGATGGACTACAGTTTGGGGTGATTTTATTCTTTAACAATTTTCTGTGTAGTAAACTGTTGAGAGTCTATATCTGTGATTTGCAGGTAATAAATACCCTTTGGAAAAGTACTTAAATCCACAATTGTACGATTTTCAAAAGTTAATAATTGCTTTCCATTACTATCAAAAAGAGAAAAAAATAGATTTTTATCGATTGGATATTCTAAGTGTAAATTGGTGGAGGTTGGATTAGGAGAGATGTTAACTAAATTAATAGAATAATTTAGGTTAGTTGTATTGGTATTGAGTTCGTAATAATACTTAGTATAGAAATTATTCACCCATGCATTATCCCATTGTTGACTGACACTTAAAATTAGATTATTGTTATCATATTCATTGATTTGTTGTGAAGAATTTTTCCAGACTAAATTGTTATTATCCCATAATTGATCGACATTTAATACTAGATTATTATCATTGTTATAGTCCCGAGTTTTTTTTATTAAATTTTTCCAGACTAAATTGTCATTATCCCATAACTGGGTCATAATCAGAATTTGATTATGATTTCCATCATATTCAAATAAATGCTTGATATCATTTAACCAAGAATCGTTTAGCCATTTTTTATAGGTATCACTTGTTCGATTATTATCATCATCATAGGTATAAATATTTATATTAGAATTTATCCAATTTTCATCACCCATATATTGACTTAATCTAGAAGTAAGATTATGATTTTCGTCATATATTAAAGTATCCCGACTTCCTTCTACCCATACCATGTCATAAGGGTTCCACCATGTATAATGAATACTATTTATATCATTATTCTCATTGTAACTATATTCGACTAACCTTCGTTCTTGTATGATCCATTCAGTATTTTGAATGTCCCAGTGTTCTAATGAATGGTAAGTTCGATCATTATTATCATTAAAAGTATTAATCAATTGTGTTTCATTAATCCAAGTAGAGCCATTCCAATTTTGCATAAAATATAAGCTTGGATTATTATTCTCATCATATTCAATATCCGTTTTTGAATTATTCATCCATTCTTCTCCATTCCAAGATTTTTTTAATGAGAGAATTCGATTATCAATCTCATCATATTGATATTCAAAAGTATCTCTTATTAGCCATCCATTAGATTCCCAATAATATATTGAAGCACCTATTAATAAATCACTATTACTTTTTAAATGATTAAATGTATTGAATTGGTCTTGTGCGGAGAGATTTAATAGCAGGATAAAGCACGCAATAAATGAGATAGCAGATTTTGATAAAAGTGAATTCATTTTTATAAGTTTAAGTTTTTACAACACAACTATGCAAAAAAAGAGCCTTAACTTAATATTAGCTAAAGCTCTTTTTTATTATCTCATTACCCTTCAAATGGATTCATTAAAGACAATACCTTACCTAATCGCATCGCCAATTTAAAATCGCCATTTACTTTTAAGCGACCTTGAATAAAAGCAGTTTGAACACCCATTTCGCCTTTTGCTAGTTTAGCAAAATGTTCATCTTTCATGACAAAGGTAGCGTCAGGTTCGGCTACTTTTCCTTTCCGCACATTCGGTTTTTCTCCCGTTAAATCCACGCGCCAAAGCGTATTTGAACTCGTCAATTCAAATTGATACAAACCTGTTCCAGGGCGATATAAGCCTTCTTGTTCTTTCAGTTGTTTTTTGAAATGCGCAAATACTTTATCTGCAAGCAAGGTTTCTTTTTTCTTTGGAGCTGCTTTTTTCTTTTTTCCTCCACCTGCTTTGTGCGCCAGAATTTTCTCTTCTAGATAATTGGCAGATTCTCGAATATAACGAGAAAATAGGTCAATATCAGGCATCGACTTTGCATCAGAAGTAGGACTTAAAGTCACCAATCCATTATAACTAAATACCGTAATAATTAAACCCATTCCATCAATGATCGGCGCCATTCCCATGACAGACAAGAGTTTATGTCCGTTGATATAAAGAGGAAATTGAGGGCCAGGCACATTTGTGATGGTCAAATTCATCACAGGATTGTGCATTGATGCAATATTATAACGCGAATACAAACGAGCCGCTTGATTCCCAATTCCAAAAGGAACAACTTCCGCCATTTTTGCCAGCGTCTTTGCACCAATTGCATTTTGATAGGTTTTTCCTCGAATGGTATTTTCATGGATTGTTTCTAGTCGTTCAATAGGATCTTCGATATTTGTACCCAATTGAATGAGCATAGACGAAATTTGATTATCGGTGCTGTTTGTTTCCGCTTGTGTTCGAGTTGAAATAGGCACCATTGCCACAAGGGGCTTTTTGGGTAATTTATTCTTATCGTTTAAATATTTGCGTAAAGCACCTGCACAAATTGCTAAGATGACATCATTGAAGGTGACATCCATGATTTTTTTCAATTCCTTAATTCGCGAAAAGGAAAGAATCGCTGTATTCCATTTCCGCAAAGGAGAAATAATCCCATTCATTGGAGTTGGAGGAGCCGTGAAAGGGGCAGTTGGCAAATTCGCGTGTTGAACACGAGTAAGTGTTCCAGATTTAATAGTAGAACTAACTATATTTGAAAGCAATTTTGGAAATTTCAAAGGTTTCTCCGCAAAGCCCATCGTACTTTTCATAATGAGTTGAATATCATTAGGTAAGGGCTTTGGGTGATAGGGGCGTGGTGCTGGTATCTCTTTCTTTTCTGGACTTAAATCAAAAACAATACTCATCAAACCTGCTCCTGCTACACCATCAATTAAGACATGATGTACCTTTGAAATCACAGCAACAGAACCACTCGGTACTTGAGGAATATTATCTAATCCTTCTACAAATACAAACTCCCAAAGCGGACGTTCTTGACTCAAAGGATCACTAAAAACGGAAGAAGCTAGTTTTCGTAAGGCTTTCCAATTTCCAGGTTTTGGAAGTGCAACGTGTTTTATATGTAAGTCAATATCAAAATTTGGATCATCCACCCAATACGGATAATCAATACTCATGGGTACATAGAGTAATCGTTGTCGTAAACGAGGCATCTGATGCAAACGAGAAGCAATGGTTGCTTTAAAATCTTCAAATTTCAGACTCCCTTCTATGACATTGACGGCACCAATATGCATAGGACTGTTATAAGTATCCCCGTATAAAAAGGTAGCATCTAAACCAGAAATAGGGGTAAGCTCTTCATTCTTGAATTGATCGAAAATTTTCTTTATCATTGGTAGGTTGATTTAAATAACAATCACAAAATAAGAAACTTTTTTATAAATGTAGTTTTATAGACTAGATTCCAGTTTTCGGCGTTTTGAAATAGATTTTAATCTCGTATTATGCGGTGGTTTTTAATATTAATGTTATGTGTTTTTACTCAGACGATTTATTCTCAACAATATTTGAATGGAAAAATAATTGACAATAGAGGAGAGCAATTAGCTTTCGTAAATATTTTACCAGATGGAGATACTTATCAGGGCTTATGTACAGATATAGATGGGCGATTTCAGTTAAAAAATCCTTCTAACTATTCTGAACTTCATCTAAGTTATATCGGCTATCAAGATACCATTGTATCCATTGTAAATGTTGATTTATCAAAAGAGATTATCCTTCAAATGCAAACTTCTTCTTTTAAAATTCAAGAAGCAGTTGTCATCGCAGGAGAGAACCCCGCTCATCGAATTATACGAGCAGTTGTACGAAATAGAACTAAAAATAATCCTGATAAATTAGCTCAATATTCTTGTCAAACCTACAATAAATTAGTCGCTGAAATCAAACCCAATAAAGAAGAGTACGAAGCTCGAAACAACCAGCCCAATAAAAAGAAAAATTGGTTTAATCGAAGGCAAGATACGCTTTATCAGATATATTCCTCGTTTTCACAAGAGCGAAAAATGATGGTGATGGAAACCGTTACCGATATAGATTTTTTAGCTTCGAATAACTATAATGAACATGTCATCTCGAATAAAATTTCTGGGTTTAAAGAACCTTCTTTTGTTGCTTTAGCCAAGGATGCACAACCTTTTCATTTCTACGATGCGCAACCCATCATTTTAGGAGATACCTATTTAAGTCCGATTAGTATAAATAGTGAAAACTTCTATTTTTTTGATTGGAGAGATACGCTTTTTCAAGGGCTAGATACCATCTTTGTTATTTCATTTCAACCCAAAAAAGGTAAAACATTTGAAGCCTTAAAAGGAGTTTTATACATTCATTCTCACCATTATGCCATTCAAAATGTCATAGCCGAACCCGCCCGCGCAGCCAATACCCAAATTCGTATAGAACAAAAGTATCAATTCCTGAAAGAAAACGATCAATGGTTTCCCGAACAACTCAATTTTGAGTGGTTGATGCCTAAATATCCGTTACCAGTAGCTGGTCTAGGTATACAAGGGAAAAGTTATATTTCAAAGGTTCATTTTGATAAAGCTTTAGCAAAAAAACAATTCAATTCCTTTAAATATACAATAGATGAAGATGCGCATGTACAATCAGATTCTACTTGGGATGCACAACGAATTGAAGACTTAGAATTACGCGAGCAAAATACCTATATCTGGTGGGATACCATGCCTCGTCTGCAAAAAGTGGAAAAGCGAATGAAAATTGCAGAATCTTTCATAAGTGGGGTATATAAAATGGGAAAACTAGATCTAGATACACCTCGTTTATTGGATTTGAATGAATATGAAGGGACTCGTTTAGGAATAGGCTTGCATACCAATCAAGATTGGAGTAAATGGTTTCGAATTGGCGGATACATTGGGTATGGCTTTCAAGATAAAGCATGGAAATATGGAGGTGATGTACAATTTCGTATAGACAAACGCTCCAATCTTCGTTTAGAATTGGGACTCATCAATGATCTTTCTGCTCCTGGTTATATTCAATTGCCCGCTTTGTATCGTCAAAATCGCATCTTTGATAGCGGCTTGTATGATACTTTTATGGATGATTATTTAGAGGTTTACGCTCAATTGAGTGCTCGAATTTTTAAAAATGCAGATGTCTATCTTCGTTTTTCTCAAAATAGTCGCACCCCTAATTATGACTATGCTTTTGGATCAGGAGATGTGCTTTCGGCAGGGAGTTATGATTTTACGGAAATACAAGCCAGTTGTCGCTATGCCTTTGGGGAGGAGTATATTCCCATCATGGGACAGACTTTTGCGAGTCCGACCCGTTTTCCGATTTTGCAATTGTCCTATACCAAAGGATTTGATTCTATTTTGGGAGGCGAATTTGATTTTCAAATTTTGAGTTTGGGTATCACACAATCGGTTCCTTTGAGACGTTTAGGGACACTTTCGTATAAAATACAAGCATCTAGAACAATAGGAGACTTACCCATTTCAAGGCTCATTTTAGATAATGGAGTGGGGGCGACCTTTAGTCTATTGAATATTGATGAAGTCTTTCAAACGATGGAAACTAATGAAGCTTTGTACGATCAAATTGTTCGCCTCTTTTTCAAACACCAATTTATGCCCATCACTCGCAAAGTAACTTGGACACAGCCTCGCCCGAGTGTTGTCTTTAATATGAGTTGGGGCGACTTAGACCGACCTGATTTACATCATGATTTTGAGTTTAATACTTTTAGAAGTCCTTATTTAGAAACTGGATTGATCCTAGATAATATCGTTCGCTTCAATTATCTAAACGTTGCTTATTTTGGTTTGGGATGGGCGACGTATATGCGAGTGGGGTCAAATGCCTATGACAATCTAGCGGAGAATTTTGCGCATCGCTTGACCTTGGATTTTAGTTTTTGAGTTCTTTAACCGTTAAATTTTGCTTACTACTTAATGAACTCGGACTATAACCAAATGCTTTTTTAAAGGCATACGAAAAATGTGAAAGATTCTCGAAACCGACGGAATGATAAACCTCTGTAATGCGCTGCTTTTCAGTGGTGAGTTTATGATGTGCCAAATTCAATCGTTTCTCGGTGAGCCATTTTCCAGGGGTATTCTTAAAAGTTTTTTTAAAATCTGATTTAAAAGTGGTGAGGCTTCTGCCTGTTAAAAAAGCGAATCGTTCTAAGGGAAGGTTATACATAAAATGCTCTTCCATGTATTTTTCAAGGTCTATTTTCCCTAGCTCACTAAATGTACCTAAAATTGTGCTTGCTCTTTTATCAGCGGTATCAATAATGGTTAATATTTCTTGTATTTTAAGTGTGACGATTTCATCAGGAAGTTCATCTTGCATTTCAAAATAAGGCAATAAAGAAGCAAAAAAACTAGTCAATAAAGGATGTGATTTTATTGGTCGTTGCTTTGAAATATTCTCTGCCCAAGTTTCTAATATTGGACGATTTTGATAAAATTTACGAAGCTGTTCTTCTGGCAGCGCCATAGACACACATTTGAAAGGTTTTCCATCTATAGGTATTTTTACGCTTCGAGACAATTGATTTTTAGCTACCAAAATAGTATCTCCTGCAACAAAAGTCAGGGTGTTTTTACCATAAGATACTACAAGCTCCCCTGAATAAATAAAGGCGATAATGTGTTGGGGATAGATATTTTCCCAAGTGAATTGTTTTTCTATAATACAGGTCATAAAGACCTTTCCTTTATCGGTAGTGTTTGGACGTTCCATCTTATAAAAATAAATTTTTCGACTATAAAATTATAACCTAAAGAGCACATCAATTGATCATTCCTTTTTTTGATCCAAAACGAAATTAATAATCCATTCTTGGGTTTGATCTTTTTGCGCTGGTGTAGCATTTACAAAAGCATGATCGACGCCATCTAAGGTATGGAATTGAACAGGAATATCCATAGCTTCCATTTTTTCTTTTAAAACTATGGATTGTGATATGGGGACAACTCGATCTTTATTTCCATGAATCAATAAAGTCTTTGGAATTTCTTTATTGATATAATGAATTGGCGAATATAGTTGAGCAATTTCATTAGCCCTGATCGGATCTTGTTCCGAATCAAATCCGAAGAGATATTGATTAATATCAAAATATTCTTGAACGGATGTAGGCAAGCTTGCAGTTGATGCCTTTACGCTTGCTCGCATCTCTTTTTGGTCGGTGTATAGCTTGCGTAAATCCGTAGGTGGATAAATAGCAGCTACATAATTCAAAGAAACACTATGAGGAGATGTGAATTTTTCAGCATCGGCATAAGCCGTCATTAAAGCTAGATGACCTCCAGCAGATTCCCCCAGAACACCTACATTATTGGTATCAAAATTATATACGTTTGCATTTTGTTCTATCCAAGTAATCACATCAATCGCGTCTGCGATACAAGCTGGGAAAGGGGAAACTTTAAATTTTGCTAGCGTGTAAGCGGGGCTGATGATGGTATAGCCTTTCTCCCTTAGTGTATTGAATGCACCATGAAAACGAGTATTGTTAACCGTTATTTTATTACCGCCTACCCATGCTCCACCATGATAATAAATTAAAACAGGACGTTTAGCAAAAACTTCTTTAGTAGGTTCATAAATATCTAATTGTAGATCACCTTTATAATTAATACATAAATCTACTTTACCTTTCAAAATCGGCGCATCCGTTCTTTTGAAATAGAAAAATAAGAAGATCGGTATGGCTAATGCTAGTATTAATAAAGCCCAAAACATTTTTTTCATTTATTTTTATTTTATCGTGTGGCCGATTGTAAAACATCCCAAGATTAATTCAATCATCTCTTTTTTTATCTAGTAGCAGTTATGGGCTTTTCACGTATTCGAATACGTATCATGAGGCCGACTCCAAGTCGTCTTACGAATAGTTTAATCATTTCTTGTAAGGGTGCGACTATTGACCGTGCGAGCACAGCGAAGCAATGGCTCGATAGCCTATGTTGGCATCCGTTTTCTTTTTACTTCATCCTGATTGCTGAATATAGTATTTATAAGAACGCCAACCTACATCTGTCTATGTAACACACTACTCGTACAGTACATTTACTGCAATAGTATGCCATAAAAAATTACTAGTTTTACTTTGAATAACCTCCATAGTAATTCATGTATGTGGGATTAAGCGGGACAAACATCTCTTTTATCTTATCAGGCACACTTCCGTAAACGGTGACATCAACCACTTCTATGGATTCAAAAAAAGCAGCTCTAGAAGGTGAGTTTGCCATAACATGCTCATTAAGTGCATTCTCATCTGCATATTGTTCAATTACATACAAAGCATTATCATCTTTACTTCTGAACCAACAATGAGAATTAGTGCCAGATTCAGCGTGTGCATCTTCAACTATTCCCTTCATTGCTTCTTTACACTTCTCTTCATCTTTAAAGCTTGCATTTGTAGCAACAAGAATTCTATTCCTTTCAAAATTTTTAATTCCAGCTTCTTTGGTTTCAGCAACATTCTTTGAATAACCTCCATAGTAATCCATGTATTGCGGTTTCATAGCGGCAAACATCAATTTACTACTTGTAGATATACTTCCATAAATTGATATGCCAATCACTTCTATAGATCTAAAAAATGATATTCTCGCAGTTGTGAATCTCCTTATAGCTTGACTTAATGCCTTATTATCTTCATATTGTTCAAGTACAAACAAAGATTTACCATCTTTACTTCTGAACCAAAAATGAGAATTAACACCATATGCAACGTGTGCATCATTAACTATCGTCTCCATTGCTACTCTGCACTTCTCTTCATCTTTAAAGGTTCCATTCAGCGTAACAAAAATTTTATTTTTTTCCATTTTTTAATGTTCTTCGAATTAATTTAGTATTCTGACAATGATATTATTAGTGTGGTATTTTAATATTTTACACGAAATCTCCAATCTTGTATACTTTTGGGTTTTTCTAATTGATGTCAAGGGCTTTTACTAGTCATGTTATAGTCATTCTTTCTCTACCGACATCAATTCTTGATTATAGTTATGGATTCGAGCAGAAGCTGTTCCGTCAATTAATAAGATCACCACTAACATCGCAATAATGGTAATCATACTTGCTCGCCAAATTGGTTTGTCAACGAATAGAATGATCAACGCACAGACTATGATAATGATCGGAATCGCCGTAAAAACAACATTTTTATATTCCTTTAAAGTGGCTTCGGCTCGAGTAAGTTCAGATTCTACAAAAGCAGAGGCATCCTGCTCATAAGCAACAGGAAAATTGGCAAGTCGTGATTTATTGTTAAAAAATAATCCCAGTCCAATAATTACCAATAAAGTACCTGCTACTAAGGTAGGAATGATGTAAGCTCGTGCCATCTCGGTTTTTCCTAATTGCCAAAATCCGAAACTTGCTACCAGAAATCCAATACCAAAAAGAACAAAGAATGGGGTGGAGAAAAGTTCGGCTTTTGCCCAATCCGTTGCTGCTTTTAAAATATCCATATTATAATGTTTAGTTCTTAGACAAATCCCGTGTTTGTAAGCCAATTCAAATCTAAATTTGTTCACTTACTTTGATCGTTCACTCATTTATTTTGAACTGGCCACGGAATTTGTCTAAGAAGGTAATGTTTTTATTTTTTGAATAGACTTACTAATTTTTTAATGCTGCGCTAATTTTAGTTGTTCATGATAAACTTTTGTTCTAGCATGAGCCCTACGGTCTAACAATATAAGAACCAAGAAAAATGCTATAATAGCAATACTGATTCCTCTCCAAAATGAGCTGTCAATAAAACAGATTAAGATCGCAGCCACTAAGATAATAGCAGGAAATACTTTAAAAGCTACAGTTTCATAAGAGTTTATCCTTCTTTCCGTACGTTCAATTTCAGATTTGATAAACATCGTTGGATCGTTTTTATAATCCGATTCAAAATTGGCAAGTCGCTTATTATTACTGAAATAAAAACCAATTCCTGCTGCCACAAGTAATGCACCTGCTACTAGGATAGGATTAATTAAAGATTCCGTGAGTTCTGTTGCTCCTAATTGCCAAAAAATGGCACTTCCTATCATAAAAAGTAGTCCAAAAAAAATGAAAATTTGCGCTGAAACAATTTCGGCTTTTGCCCAATCACTTGCTGCTTTTACGATATTCATGATTTTTATTTAATTTAAAAATTCCATTTCACTCCCGTTTCTTTTTCCGACAGCTCCCATAATCTTTTGGCTACAGCTTTGTCTTTGGCGTGCGGTTCGATATGATGCGCTCCGACTGGTCCCACCCAATTGCTTCGTCCAGTAGGTCCATAAAAAGCTTTTTGATCTAAATTATCTTCGGTGGCACACATCAATTCAGGATAAGCACCATTTTCAGCAGCTTGCGTTAAGGGAGTCATTTTCATCAAGCCAAAGATGACTTTCATCATAAAGCCACCACTAGTATTGATAAGGTTGGTTCTAGAAGAACCAGGATGACAAGCAAACGCTTTAACCGCTGTTTTACCTGCTTTTGCTATTCTATCTTGTAATTCGTAGATGGTCATAATCTGAGCCAATTTACTTTGACTATAGGCATTGTTAGGTGTATAACCTTTTTCCCAGTTCAAATCGTCAAACTTGATGGTTTTTAAGCCCATATCATACCCCATACTACCTACCGTTACAATACGTCCTTTTGATTTTTCGATCAATGGATAGAGTAAAGCTTGTAATGTAAAATGTCCGAAATAATTCACGCCCATCTGACTTTCCCAACCATCTACAGTTAATTTTCGAGAAGGCACTTGTGCTATTGCAGCGTTACACATCAAGGCATCAATACGATCTACTTTTTCCAATACTTCTGCTGCTGCTTTTTTTACAGAAGCTTGTTCCCCCAAATCCATGACGATAGAAGATACGTCAATATTATTTCCGAGTTCATTCTTAAAAGTAGCAATGAGGTCTTTTGATTTATTGGCATTGCGATTAAGCATTACTACTTTTGCGCCCTTAGATAAGAGTATCCGAGCAGCTTCAAGTCCTGTACCACTTGTAGTTCCTGTGATGAGGTAGGTTTTACAGTCTAGATTTTCGATACGATCGGGGGTCCACCCTTGTTTACCAAATTGAGTCATTTCTTATTTGAAGTTTAGTTTGGTACAAAGATAGAAAGTGAAATAGAAATAAATTTTGTTTATAAGGCAAAATTTATTTGTTTAAAAGGCAGAATCAATCTAAGTTAAACTTCTATAACTAACTTTGTATATCATTATAATACACCTGCTCCGTATATTCTGACCATTTGATAATATTTTTTCTAAAAGCAGTATACGACTCATAGACTTTTTTAGCAAAGGGGTCACTAGCTGTTAAATCACTAACAATTTCATTGGTATACGTACGTAATTGAGCAAGTATTTCGGGAGAAAATTTACGAAGTTCGACCTTAGAATCTGTTTCAATTTTGGATAGGAATTCAGCATTTCTAGCTTCAAATTCGGAGAGCATCCAAATATTCACACGCGCGGCGGCTGTTTCAATGATCGCTTGTAAATCAGCAGGGAGGGATGCTAATTTATCTTTATTGACAATCAATTCTAGTGCTGTACCACACTCATGCCAGCCAGGAGAATAGTAATACTTAGCGATTTTATGAAAACCCATTTTATAATCATGAAAAGGCCCGATCCATTCTGTTGCATCAATCACACCTCTTTCCAAATTGGTATAAATCTCTCCACCCGCAGAAAGAACGGCAGTTCCTCCTACTTTTTCTAATACTTT
This sequence comes from Saprospiraceae bacterium, assembly GCA_020628645.1. Taxonomy (GTDB): domain Bacteria; phylum Bacteroidota; class Bacteroidia; order Chitinophagales; family Saprospiraceae; genus JAHDES01. The sequence continues at coordinate 17,382 of JAHDES010000002.1, forward strand.
ACCACCCAAACCGGGCATTCTCATTTTTAGACCTTTATAATCTTCAATCGAATTGATTTCTCGATTGTACCAGCCCCCCATTTGTACACCCGTATTACCAGCAGGATAGGGGACAAGATTAAATTTCTCATACAGCTCGCGCCACAATTCTATTCCGCCGCCGCTATACATCCAAGCATTCACTTGTTGTGCATTCATACCAAAAGGAACAGAAGCAAAAAATTGAGCTGCTGCAGATTTACCTGCCCAATAGTAGGCGCATCCGTGTGCCAATTCTACGGTTCCGCTACTTACATTATCAAATGCTTCGAGAGGCGGAACTAATTCACCTCCGCCATAGACTCGAATCTTCATTCTTCCACCTGACATTTGCTCCACCCACTCCGCAAAAAGATTACAACCTACACCAAGGATCGGAAAATTTGGGGGCCAAGTCGTGACCATTTTCCAACGGTAGCGTTTACCAGAGACACCAGATGCTTTTTTCTTGCGCTGCTCTTTCATCTCTTCTTCTGACTTGCATCCACTTAATAATGCAGTGCCTGCTAATCCTGCAATAGCTGTTTTTTTGAGAAAATCTTTACGGCTGAGTTTTTTCATTTTGTAAATTGATTAGGTAGGATGTAAAAGTAAAGAATGAAAGTTTAACAGCACAATAAAAAAAGCAAGAAATGATACATTAACCATTTCCTGCTTTCTATTAAATCAACTAATCAATATCGTATCAAAAAGAGCGAAGCAATTTAACTTAAGCTCTATTATATTTTTTCTTAGAACTAATTTTTTCGAGGTGTTCACTCCCTTCTACATCAATTTCTAAGTTTTCCAAATGTTTCCAATCGATCCAACCTTCCAAACTGAGTAAAACGAAATTATCGACATCATCGACTACTAAAATGAGATTGGTGATTTTATTGCCTTCTTCGCGGATGAGAATATCCACTTTCGCACCATCATCTCTTACTTGGATGAGTTCTTCAAACTTATTGGTGCGTAGCGAGCGCAATAAAGCCAATTTATCTGCTTTTTGTACATAATTAATGGAATCCATATTCATAATGCGCAATTTATGAATGGCATTTTTTACCGCTTTTGCATCTGAATCATCAGAATACTCAATTGCAAGATTGAGTAGGAAGCCGTCTAAATCAATCATATCGACTTCCTTGAGATGCATGTATTTTTCATAAAACTTTTCGATTCCTTCACTTTGGGCATTTCCTAAAAATGGAATCATCATAACGAATGCAAACAAAATATTTTTCATAATTCAATTTTGACTAGACATACTTTTGGCTCTACTATTTATTACCAAATAGTCGTCTAAAAATTAACAATATGGGTTTTGGGTAAATTTAAGGATTTGACTTACGCTTTGATGAGCTCTTCGTCTTGTCGGGTTGCTGGCGGTAAAATATCCATGTCCATGTCGAGGTCTTCATTCAGAAGATTGATGAGTTTATTGATGTCTTTCATTTTTAATTTGGTTTTCAAGCTTAGCATGACAAACTCATCTGGTTCGTTGACGAGGATAAAGAAATTTTTGAGTTTTTCTTTTTTCTCGCGCACCATAATTTGGACATTCATTTCACCGTCTCGTACTTGTAAAAGTGGATCAAAGGTATCTTTTACTTGTAGATTTCGGATCAATTTTACCCGATCTTTTTTCTGGGTAGGATTGCCTTCTTCGATGACTAGGATACGGACTTTTTGAATCTTTTTGGCTAGTTTAAGAGCCGCTTTTTCTTCTGGTTCATCTACTGCTAGTTTCCCAATTCCAGCCCCTATATCGATCAACCAACCAGGGATGGTAAAATTGACGGTGTTTTTCTTTTTCTTGTATTTTTTATAAAACTTATTGATGCTTTTAGTCTGTGCTTGCGAAAAATTAGGGAATAAGAAGCACATGAATAGGAAACAAATGATGGATGTTCTCATGATATAGATGGTTTAGACTGTTTTTTAATTTAGATTTTCATTTTCATTTTCATTTTCATTTTCATTTTCATTTTCAATGAAAACTAATCCTCTTCTTGTTTGATCTTATCTAGATGTTCTGCTCCTTTGACATCAATCTGATTGGCAAGGCGAGAAATTTTATCTAAATCTATATTTCCAACAAAACTAAGTAAGACGAAAGTGTCATCTCCACCCACTAAAAGTAGGAGTTCTTTTATCAATTGATCCGCATCTTCTTTTACCCAAAATCGAACATTTTCATCTCCATCTCGAACCGTCATGAGTACTTCATAATCGCGAGTATCTATTTTACTGATGGCTTCTTTGTAAAACTCATAAGAGTTTTCTTCTGTGGTTAAAACACGTAAACCTTTCAAATCTTCAATCATTTCCATGGCGATTCTTGCTTCGGGATCTTCTTCAATTTCATCAATATCCAATCGAGAAATCAAGGAGAACATTTTTTGAGAAATGTAAACACTGGTAAAGCGTTCATCTTCTACATACTGATCAAAATAATTTGAAATAGCGTCTAATTGAGCTTGTGCTAAAAAACTGCTGCCGATAAAAAGGCAAATTAATGTGATATATTTCATCTTAATTTTTTTTAATTTTTAAATAAATGGTTCTTTCTCAGTCAAATCATGTAGTCACGGGATTTATCTGGTAATCATATGCTTGTATTGTTCTAGAACTTTTTTCTGAGCTTATTTGCTGATAGTTTTTGGTAATCGTAGCTTGGCAATTCCTTCGTTGGCTTGTCGCGTTCCTTTTTTCATCTTTCCAGATACTAAAAGGAGCGCTGCTTTGGTTTTTTCGTAGGCTTCAATCGCTTCTCGTTTTTTCAGATCGTCAAAGTCATTCCTTCCATCATAATAGTAGGTGAACATACTTATCACGATCAATACAGAGGCTGCAATTTTTAAAATAGGATTCCAATGACTAAGTCTTCTTACAGGTGTAGGTGCATCAATTTTTTGGAACAACTTTTTATCAAAATCATCGCTTAGTTCAAGCTGCGCATTTGTATCAAATTCTTGAAATAAGCCTTGATAAACAAGGTGTTCTTCCGCTATTTCAGTTTGATTGAAATAGTTTTTCAACTGTTGCTCTTCTTCGAGGGAAGTTTGTCCTTCCCAATATTTGTCGAGTAGATTATTTATGCTGTTGTAATCCATACGATTGTGTATTTGCTAGTTGACTTTTTAATTGTTTTCTGGCTCTAAATAAATTTACTTTTACTTGATCTAATGATAACTCTAATTGGTCGGCTATTTCTTGATAACTCATGCCTTCCACTTCGCGCAAATGAATGATGTTTTGCTGATGTTGAGGCAGTTTTGCAATCAAGGTTTTAACTAAAGAAAGCGTATCATTGACTTCTGCTTGCTGATAAGGCGTCGCTGTAGCACTTGACAAGTGAAAAGCGCGTTGGATATTATCTGTTTTTTGGTGTTTGGAACGCATTTTATCTATTGCCAAATTTTTGGTCAGTCGCATACACCAAGCTTCGATATTTTCCACTTTTGCTAATTCTTGTCGTTTTGTCCAGACTTTAAGAAGAATCTCCTGTACCACATCTTCAGCTTCCAACTTGTTCTTTAACAAGTGCACTGCAAAGCGAAAGAGCTTATGCTTGATGGGTAAAATGGTGGTTTTAAATTCTTCTCTAGTCATTCGAGCGATTCTAATTAAAAATGAATTGGAACACTTATCAAAGTGCTTTTTTTCATTTTTAGTTACATTTTAATTTTCAAAGTGTGTGTCTTATCAGAAGTAATTTCGAAAGGGAGACGACTCAACTTTTAGAAAGTTACAGCGATTTTAAAAAAAAGTGAAAATTATTTTAAAAAGGTATGATTTTAGAAGCTGTTTGAATTTAACACTTTCTATCTATGATGTCCCTTTTTCCATCACTCTTTGTTATTAAAATAGTTATTTAGCTGGGCTAAACGCCTATTTCAATGCCTCGATTGTTGAAAAAATGACCTATCATATTTTAAAAAAGCTAAACTCAAACAGCTTCTTGAGATTTGAACAAGAGAAGATATGGACGAAAAATAAGCATTCAACATAAATGGTATTGCTGAATTACTAAGTCAACTAATCACCGAACCCACTTCTGCGTATTTATCATGGCTTTGGGATAATGCGCCCCAATTTTAACATGAAATTCATCTTGTTCTGCAAAGGAAAGTGTATCTGGACGATGTACTTTTTGGGTAGGTAATTCAGTGAGTTCAGGAAGCCATAATTTTACATAATCACCTTGAGGATCGTATCGTTTGGCTTGTTTTAGAATATTAAAATAGCGATTTTCACGTGGATCAGAACCTACTCCAGCTACATAATTCCAATTGCCATAATTACTACAAGGATCATAATCAATCAAAAGCGATTCAAAATATTCGGCTCCCATTTGCCAATTCACATGTAAATCCTTGACTAGAAAACTCGCTACATTTTGACGTCCACGATTGGACATAAAGCCCGTTTCTGCCAATTCTCGCATATTCGCATCAATAAACGGCACCCCTGTTCGTCCTGCTGTCCACAATTCTAATAAACGAAAATCATCACGCAATTCAGCATCATGTTTTTGGACTGTACCTCCTTTTTGGAAAATATGATTGCCGTGTTTTTTACCCATCAAACGGAAGAAATCTCGCCAAAGCAATTCAAAAAAGAGCCAATAGGTCGATTTATTTGCGCCTCGTTCTGCCTCATATTTTTTGAGTTCATGATAGATTGTTTTGGGAGATAAACAGCCTTGTGCAAGCCAAGGAGAGAATTTAGAAGAATAATCTCCTCCCATCAATCCATTTCGAGTTTCTTTGTATTGTTTGATATGATTGGATTCCCAAAGGTAATATTGTAAGCGATTTAAGCCTTCTGTTTCACCGCCTTTGAAAGGCAAAACAGATCGTTCATCATATTCAAACTCTTCATGTCCGAAATCGGCTAAGGTTGGAAGATCCCCTAGGGAAATTTCAATAGTAGGTTGACCCAATTCACTTGCTTTTGGAATGGGTAAAGGCTCACGGACTTGAACAAAACGTTCAACTTCTTTACGAAAATGAGTGAAAATATCTGGTGTATGACTTACAGGAAAGGGAAGATCTTGGGTATAATACAACATTTTTCCTCTGGAGTAGCGCACTTCTTGACCGACTTCCCATAATTTTCGTTCCAAAGCATCTTGTACATCGACTTCTTCTTGTGTACGTTCGCGATTGCAAAAAACCCAACTTGTTTTACTTAATCGAGCAATTTTGAAGATTTCTTCTTCGGGTTTTCCCACTCGTATGATGAGATCACTACCAAGTTCTTTGAGATTATTGCGTAAATCTCGTACACTTTCAATAATAAATTTTGCTCGATAGCGTTCTGTTTTTTTGAAACCAAAACGAGTTGTCTCTTTAAAGACGCGTTCATCAAATACATAGATCGGAATGACCTCATCTCCATGTTTGATAGCATCCGTTAGTGCTTCATTATCACTTAAACGAAGATCTTGTCGAAACCAAACTATAACCCGTTTAGACATAAGTCGGAATTGAATTGATGTTTTAGCTACTTATTAAATACAGAAAAAATGAATTTGTTTAAAATCATTCCTTCTTTATTGAGACGATTTGAGTAAATATAAGATAGGAAGTTGAGAAAAAGGAAATTTAGGATAAGAATTGAAAGAAGGAGAACAAAAAAAGGTTCATTAAAAGTATAATTACCTTTAACGAACCTTGAAAATGACTTTTGAGAAATTATTAAAGCATAGATTGAATTAATTGATTTAATTCATCTTTTGCTAGTACTTTATTTACCATCAAATCCGTGCCATTTTTCTCATTTTTGAAAAAAAGTGTAGGAATTTCACCTGTCCAATCTTCATGAATGCCATCAAACCAGTTTTCTTCCTCTTCTAAATCAAGTTGATACGTTAATCCATGTATATTTTTTTCTCGTAGATAAGAATTGACTCTTGCTTTTTGATTTTTTGGGTCTAAATTTATAGCTACCAAACGATATTGATTTGGATCAAGTCCACTACAAATGGTACTTAAATTTTCTAATTCTGTTTGACAAACTTTACAATCCATTTTCCAAAAACTAAAAATATGTAGTTTATCGACGGCAGCATCAAACATTTGTTCTACATCTTCAATGTCTACCAATTCCACTTCTTTTCCCTTGGCTTGTGCCATTTTTTTACGATCATCATCTGATAGTCCAGAGTTGGGTAAGGCATCTGAGTGGGGGAGAGCTGCATTATGATTGGAAGATTGAGTGGAATCACCACAAGCAAATATGAAAACAAAACTAAAGAAGTAAAAGTATTTGGACATAAAGAATGAAATTTATCAATAAAAGAGTCGAATGAATTCGACAATCCTAGTTATAATTTAAATTTTGTGCTTACAAATTTATGGATCATCGAATTTAATACACAAGAATAGCTATCTTTGCGGACAAATTACATACCGTGAAGACGAAAACTTTAAAACAAGACAAAGTAAATGTCATTACTCTAGGCTGTTCCAAGAATTTGGTGGACAGCGAAAACCTCATTACACAATTGCGTGGCAATGACTATGAGGTCGTACATGATACCGAGGAAGATGATGCGAATATAGTGATCGTCAATACTTGTGGGTTTATTGATTTGGCAAAAGAAGAATCGGTCAATACCATTTTGCACTATGCAGATGTAAAAGCGAAAGGGGAGATTGATAAACTGTATGTTACGGGTTGTTTATCGCAACGCTATAAAGATGATTTAGAACAAGAAATTCCTGAAGTAGATGCTTATTTCGGTACTTTAGAATTGCCAGGTTTATTAGCGAAATTAAATGCCGATTATAAACATGAATTAATTGGCGAACGAATTACAACCACACCACAACATTATGCCTATTTGAAAATTTCAGAAGGTTGTAATCGTACCTGTTCGTTCTGTGCCATTCCTTTGATGCGAGGGAAACATATTTCTCGTCCTATTGAAGAATTGGTTAAAGAAGCACAGAATCTTGCCAGAATGGGCGTGAAAGAATTGATGTTGATTGCACAAGAGTTGACCTATTATGGTTTAGATTTATATAAGAAAAGGGAACTGCCCAAATTATTACATGCGCTGGCTGATGTAGAAGGTATCGAATGGATTCGGTTGCATTATGCGTATCCTAGTAAATTTCCTACTGAAATTTTTGATGTGATGGCAGAACGAAAAGAAATCTGTAACTATTTAGATATTCCTTTACAACATGCTTCTGATTCAGTTTTAGCTCGTATGCGACGACAAATTACACAAGCTGAAACAAGAGAATTGATCCGAATTGCTCGCGAAAAAGTACCTAATATTACGATTCGAACAACCTTATTGGTGGGATATCCTGGCGAAACGGAAGCAGAATTTCAAGATTTATGCGATTTTGTTGAAGATATGCGTTTTGAGCGAGTCGGTGTTTTTCAATATTCTCACGAAGAAAATACCATTGCATATGATGTAGAAGATGATATAGTGGCAGAAACGAAACAAGCTCGTGCCAATCGAATCATGGAAATTCAACAAACTATCTCAGGAGAGTTGAATGCTGCGAAGGTGGGAACGATTCAAAAAGTCTTATTTGATCGAAAAGAAGGTGGTTTTTTTGTAGGTCGCACAGAAGGCGATTCGCCAGAAGTTGATAATGAAGTGATGTTGGATGCAAAAGAAAATTATGTTCGAATCGGTGATTTTGCGATAGTTGAAATTACGGATGCCACAGAATATGATTTGTATGGAAAATTAATTATAGAAAATAGTTAAATCTTAAAAACCAATCAGTATAAATTCCGTAAACCTATAAAACTAGCTAAATATACAACTGCTAACTCACGCTTAGCGTTTAATATATTAAATTAAAATTCTCTTTGAACATGAAAAATACAATCCTTGGATTATTAGTATTATTTGCAGCTACTACATTTTGGCAGTGTACATCAAGTGCGCCAGCATCAGGAACTACTATTTCTGGAACAATACAAGACGCTGCGGATATTCAATTATTTGTAGATCAACTTTTCTTAACACCTTCTGCTTCTACACAAGTTATTGGAAAAACTGATATTGGCAGTAATGGTCAATTTTCTATCAATTTTCCTGAAGGCTTAAAAGAAGGAGTATATCGTTTCCGAGCTGGAAAACAACGCTTCAATCTCGTATTTGACGGTACGGAAAAAGAAGTAGATATACAAGCAAAATTAGCAGGTCTTCTTCGATATGATATGACTGTAACAGGTGCTCCTGATGCAGAAAAATTTGTAGGAATAATGCAAAAATTGGTGAATCGACAAATGAATATTGAAGGAATTCAACAATTTATAAATGAGCCGAACAATCCAATTTTAACCATGATGGTGGCGCATCAAGCACTTGGAGGTAATCCTCAATTTGCTGCTATACATAAGAGTATACAAGAAAAACTTGCCACTGCTAGTCCTAGTTCTCCTTATGTAAATGACTATGCTCAATTTATTAAAAATGTGGAACTTAGCGCACGACAACCAGTAGGGCCTATTCAAGAAGGGCAAGCAGCACCAGATATTGCGCTTCAAGATCCAGATGGAAAAGAATATAAATTGTCAGATTTGAAAGGACAGGTGGTACTTTTAGATTTTTGGGCGAGTTGGTGTGGCCCTTGTCGTCGTGAAAATCCTAATGTTGTTAATATTTATAATAAGTATAAAAGCAAAGGATTTACAGTTTTTAGTGTCTCTTTAGATGGAGTAGATGAGAAAACAGCGGCACGAATGGGAGGAGATGTAGAACGAATTGATCAATTGAGAACAAGTACGAAAAAACGTTGGGTTCAAGCTATCGAAAAGGATAATCTCATGTGGCCTTATCACGTCAGTGATTTGAAAAAATGGGACTGCGAACCAGCTAGAGAATATGGAGTTCGTGGTATTCCAAAAACATTCTTAATTGATAAAGAAGGTAAAATTGCTAAGGTCGGCTTACGTGGAGCAGAACAAATCGAACAGGAAGTAAAGAAATTATTGTAAATCCTTCAGTGGATAAAATAATAAAGCATTTGTTTGACTCTAAAAGTCAAACAAATGCTTTATTATTTATCAAACCAAGTTGAATAAATAGCCAAAAAACCAAAATGAAAGATACATAGTACAGCAAGGATTGGAAAAATAAAATGCGCATTTGGATAGCTATAAACATTCATAAAAAAAGAGAAAATGAAAACGAGCGTCATACCAATATTAAGCCATTTAAAACGAGTACCTTGACTAGGATAGGCAAATTTAACAGGTACAAAATGAAGTATTGCAAAAAAGATGATTAAAGCAACATTCGCCCAATTTGGTAAATGGAATACAAAAATTAAATAATACACGACCAAATTCCATAATACAGGAAATCCAATAAAATACATGTCTTCCGACACCATTCCATCTTTACCATAATACACGGCTGATACCAATAAAATCAAAGCGACCAAGGGCAATCGCCAACTCTCTTCCACTATTCCAGTCATATAAAAAAAATAGGCTGGAATAATCGCATAAGTCGCAAAATCTACTACATAATCAATCATTTTTCCATCTACGAATGGCAAAACCTCTTTTACTTTAAATAAACGTGCGAAAGTACCATCAATTCCATCTATCACCAAACATAAGATCAACCAAAGCATTGCTTCTCGCCAATCTCCTAAATTGATTGCTAAAATTGCCATAAACCCACTCACCAATCCACTTGCTGTGAATAGATGAACAGACCAAGCTAAAAGGTATTGAAAAATAGAAAAAGAATTATTTGCTGACATTTATTGGGCATTCAAATTCAATGAAATAAAGCTCAATTTAGTAATATTTTCTTAATACTTTCTTTACATTCGTACTATGAGACTACCTCAATCTATTCGACCTACCTTAATTCTAATCACACTTTTAATTATTCTAGGAGCATATTTGTATTGGATGACAGATACAGAAGTATTCTGGTCGGGATATTGGGCGATTATTCTTTTTTATGGATTAATCTTTTATTTAGGAACTTACGCAGCACAAAAAAGTGCTTCTAGTAATCCGACAGACGTACTCCTCGCAGGACGAAATTTACCTTTGGGGATTGCTATTTTCACCATGAGTGCCACTTGGGTGGGGGGAGGCTATATTAATGGAACGGCGGAATATACCGCTTCCTCTGGTTTAATGTGGGTACAAGCACCTTGGGGGTATGCTTTGAGTTTGGTGGTAGGAGGTTTATTTTTTGCCCGAAAAATGCGTCGTTATCAGTTCAAGACGATGCTTGATCCACTTTCACAACGATTTGGGAAAGGAATGTCTACTTTACTTTTTATTCCTGCTTTAACAGGGGAGATCTTCTGGACAGCCGCTATTTTAACTGCATTGGGAACTACTTTTGGGACTGTTTTGGGACTAGATACCGACAGCGCGATTGTAATATCTGCTATCATTGCCATTGCTTATACTGCTATTGGAGGCTTGTGGGCTGTAGCCATGACAGATGTAATTCAACTTATTTTGTTATTATTGGGATTAACTATTGTGATTCCTTTTGCGCTACAAAATGTGGGTGGTTGGGATGAATTGTACATCCGTTATCAAGAAAAAAAAGGCGTATTGAGTAGTTTTATTCCATCAAAAGAAGCACTGGGCAACTATTATTGGAATTGGTGGGACTATGCGCTTTTACTCATCTTTGGAGGGATTGCTTGGCAGGTTTATTTTCAACGAGTATTAGCTTCAAAAGATGAGAATACAGCCGTTCGTCTTTCTATTTTTGCAGGTATTATTTGTATTGTGGCTGCTATTCCTGCTGTTATCATTGGTATGATTGGGAGTGTTGCAAATTGGGAAATGATGGGAATTGCAGCACCACCAGATGCTGCTTCTACTTTACCTTGGGTGATTCGTCATTTAACGAATCCTTGGGTCGCAACTATTGGATTGGGAGCTGTGGCTGCTGCTGTGATGTCTTCCGTAGATTCCTCTATTCTTTCTGCTTCTAGTATGGCAAGTTGGAACGTGATTCGTCCTATTTGGAAACCAAATGCAACCCCAGAAGTGCTTCAAAAAATAGTGAAACGATCTATTTGGATTACAGGAATTGCTGCAACTTTATTGGCGTTAAATATTTCTAGTGTATATGAATTATGGTTTTTGTGTAGTGATTTTGTGTATTGTCTTCTTTTTCCTGCCTTAGTATGTGCTTTATTTGATAAAAAAGCAAATTGGATTGGGGCAGCATGTGGGTTTATCGTTTCTTTTATACTACGATTTGGTGGGGGAGATGCTACTTTGAATTTACCAATTTTGATTCCATATCCCATGATTGAAGATGGCGTAGTGTTATTTCCATTCCGTACTTTTTCAATGATAATGGGATTATTAACTATCATCTTGATTTCTCGTTTAACTCAAAAACAAGCAATTCCAAGGTCTTTAGAAATTGTAAAGGAATAATTAATTTGTAGAACTCTTTTATTTGTTCAATTTTTTTAAACAGCTTCTAAATGATGCAAAAGATAATTTTCATTTTGTTAGTCCTTCTTCTCAATTTTAATTGTGAATATAAACTTGATTATTCTGATGATAAAATGCTGTGTGACTTATTGATAGTAATGAATGAAAAAGATCAACGGTATCGTATTTCAGATTATCTATTAATGCCACTTCCTAGCCATATTTCTCAAACTCAACAAGACTCCGTTTGGGTTTTACAAAAAAAATTAGATGATGAAAATACAAAAGAGCTAATTGCAATTACAAAACAGAGAGGTTGGCCAGATAAAACAAAATTAGGCTGTATTGGAGATATGGCACCTGTAGTAATTTTCCGTCATGCACCAGAAAAATATTTTGATGATATAGCTCCAATTATTGAGGTGGAATATACTGAAAAGCGAATGGGAGTGGGAGATTATTTATTTATTAAAAATCATATAGAAGGTCGTCCTCCAATGGATGTAAATGAATTAATGCGTAGGGTAGAAATGGAATCTAACAATTAAAACTTTGGACAAAGAATGGTTTCACTTTCATATTCTCCCAGATATGCAATTGAAATTTCAAAAGCTCCTTGTCCTTGTTGATATCGTGTTAAATCAGCAATATTGGCATCATAACTAAAACCTAGGACTAGTCCATTATATTCAAAACCTACCAATCCTACTATTGCATCCATATTATAACCTGATTGATCAAATGCAGCCAAACGTGACCAAGCACCAAAATATAAGGCAGAGCCACTGTATTCACTTATAGAGATACGTACATTTGTCCCCACATTAATTTCAGAATGAGGACCTTGTAAAGCGAATAAAATACGAGGAGTGATAGCTAATTCATTACTCAAATTAATTCGAGTGCTAACTTGAGTTGAAATTTTTCGAAATAATTTACTAGAAAGAGAATTTGAATTACCATCAATGTTATAGAATGATTGCTCTGGCTCAAAAACGTGATGAAGTGCCCCACCAGCAAATAAACTGAATCGTTTGTTTGGGCTTATTGTATAATTTAATCCAATAGATAAGTCGGTAAAAGAAAAATTATTGGACGGTAATTCTTCTCCTGTTGGAAAGGTATAGCCATCTATTCCATTAAATTGGTCATCAAAGGTAAAATCTTCATAATTAACGTTGCGTTGGTTTAAACCAGATTGAATCCCTAAAGATAGATATTGCTTACTTTTTAAATCTAGGGCTTTATGATATGCCAAGGATAAAGCGATTTGAGAGGTATTAAAATCAACTCCTCCTACTTTATCAGAGAAAAATAGTAGTCCAACAGCAACTTTATCTTTATAGCGTAATTTGAGAAGCTGATCCAATCCGAATTTTACCTCTAAATTGGTTGAAAATGTTTTAAATGGAGTATCTAAAACATTGCGCCACTGATCTCTATAATTTATTCCAATGCGATATTTACCATCAAATGCACCTGTTAATGCAGGATTGAGGGTAAGGGGAGATGCGTAGAATTGAGAGAAATTTTTGTCTTGTGCAATTATATTACCAACAAAAAAAATACTTAAAAATAATATAGTAATTCTGCTCATATTAGAAATACAGTTAAAGGGCAAAGGTAAGGTATCAAAATTGAATATCAAAACCTCTTTTCTGAAACGGTAAAATAGAATAATTTAGTATAGTAAATAACTTGATTCATGGCATTAATAAGATGGAATTATACGGTATACTCAAATAAAGGTTTGCAGTTTGTTGCAGAAACTAGTACATTTACAATATGTATTTTGGTATTGGACATTTGAGTATAGCCCCTATTCGTTCGGGTGCTTCAGATAAAAGTGAGATGGTTTCTCAACTTTTATTTGGTGAAATTGTCGAAATTCTTGAAAAAAAAGGTTCTTGGATCAAAATTAGATGTGATTGGGATGATTATGTAGGGTGGATGGACAAGAAGCAAGTAAAAGCAATTACACCTTCAGAATATAAAAACTATACGACTAATCATGCATTTAGTTTAGAACTTTTGCAGCCTATAATGAGTACTGAGCATTATATTCCTATTACTCTAGGTGCATGTTTGCCTTCATTTGATGGGATGAGTTTACAATTAAGTGGCAATTCGTATCAATTTAGCGGGCAGGCAATTTTTCCATCAAAAGGGAATACAAATATTGAATTATTATTAAAAATAGCTCGAAAATATTTATATGCTCCTTATTTATGGGGCGGACGTTCTCCTTTGGGAATTGATTGTTCGGGATTTACTCAAGTGGTTTTTCGAATGTTAGGTATTAATTTGCCTAGAGATGCTTATCAACAAGTTGAAAAGGGAGAACTTATTGATTTCATAGAACAGTCTCAGGCTGGAGATTTAGCCTTTTTTGAGAATAAAAATGGACGAATAACACATGTAGGAATCTTATTAAATAAAGATGAGATAATCCATGCTTCAGGAAGAGTACGTATTGATAAGATAGATCATTTTGGTATTTTTAATATAGATACAAAAAGATATTCACATCGTTTAAGAGTAGTAAAACGATTTATAGAAGTATTGCCTTCTATAGAATCAGATATAAATGAAATTGAGAAAGTTATTTCTAATCAAGTTGACTTATTTTGAAAATCATATTTTGTAATTCCTATAAATTTAGTTAGGATTTTTAATCCTAAGTACAAAATTTTGGATAAGCTCATAAGCTCAAATTTTGGCTAAGTTTCCTAGTAAGTTTACAGCAAGAAAAAATTTTTCAAAACAGCATTTATTTTGGAGTCTCTCATCTGGCAATTAAAAAAGAGGCTATCCTTTTGAGACAGCCTCTTTTTTAATGAAAATATATTATCTACGAGTGATTTCTATTTCAACTCTTCGATTAGCACGACGTTTTTTGTCAGTACTATTATCATTTAAAGGATCAGATTTTCCTTTACCAATGTAATCAATTAATGCAGAACGATCAACACCAGCTTTGATCAAACGTCTATAAGCACATCTAGCTCGAATTCTAGAAGTAGAAATTCCACTTCCATCTTGATATTTTCCATTATAAATATCAGTTTCATTAGCATCAATATGACCAAAAAGATTAGCGCGAAGATTAGGATAAGCTTTGAGTACTTTAGCTAATTCATTAATTTCTCGTTTGCCAGCATCGTCCATTTTAGCCGCATCAGCTTGGTTAAAGTACATGTGATCCATCGCAATTTTGAATGGAAATTTGCTATCAGGGTTTGCAAGATAATCAGCAAGCTTACCAGAAGCTGAAGTTGAAGATAGTCCTAAAGCTGCTGCATCTGGACCAAAAGGTTTTTTAGGTTCAGCCTTTATTTCTTCTTTTGCTGGTTCAACTTCGATTTCTTCTTTAGTAGTAGTAATTGAAGGTTCTTCTTTAGTAATGACTTGCTCTTTTTGGTCATCATCTGTTGCTCCAATTACTGCCGTATCTCCACATCCAAAGCAGCCTCTTAACAAATATAGTAAAAGTAATAAAAGTAATAATGCTAATAACCACCATAACCAATTTCTCAAACATCCTCCTAATAATCCGCCATCATCATCTGTACTAGAAGCTGCAAGTGTAGCAGCAGCTCTTTTTTCTTCTTCCTCTCTTCTTTTAACAGCTAGAGTAGCAGCTTCCGCCTCTTTGCGTTTACGTGCTTCTTCTTCGGCTTTAAGGCGCGCTTCTTTTTCGGCTTTAAGACGCGCTTCTTTTTCGGCTTTAAGGCGTGCTTCTTCTTCGGCTTTAAGGCGTGCTTCTTCTTCGGCTTTAAGGCGCGCTTCTTTTTCGGCTTTAAGGCGTGCTTCTTCTTCGGCTTTAAGGCGTGCTTCTTCTTCGGCTTTAAGGCGCGCTTCTTTTTCGGCTTTAAGGCGTGCTTCTTCTTCGGCTTTAAGGCGTGCTT